>NZ_CAMKRR010000003.1 GCF_946415235.1 uncultured Ruminococcus sp. | reverse complement strand
GCGCCACCTTGCCAAGGTGGAGGTAGCGAGTTCGAGCCTCGTAATCCGCTCCAAAGACGGCGCTATAGCCAAGTGGTAAGGCGTGGGTCTGCAACACCCTGATCCCCAGTTCAAATCTGGGTGGCGCCTCTCCTAAGCACTTGCGTTCGCAGGTGCTTTTTTACTTTTGTGAAGTACGTTCTTTCTTTATGGAAGAGCGTTTTTATTTTATAATGATATTCTTTTTATATATCCTTTTTTCTATCGAAAACAGGTGTTTTGTTTGTTAATGATATAATTTGTTCTCAGAATATTATTTTTTTGTAAAAACCTCTTGAATATTTCCTTGAAATAATATATAATTATATTGTATGGGCTTTTTGCTCAACTTTTTACATAATATTATGCATTTTAATTTGCAGATTTTCTGCTTTTCAAGGAGATCTATATGAAAAAACTGAACGGAATAAAGCTGAAGCACCGTAAAAATACGGAAAACAGCGCAACAGTTCAATTTCCTGTTCCCGATATCGTCCGTATCCCTATGTCAATGACTATGGGTGCGCCCTGCCAGCCTCTTGTGAAGGTCGGAGACGAGGTCAAGGTCGGACAGAAAATAGGTGATACCGATGCAGCCTTCAGTGCTCCCGTACATTCGGGAGTTTCGGGCAAGGTAAAGACTATAGCTGATTATCGAAATGCTATGGGTGTCGTCTGTAAAATGATTGAGATAGAATGTGACGGTTTGCAGACTGTTTCGGATGAAGTAAAGCCGCCTGTTGTGACTGATAAGGAAAGCTTTATAAAAGCTGTTAGGGAGAGCGGTGCCTGCGGACTCGGCGGTGCAGGCTTCCCGACGCATATAAAGCTTAATCCCAAAAATGATATAGATACGCTTATTATAAACGCTGCCGAATGTGAGCCTTATATTACTGCGGATTATCGTGAAATGATCGAAAATCCCGAGGATATAATAAACGGTATCAATATGGTAAAATCTCAGCTCGGCATAAAGACCGCAAAGCTTGCCATAGAGTCAAATAAGCCTGAGGCTATAAAGAACTTTACGGAAATGGCTAACAATGACGACAGTATAGACATCATAACTCTGCCGTCAGCTTATCCTCAGGGAGCCGAGAAAGTGATTATATACAATTCTACAGGCAGAATTGTCAACGAAGGAAGCCTTCCCGCTGATGTCGGCGTAATAGTAATGAATGTTTCCACAGTCGCTTTTCTTTACCGTTATATGCAGACTGGAATGCCTCTTGTTACCCGCAGACTTACTGTTGACGGAAATGCTGTGAGAGAGCCTAAGAACGTCAGTACGGTTATCGGAACATCATTCAGGTCTGTCCTTGAATTCTGCAAAGCGGATGTGGATTCCATAATAAAGCTTATTGCGGGCGGTCCGATGATGGGAATGAGTGTTCCCGATATTGATATGCCTGTTGTAAAGACCTCAAATGCGCTTCTTGCTTTTAATAAATATGATGAGCGTCAGACCTCGAGCTGTATACGCTGCGGACGCTGTGTCAGAGTATGTCCTCTCGGGCTTATGCCTGCTGAAATTGACAGGGCTTATAAGATAAAGGACATTGAGGAGCTCAAAAAGCTTAAGGTCATGCTTTGTATGAACTGCGGAAGCTGTACTTACGTATGTCCTGCGAACAGGAAGCTTGCGGAGACAAATCAGCTTGCAAAAGCTCTTATCCCCAGAAAGTAAGGAGACTGACCGTTAATGGATAAACTTATCGTTTCACCGTCACCGCACGATGAAAATTATACCAAAACCTCTACTATCATGCTGAATGTTATAATAGCTCTGCTTCCTGCATGGGGAGCTGCTGTGTACTTCTTCGGCATGAGAGTTATACCGCTTACAGCCGTTTGTATCGGCAGCTGCGTTTGTTTCGAGTATTTCTGCCGCTCTCTTATGAAGCGCTCAAATACTATCAGCGATCTTTCAGCCGTTGTTACGGGTCTTCTGCTTGCCATGAATCTTCCTGTCACAGCTCCTTACTGGATGGGCGTCATAGGTTCATTTGTTGCTATCGTTGTTGTAAAGCAGCTTTTCGGCGGAATAGGACAGAATTTTGCAAATCCTGCCATTACAGCACGTATCGTGCTTATGGTAAGCTTTCCGTCGATGTCACACTGGATAAAGCCGCTTGAATATAATTATGATGCTGTTTCCTCGGCAACTCCCCTTGTACTCGCAAGCAGCGGCGATAATGTGCCGTCTTACCTTGATCTTTTCATAGGTAAAACAGGGGGCTGTCTCGGAGAGGTCTGTGCTTTAGGACTTCTTATCGGCGGACTGTATCTTGCGTTCAGAAAGATAATCTCACTGGCAGCACCGATATCATTTATCGGAAGTGTTTTCCTGCTCAGCTGGCTCGGCGGTGAAGACCCTGTATACCAGATACTTGCAGGCGGACTTTTCCTCGGTGCTTTTTTTATGGCTACCGATTATGCAACAACGCCTATCACAACAAAGGGTAAGATCGCATTCGGTCTCGGATGCGGTATCATCACCTTTGTTATCAGACATTTCGGTACATATCCCGAGGGTGTGTCTTTCTCCATACTTCTCATGAATGTGCTGACTCCCTATATAGAGCAGCTTACAAGAACAAAGGTGCTCGGTGCGAAGGAGGCGGCAAAGAATGAAGGATAAGATAAAACCTACTCTCGTGCTTACGGTTATCTGTGTTATTTCTTCACTGCTGCTTGTATTTGCTTATGAGCTCACAGCAGACAGGATAGAAGAACAGAAGGCGCAGAAGTTCAACACCTGTGTAGAATCTCTTTTCGGCAAGACCGAAAGCAGGATAGTTTCTCTGAAATGCAAGCTCGATGACATTGAGACGATTGCGGTCACACCCGATAAAAAGACTGTTATACAGGTCTGTTCCGACGGTTATGTCAAGGACGGAATAAATATCCTCGTTGGTATCGACGAGAACGGTGCGATTTCGGGAATTGAATTTGTTTCACTGGGAGAAACCCCGGGTCTTGGCTCAAAGGTGCGTGATGAAGCGGATTTCCGCAAGCAGTTCTACGGACTCAAGCATCCTCGGAATGAATTTGACGCTATAAGCGGAGCAACCTTTTCTTCAAAGGGAATGAAGCACGCAGTTGATACTGCACTTAATGCATATAATGAAAACAAGGAGGCGATCCTCGGTGGCTGACAAGAAAATATCTCTTACAAATGAGCTGACAAAGGGCATCATCAAGGAAAATCCCACACTTGTAATGCTTCTCGGAATGTGTCCGACTCTTGCGGTCACTACTCAGGCTCTCAACGGAATAGGCATGGGACTTGCCACGACTTTCGTTCTTCTTGGCTCAAATATCGTTATATCAGCACTCAGAAAGGTGATCCCCGATAAGGTGCGTATACCTGCATTTATCGTTGTAATAGCAAGCTTTGTAACGCTTATCGGCTTCCTGCTTGAGGGCTTTGTGCCGAGTCTTTATGACAGCCTCGGAATATACCTCACACTTATCACCGTAAACTGTATCATATTCGGCAGAGCAGAAATGTTTGCCAGCAAGAACGGAGTCACAGCTTCGGCATTTGACGCGATCGGAATGGGAATAGGTTTTACTCTTGCACTTTTCCTTATGGGCTCTGTCAGAGAGATAATAGGCTCGGGAAAATGGATGGGAATAACTCTCCCTGTGCTGAGTGATGATCCTATGCTCCTGTTTATAATGCCCGCGGGCGGATTCTTTACACTTGGTGTAATAATCGCAGTTGTCAATAAACTGTCAAACAAAAAGCCGCCGCAGGAGCTTGGCTGCAAAGGCTGTCCCAATGCGGAAGCCTGCGGAAAGGCAGGTGACTGTCAGTGAAAGCTATATTTGTTATAATGTTTTCGGCGATGCTTACCGACAATTTCGTGCTTTCAAAATTTATGGGAATATGTCCCTTCCTTGGTGTATCGAAAAAGCTTGACAGCGCTTCGGGCATGGGAATTGCGGTCACTTTTGTAATGATATGTGCGACAGTTGTAACATATCCTATCCATCACGGTATACTTGTCCCGAATCATCTTGAATACTTTGATACCGTTGTATTCATCCTTGTTATAGCGCTGTTTGTGCAGCTTGTGGAGAATTTTCTCAAGAAATGCGTTCCTGCACTTTACAAGTCACTGGGAGTATATCTTCCGCTTATAACCACCAACTGTGCTGTGCTTGGCGTTACAGTCCTTAATATAGACAACGGCTATAGCTTTGGTCAGTCTGTTATAAACGCACTCGGCGGCGGACTTGGCTTCATGCTTGCACTCGTTATTTTCTCGGGAGTCCGTAAAAAGCTTGAGTATGCGGATATCCCCGAGACATTCAAGGGAGTTCCTGCAACGCTTATTGCGGCTTCTATAGTTTCCGTAAGCTTTATGGGCTTCTCGGGACTGTTTAACTGAGGAGGTGGGATAATGACTTATTTAATTCCTGCACTTATCCTCGGAGGCTGCGGAGTTCTTGCAGGTGTACTGCTCACTGCTGCGGCTAAGGTGTTCTATGTAAAGGTCGATGAAAGAATAGAAAAAATAAGCGGATCCCTGCCGCAGGCAAACTGCGGAGCCTGCGGATTTGCAGGCTGTGCCGACTATGCGGCTGCTATAATCCAAAAGGGCGCTGCTGCAAATTTATGCCGTCCCGGCGGTGCGGAAGCCGCAGGCAAGATAGCAGAGATCCTCGGAACTGCTGCCGCGGAGGTCGTTCCAATGACAGCCGTGGTACATTGCAGCGGAGACTGTGAAGCTACAGATAAAGCTTTCATTTTTGACGGAGTTCAGTCATGTAAGGCAGTAAAGCGCTTTTACGGCGGAAACGGTATGTGCAAGTACGGCTGTATCGGTCTTGGCGACTGCGTAAAGGAGTGCGAGCACGACGCTATAAAAATAATAAATGGAGTAGCAAAGGTCAATCCCGCATTATGCGGAGCCTGCGGACAGTGCGCGGCAGTATGTCCGAATCAGCTTATTTCTATAAAGCCTGTCGCAAAGCGCATGGACGTTATGTGTTCATCGGGCGATAACGGAAAGGCTACCAAGCTTGTCTGCAAAAACGGCTGTATCGGCTGTAAGATATGCGAGAAAAAGTGTCCTAATGAGGCTATCATCGTTAATAACTTCCATGCTTCCATTAATTACGGGCTGTGCACGAACTGCGGCATATGTATGGAAGCCTGTCCTTCAAAGGTTATCCGCAGATGTGAAAGCACCTGACAAAAAATGTAATTATCAAGGCAGTCTGTATAAAAAATACAGGCTGCTTTTTTAGTAGATAAAAGTGCTGAAAATAAAGAAGCGTGAAAAAAGTACTTGATTTTTTTATATCAAGGTGATATAATATTAAAAGTGTAACAGGGGAGCTCGCATTACGGGCTGAGAGGAAGGTATTCCCTTCGACCCTTTGACCTGATTTGGGTAACGCCAGCGTAGGGAGTCTGTTATGTGATGAAGATACATTCAGGGAACTGCGTCTGACGGTTCCCTGAATTTTTTTATCGGGAGTGAGCAGAATGGTAAAGATAAACGGTGAAATACTTGATAAGGACGGAAAAAGCGTTTCGGAAGTATTGTCCGAAATGAATATAAACGTTAAGCAGGTCGCTGTGGAGCTGAATGAAGAAATAGTTCCGAAAGTGAAGTATGACGAGACCATACTAAAAGACGGCGACGTTGTTGAGGTCGTCCGTTTTGTAGGAGGCGGCTGATATGAGTATTCCTTCAAGGGAAGAGATGTATGCGGCGCTTGCAGAAAGGCACGGAGCAGAGCTTCAGGAAAAGCTGAGCAGCGCTTCGGTCGCAGTATGCGGACTCGGAGGGCTCGGCTCGAATACTGCGATCGCTCTTGCAAGGGCAGGAGTAGGAAAGCTGCATATAATTGATTTTGACAAAGTTGATATATCAAACCTTAATCGTCAGCAATATTTCCCTGAGCAGCTCGGTGAGCCCAAAACAGAAGCACTTTTCGACACATTGAAGCGTATAGCGCCATATTGTGAGATAAAGAAAGACTGTGTAAGGCTCTCGGAGAAAAATATGAAGCAATTGCTGTCAGATGAGAGCATTATTGCCGAAGCCTTCGATAAAGCAGATCAGAAAGCCATGCTTGTTAACTATGTTCTTGAGAATATACCCGAGAAGTACCTTGTTTCTGCTTCGGGAATGGCAGGGCTTGCACCGTCAAATATGATAACCACAAAGCGGATAGCATCTCGTTTTTATATGTGCGGCGACGGAGTAAGTGATATCGCCGATGGTATGGGACTTATCTCGTCAAGGGTACTCATATGTGCCGCGCATCAGGCTCATGCGATCATAAGGATAATTGCGGGCGAATATGAAGTTTAAGGAGTAATAGCAATGAAAGATGATAAGCTTATTATTGGAGGACATGAGTTCTCCTCGCGTTTTATTCTCGGCTCGGGAAAATATTCTCTCAGTCTTATTGAAGCTGCGGTGAAGTATGCAGGTGCAGAGATCATTACTCTTGCAGTCAGAAGGACAAATTCAAAGGAGCATGAGAATATTCTGGACTATATTCCGGAGGGAGTTACATTGCTCCCCAATACCTCGGGTGCAAGGAATGCCGATGAAGCAGTCCGAATAGCAAGGCTTGCCCGCGAGCTTGGCTGCGGCGATTTTGTAAAGATAGAGATAATGCGTGATACGAAGTATCTTCTTCCTGATAATCAGGAAACTGTAAGGGCTACGGAGATACTTGCCAAAGAAGGCTTTGTCGTAATGCCTTATATGTATCCCGACCTCAATACAGCCCGTGACCTTGTGAATGCGGGAGCGGCTTCCGTAATGCCGCTTGCTTCTCCTATAGGTTCAAATAAGGGGCTTGCGACTAAGGATTTCATACAGATACTCATTGACGAGATAGACCTGCCCATAATAGTTGACGCAGGTATCGGCAGACCTTCACAAGCCTGCGAGGCTATGGAAATGGGTGCAGCTGCCGTAATGTCCAATACTGCTCTTGCTACGGCAGGCGACCTCCCGGTAATGGCGGAGGCATTCAGACAGGCTATAGAAGCTGGCAGAAAGGCATATTTGTCGGGTCTCGGAAGAGTACTTACAAGGGGGGCTTCACCATCCGATACACTCACGGGCTTCCTTAGAGACTGAATTTATAAAGAGGGTAATTCAATGGAAAATCATTATTTTGTGGACTCGGACAAGCTCTCCGAAGCTGCACTGAAAAAGAAGCATGAGCTTGAAAATGATCCGTCGTCGCGTACCGATCATATGGAATATATGGAGGGCATGGAGCACATCAACTCCGATATTATGGAAAAAGTCCTTACAGAAATGGATGACTACGATTATTCGCAGTATACTGCCCGTGACGTAAACGCAGCGCTGAGCCATGAGATATGCACGGTGGAGGACTTCAAAGCACTTCTTTCGCCTGCCGCGGAGCCGTTTCTTGAGAAAATGGCAGAAAAGGCAAGACTTGAAACACAAAAGCACTTCGGAAATACAGTATATCTCTTCACACCCTTGTATATTGCCAATTACTGTGAGAATTACTGCGTATACTGCGGTTTCAACTGCTATAATGATATCAGGCGGATGAAGCTGGATATGGAGCAGATAGAGCATGAAATGAAGGTCATCGCAGACAGCGGCATGGAGGAGATACTTATCCTCACAGGCGAAAGCCGTGCACAGAGCGGTGTTGAGTATATAGGTGAAGCCTGTAAGCTTGCCCGTAAATACTTCCGAATGGTGGGTATAGAGATATATCCTCTCAACACCGATGAATACAGATATCTTCATGAATGCGGAGCCGACTATGTGACTGTGTTTCAGGAAACATACAACAGTGACCGCTATGAACAGCTCCATCTTCTCGGACACAAGAGAGTATTCCCGTATCGCTTTGATGCTCAGGAGCGTGCTTTGATGGGCGGTATGAGAGGTATTGCCTGTTCGGCTCTGCTCGGGCTTTCCGATTTCAGAAAGGACGCACTTGCAAGTGCGCTTCATGTTTATTATTTGCAGAGAAAGTATCCGCAGGCTGAGATATCACTGTCCTGTCCGAGGCTTCGCCCCATAATCAATAACGAGGGGATAGATCCTCTTGATGTTCATGAAAAACAGCTCTGTCAGGTACTTTGCGCGTACAGGATATTTCTGCCGTTTTGCGGTATAACCGTATCCTCACGGGAAAGCGAGACATTCCGCAACGGTATTGTAAAGATAGCTGCTACAAAGGTATCGGCAGGCGTATCCACGGGTATCGGAGATCATGAAAGCAAGTACACGGGAAAGGAAAATGAAGCTGCAGAGGGGGACGAGCAGTTTGAGATAAACGACAGCCGAAGCTTTGAAAAGATGTATAATGATATGTCTTCTGAGGGACTTCAGCCTGTGCTGAATGATTATCTTTATGTCTGATATTGTATGTGTTACGGCGAGAAAGCTGTGTTCTGGCGGCTTTCTTGAACAGCTTGAACTTATAGCCGATGCAAGGCCGAAATTTATTATCCTGCGTGAAAAGGATCTGAGTGAAGAAGAATATACCGCTCTTGCTGAAAGAGCGGCTGAAATATGCAGAAATAAAACCGAGCTTGTGCTTCATTATTACTGGAAAGCGGCAATTGCTCTCGGAGCAGGCGGTATACATCTTCCGCTTGGGATCTTTCGCACTCTTACAGATGGTGACAAAAGAAAATTTTGCCGTATAGGAGTTTCGTGTCATTCTGTTGAAGATGCCGTGGAAGCCCGGAAGCTTGGTGCCGATTATATAACGGCAGGTCATATTTTTGAGACTGACTGCAAGAAAGGACTTGCTCCTCGGGGACTTGACTTTCTTCACAATGTCTGCTATAGTGTTGATGTACCTGTATATGCCATAGGCGGAATATCACCTGATAATATAAGCTCTGTTCGTAAATGCGGAGCAGCAGGAGCCTGTGTTATGAGCGGATTTATGCGATGCTCTGATCCGTCTGCATTTATAGGCGAATTTGACAGGAAGTGATATATATGAAAATAGACAAGGATTCTCTTTTACTTTACGCGGTTACAGACAGAGGCTGTCTTCGGGACATTAGTATCGAAGAAGCCGTAGAACAAGCTATACTCGGCGGAGTAGGAGTAGTTCAGCTGCGCGAGAAGAACATCAGTGAGCATGGGCTTTTGAAAGAAGCGGAAAAGCTTCTTAAGATATGCCATAAATACGATGTGCCGCTTATAATAAACGATGATTATGAGGCTGCTCTGAAATGCGGAGCTGACGGTGTCCATGTCGGCATAGAGGATGCTCCCGTGTCTGAGATAAGGCGGATCGCAGGCAATGATTTTATTATTGGAGCAACTGCGAAAACAGTAGAACAGGCAAAGCTTGCAGAGCGCTCGGGAGCTGATTATCTTGGAGTAGGCGCTGTTTTTCCGTCCCCGACTAAGAAAAATGCTGTAAGGATAACTCCGCAGCAGCTCAAAGAGATATGCAGCAGTGTAAATATCCCTGCTGTGGCTATAGGCGGAATAACAGCTGAGAATGTTAAAGAGATAAAAGGCTGCGGACACTGCGGTATTGCAGTAGTATCCGCTGTTTTCGGAGCAGCCGACATAAAGAATGCAGCTGATGAGCTTCGTATGGCTGCTCTGGACACTATATAAGGAGATAATATGATAAAATACTATGATATCGGGCTCAATCTTTTCTGCAAGCAGTTCAGGGAGCCTGAAAAGATAATAAATGACGCAATGAATGAAAATGTCAGCTGTATACTTACAGGTTCTGATATGAAAAGCAGTGAAAGTGTAAATATATTTGTAAAAGATCATGAGTGCTTCGGTACCTGCGGAATACATCCTCATGGTGCAGACAGAGCCAAAGCTGAGGATTTTGCGCGTATACGTGAGATGGTTTCGGGCAATGAAAAGATAGTAGCGGTAGGGGAGTGCGGACTTGATTACGACAGGATGTTCTCCACCCGTGAAAATTAGATACGCTGTTTTGAACATCATATAAAGATCGCGGAAGAGTTTGGAAAGCCGCTGTTTCTCCATGAAAGAGAAGCTGCCGATGATTTTGCTGCAAGATTCAGAAAGCACAGTGATATATGCAGCCATTCTGTAGTGCATTGTTTTACAGGAAACAAGGAAACCCTGAAAAAATATCTTGATATGGGCTTTTATATCGGCATAACAGGCTGGATATGCGATGAAAGAAGAGGAGGAGCACTTCGTGAAGCCGTTAAAATGATACCATTGGACCGCGTGATGATAGAAACTGATGCTCCGTATCTTACTCCGCACAATATAAAGGGCCTTGACCGCACAAATGTGCCGCAGAATATAAAATATGTTGCAGCCGAGCTCGCAAGGAATATGCGTATAGACGAAGATGAGCTTACAGCGGCGGTAAAAGAGAATACGGAACGTTTTTTCAAAATATAAAAAGCTGCATGGGCATGACCATGCAGCTTATACTTATTTTAATGGGATAATGCTGTTAAATACAGCATAAAAACTCAGGGGGATGCGCTTATCTATATGGCATTTCCCGAAAAACCACTTCTTATATCTGCAAACCTTTATAATTTCTTCAAAAAAGGCGTGCATTTCGATCCTTTGGAGCACATCGACTCCGAGGCAGTCTTTCAGCGATGAAGGCGGTTCATGGGTTATGATATAATCAATGTCGTAACTGTTTTCTTTAAGGTTGGCGATACCCTCCATTATTTCCTGATGAGTCGGCTGTTCACGTTCCCACCAGTCGGTATTTTCTCTGAAATCCTTGTCCTGACTGTGACCGCCGCCGAATGTGAATATCTTCTTTTTCTCGATAGTATAGACCTGTCCGCGCATGAGATGAAAGATGTTTTTTCCTATTTTTCGTATCTTTCCGCCGTTCCATGTCTCTACAGGGTATTTTTCAAGAATGTCGAAGTTTTCATGGCAGCCGTCAACAAAAGCGATCCTGTAATTCTTTTCGGCGAGCTTCTTTAAATTTGCTCTTTCTTCCTTTGAATTGTTCCAGATAAAGCCGAAATCTCCTGCGACGATCAAAGTATCGCCGTATGACAGCTTTTTCATTTCAGGGCTTTTAAAGCGGGTGATGTCTCCGTGCATATCTCCTGTAACAAAGATCACATTAAAAACCTCCGTTCTTTTCTTTTGTTCTGTATTATAGCAGCTTTTTCTTTGTACTGCATTCTTTTTGTATGTATTTTTATTTTATCACATTTTCCTAAAAAGGTAAAGAGCTGATGAAAAATTTTAAAAAATAAAATTTTTTAGAAACCCCTTTTAAAATTATAAAAAATCTGCTATAATAATATAGTATGATTAATTTTATCGTACATTTTATTTTTAATAAGATATCATCGCGGTATTTCCGCTTATATAAAGGAGTTAAAATGAAAAGAGTATTGTCATTGCTGTCGGCGCTTGTCATTGCGCTGCCTTTTCTTGGATCATTCGGGGCAAAAGCTGTAAATTTCCCTCTTAATACAACTATAATGAGTGAATCGGCAGTTTTGCTCAATCTTGATACAAATACTGTTATACACCGTAAAAATTCGGACAGGCGGCAGGCTCCCGGACCACTCGTAAATATAATGACAGCTGTGGTCTGTCTTGAAAATTACAAGACACTTTCACAGCAGATAACGATAGACAGTTCTGTTTATGAGCATCTGTACAATATCGAATATCCCGAAGACCTGATATTTATCGGTATAGAGGACGGAGATGTGCTTACAATGACGGATCTTCTCTATGCGATGATGCTCAGATCCTCTGTGGAAGCTTCGGAAACCATTGCCTATACTGTTGGAGATAAGGATACTTCAAAATTTGTTGAGATGATGAACGAAAAAGCTGCGGAACTCGGGCTTATAGATACCCATTTCACCAATGCTACGGGTATGTATGACAAGGATCAGTATACCACAGCAGATGATATGGCAAAGCTTACTGTCTACGCGCTGGGAGTTCCCGGGTTTGAAAAGATCGCAACGACTTACACATATACGCCGTCTCTTCCGAATATCAAGAATCATCCCGATCAGGAAGAATGGTACTGGACTCATTCAAATATTATGATGGAACCCGAAGGTGATTATACTTATAACGGCGCAAAGGGTATAAAGACTGCTAATCTTGAGGTCGCGGGAAGAAACAGTATCATTATGGCAAGCAGAGACGGAAACAAGTACCTTTCTGTGCTTATGAAGTCGCCGCTTAACGATGAAAGAGGAGAAATAACTTTTTATCATCTTACCGATGCAAAGGCTTTATTCAACTGGGCGTTCAATCATTTTTCGTATCAGGTTATACTTGCCGATACTGCTGAGGTCGGTGAGCTTCCTGTTGAGCTTGCAGAGGGAAATGATTATGTGCTTGTCCGTCCAAAAGAAGAATTCACGCTGCTTTGGTATGACGGCGTTGATATATCGACCATAAGCCGTGATAAGGTAGTATGGTACAAGAACACTCTTCAGGCTCCCGTAGTCAAAGGACAGCCCCTTGGAACTGTCACACTGGAATATTCGGGAGAAGAGCTCGGAACAGTTGAGATAGTGGCAGTAAGCAATGTTGAACGCTCAACATCAAAATACAATATATATGCAGCAAAAATGTTTACTAAATCAAGGTGGTTCCATAAAGCTCTGCTTATATCGTTCCTTTTGTGTGCTATTTATATCATGCTCTGTGTGTATTCGTATATTGTTTTCAAGAGCAAATCCAAGCCTATGAAGCCTATATACGCTGTTCCTAAGGTCGATGACAAGGCAAGGCGCAGAAGAGGACTTCCGCCTGAGGATGATGAATAAACCGTTTATATAACGTCAAATACCGTACAGCTGAGCTGTACGGTATTTTTTCATATTGTAATGAAGCTGCTGCTTGAATATCCTGTTATACCGTTATAATTTACGACATACCAGCCATTTGTCTCTCCGTTTATCATCACAGATGCCCCGTCAGGCATAGAACCGATTATTGTTCCCGATAAACTCGGATAGCTTCGTATATTAAGATTGCTGCCGTTTGTTGTAACTGTACCCCAACGAACTGCTCCTGCAGGTACAAATGGGATTCCGAAATAATCGCATAAAGAAGCTGTGATATTCCGTGCGATGTTTTCAAGGTTATTCTTCAGCCATGCTTCGTCGGCATAATTATCATGATATCCGAGCTCACACAGGACTGCTACCGCTTTTGTACGCAGGACCTCACCAAGACTGTATGTGGGTACTGCCCTGACCTTATCGGGAAGGGGATAGATTGATTTAAGGTTATTGGCAATTATATTTGCCAGTTTTTCGCTCAGATTACTTTTGGGGGCGAAATATATATCTATCCCGCGTAATCTTCCTGACAGATCGGGAGGAGCAGCGTTGGAATGGAGGGCAAGGTGTACATCATAGCTGCCTGCGTTAGAATCGGCGATAGCTCCTGTAACATTTCTGTCAGGATCGTTTCTGACAAAGCTTATACCGCAGGATCTGAGATAGGGTTCTATTCTGTCTGCAAGAAGGTTCATATAGAGCTCTTCGTTGCCGCTTGTTGCGTATTCGTTCCATTCCTGAGTGGAAGGACTTAAAAATACCTTTGGCATAAAACCATTCCTTTCATAGGATTTGAGAGAACTCTCTCTACTATTTTATGCCGTTTGAAAATAAATGTTATTTTTATATAAATTAGCACTTGACTTTTTGCATTTAAAGCGTTATACTTTAAATGATAAAAGAACAGGAGGAGTTTCCATGAATATTCTTGTTGTTGGACTTGGTCTTATAGGCGGTTCATTATGCAAAGCATTGAAAAAGTATACATATCACACTGTTACAGGATGTGATCTTAACCATGATATCGAAAACGCTGCCCTGAGGGATGTTGCGCTTGATAATGTATTCAACGGCAATTATAAGGGATATGACCTTGTTATTATTGCTCTTTTCCCCGAAGCGTCCGAAAAATTCCTTGAAGATCACGCTCATGAAATTGAAAAAGGTACGCTTATCACTGATGTATGCGGCATAAAAGGCGATTTTTCCGACAGAATGAAAAAAATATCCGAGTCAAACGGACTCAGATATGTCGGTATCCATCCAATGGCAGGAAAAGAGTTCGGCGGTTATTACAACAGCACAGCCGATCTTTTCTTAAAGGCAAATTTTATCGTTGCACCTTTTGCGGACAGCAGTGAAAAGGATATCGAAATGCTTACAAGTGTGGCAAAGGAGATAGGCGCGGGAAAGATAGTTGTTACAAGTCCCGAAAATCATGATAAAATGATAGCTTATACATCACAGCTCGCACATATCGTATCCAGCGCTTATGTAAAAAGTCCCGAGCTTAGTCTTGAATGCGGTTTCAGCGGAGGAAGCTTCCAGGATATGACACGTATTGCCACAATGAACGAAAAAATGTGGACCGATCTTTTCATGCAGAACAGGGAAAACCTGCAGTATGAGCTCGATACGCTGATCGCTAACCTTAATAAATACAGTGAAGCTCTTAAAAGAGGCGATTCCGAAAAACTACGTTCGCTTATTGCAGAGGGCAGAGAGCTCAAGGAAGAAAATCTTCGTCACAGAGTCGGACAGCCTAACTAAAGAACTTCTTTTCAAAATCAGGCTTGGGAGCATTTATTTCCAGCGAATTAAGGTAAAAAAGCTCGGAATCTTCACTTAATCCAAATCTGAGAGAGTAAGCACAAAGAGCCTGCCTGAAAACTCCGTAACGCTTGTTTACGGCTGTTATACCATATTTTCCGTCACCGAGCACGGGTGCGCCGATATGGGCAAGGTGAGCTCTTATCTGATGAGTGCGTCCTGTATACAGTGTTACTTCCGCAAGAGAAAGAGGCGGTTTTGAGTCAAGCACACGATAGCCTGTTTTTATTGGCTTGAAGCCATCCGATGGAGCATCAATTATTTTAACGGTGTTTCTTGCTTCGTCCTTCTGATGATATGCAGTGATTATGTCCTCACGTTTCGGCAGAGGAGCTGCAGTGATGCAGTGATATATTTTGCTTACTTTTCCGCTTCGTATCGCTTCGTTTATCTCGCGCAGCGCAGCGGCTGTTTTGGCGGCAGTTATGAGCCCGCAGGTGTTTCTGTCAAGTCTGCTGCAAAGTGCGGGAGCAAATGAGCTTTCAATCTCGGGTATATATTCTCCCTTGGCATACAGATATTTTTTTATACGGTCGATCATAGTATCTTTCATGGGACTGCCGTTAGAATGAGAGTCAAGTCCAACAGGCTTATTGACTATAATAATGTTCTTATCCTCATAAACAATATCCATCTCAGATGGTGACCTGAGAAAGCTCATATCATGCTTCTTTTCGGCTGAGACTTCGTCTTTGACATAAACAGTTATAATATCTCCGTTTACCAGACGGGAAGAGCTATCGCATCTCTTTCCGTTTATTTTTATATCCTTTTTGCGGATAAGCTTGTACATCATGCTTTTTGGCAGTTCAGGCAGAGCTTTTGATATGAATTTATCTATTCTCTGTCCGCTGTCGTTCTCATTTACATTAAATTTTTTCATTTAATTATACCTCAAATATTACATAAATGTATCTATAAGTTACAAAAAGATTGCAGGAATTTCTTCAATCCTGACAAAAATAAGCGCTTCCTCCGATTTTATGAGCTATTTGTATTGAAATAAATTAAAAACTATGTTATAATGAACAAAATACACAACGTAGAAGTTCATTTTTCTGACGCTTTAGAAAAGAAGGAGTACGATCAGTTATGAAGATATTCAGAAGCTTAATTTCGATATTGATCGCCTGTTCCGTCGGTGCAGGTTCGGCTTTAACTGCCTCTGCTGTATTTGCGGCTGAAAATAACGGCTCTTATACATATGATAGCATATTTGAAACAGAAAGTAAAGTGGGTGCTGTTTCTGCCGAAATAGACGGGCAGCCCGTTGAAACTGCCGATGAAACACCGTTCAACGTTTTTGACATTTATGACGCTCATCAGTCATATGCCAAATCGCATTCGGGTGATAAGAGCTATATGTACAAAAAGAGCGAGGGCATAGATGTTTCACACTGGCAGGGCGACATTGACTGGGAACAGGTCGGAAGATCGGGCATAGATTATGTAATAGTCAATGCAGGATACGGTAAGGAACTGTATCAGAAGGACCCTAAGTTTGATGAAAATATGCGCGGAGCACAGTCCGTGGGACTTGACTGCGGCGCTTACTGGTACAGCTACGCCCTGAGCGTTGAGGATGCTTATAAGGAAGCGGAGGTATGCTATGAGGTCATCAAGGATTATGATTTCAAGTATCCTATTTATTTCGATATAGAAGATCCGAGCCAAAAAAGGCTTTCTACTGCTGAGGTTTCAGCTATAATCGAAGCTTTCTGTTCAACTCTTGAGGCAAAGGGATACTATGTGGGAATTTACAGCTTTGCAAATTTCCTTACTACGAGAGTATATGAAGAAACACTTGAAAAATATGATATATGGGTAGCTCACTTTAAAGTTGAAGCTCCTTCGTATTTCAAGGATTACGGAATGTGGCAGTATACAAGTGAGAGCAGAATTGACGGTATCAATGGCGATATAGACAGAGATCACTGTTATATCAACTATCCGTATATAATCTCTCCGGATACATATGTTTTTGACGGTACCGAATCGGGAAACTGCGATTCATTGTTCCCTGTAAGCGTCAATAAGGGCGTAGCCTGCGGAATAGATGTTTCGGTATGGCAGGGAGAGATAGACTGGGAACAGGTCGGAAAATCAGGCATTGATTACGCAATGATACGTGCAGGATACGGAAATCTTTCAACTCAGAAGGACAAGTACTTCGATGATAATATTGCAGGAGCTGAAAAGGCGGGACTCGATTACGGGATCTACTGGTACAGCTATGCTGATTCCCCTGAGGACGCTGCTCTTGAAGCGGAAGCCTGTTATGAAGTAATAAAGGATCACAGGTTTACTTATCCGATATATTTCGATATTGAGGATCAGAGCCTTGCGGATCTGAGCAAGAAGGAGCTTACTGATATAGTCAAGGCGTTCTGCTCGGTTCTTGAAGAAAAAGGCTATTATGTCGGAATAAAGAGCTACGCCAATTTCCTGAATACACGGCTTGACGAGTCGGTTTATGCAAAATACGATGTATGGGTAGCACATTACGGAGTTTCAAGGCCGGCTTTCAAGAAGGGCTATAATATGTGGCAGTTTGCTTCGGATGCAAAGATAGACGGCATAAACGGAACAGTAAACTGTAATTATGCTTATCTTAATTTCCCGAGTGTAATGAACGAAGCTCATCTTAACGGTTTTTGATATTTGAATTGTATATGCATACCGTTCCTTTGCGGTATGCATATTTTATATAACAGGAGTCTTTATGATTGAATTTATAACAGGACCTGCAGGAAGCGGAAAAACAACTCTGATGTTTGAACGCATCAGGAGCAAGTGTGCGGAAGCTGACAAGCTCTGTATCATCGTTCCGGAGCAGTTTTCCCAGAATTTTGATAAAAAACTCTATTTTTACCTTGGAGCTGAAAGCTTCAACGAATTGTTCTCACTGAGCTTTACGGGACTTGCGAGACAGCTCTTTCAGCTGTACGGAGATCCCGGCAGAAGCGGTGAATTTGCAGGCGAAATGGCTAAAATGATACTTGTTTATCAGGCTGTTGAGTCTGCTTTGTCGCGTCCCGAGGCAGTCAGCAGTCTTCGCAGACAAAGCGCATATGACGGCTTTGCGGAAGAAATGTTAAAGATTATACGTGACATAAAGCGTTCGGGAGTTACGGCTGACGAGCTTTTAAACAAAGCACAGCTTCTTGACAGAAGATTAATGGACAAGACATGTGATATCGCCGTTATTTATCTTGAATACCAGCGTCTTATGTCTGAATACGGGTTCAAGGACGAGCTCGATAATATCCGTGCGGCAGCCGCTGTTGCCAATCTTAACAGGTATTTCAAAGAGAAAACTGTCTTTATAGACGAATTTGAAAGCTTTACCGCAGATCAGTATGAAATGCTGCGAGTAATCATATCAGCAGCCGAAAATGTGTGCATAACACTCAGGACAGATGATGTCTGCGCGGGAGAATACACTCTTTTTGAGACAGTAAATGATACATACAGGAAGATCAAAGGGATATGCACCGATCTCGGCAAGGATAGCTGCATAGTATTATGTAAAGATATATACCGTTTCAGCTCCCCTGATCTGGAATACATCAGCCGCAATGCGCTGAGTCATTCATCGTTCGATGCCAAAAGTGCTCCGAAAGCTGAGAACATCCGCATTTTTGAAGCAAGGGATATGTACAGTGAAGCAGAATATGTATGCGCTTCCATAAAACATCTTCTTTATGAGGATAAAACGCTTCATTATAATGATATCGCAATTATCTCGAATGACATAGCAGGATATTCCGAAGTTCTTAAGGCAGCGTTCAAAAGGTATGATATCCCGTATTTCATGAGCCTTGAGAAATCAGTAGAGCATACAGCTGTTATGGTATTCTTTACAACTCTTATTGATCTGCTCAGCAGCAGAAAGCTTCACTCTGAACAGATCTTCAGGATGCTAAAGACAGGCTTGCTCGATGTCGAGCTAACTGAAACTGCTCTTCTCGAGAACTACTGCTATAAATGGGATATCGAAGGCGAAACATGGGAAAATGAATTTACTGCTGACGATAATCGGCTCGAACTTATTGAGAGTGTGAGAAACAGAGTAATATCGCCGATCATTAAGCTGAAAAAGAAGCTGAAACGCAAAAATACAGCTTCGGCTGTATGCAGGCTGCTTTACGATCATCTTATAGACTGTCGGGCGGAAAAGAACACAGGGCGGCTCATGAGTGAGCTTATCAGGCAGAATAAGGACTATGAAGCAGCTGAGATCAAAAGACTGTGGGGCTGTCTCATAGATGTACTTGATTGCATAAACGAGACCTTGGGTGAAAGTGAGATAAGCTTCTCTGATTTTGCGCGGCTCATACGTTCTTTGATAGGAAGAATAAAATATTCCATGCCGCCGCAGACTCTTGATTCCGTAACGGCTGCTTCTGCAAGAACTGCAAGGCTTGATTCCCCGAGAGTGGTTTTTGTTATGGGAGCCAATGATAAGGATTTCCCGAATCAGGTAAGTGTGCATGGTTTGTTTTCCGAGGCTGACAGATCAAAGCTTGCCGAAAACGGTATAGTTATATCAACTCCCGTTGCAGAGCTGATAGCTTCTGAGCGACTTGTTGTGTATAAGGCTGTTTCGGCAGCTTCCGATAAACTGTACATAACATATCCGCTTTCCGATCTTTCAGGGCAGGCGAAGTATCCTGCACAGATAATCGACCATATAATAGGCTTGTTCGGGGATGCAGAGATAAGGAAAACAGATGAAGATATACCTGTTGACTACTATGCGGTAACGCTTCATTCTGCGTTTTATCATTATATGCAGGAAAGAGATAGGACAGATAAGTCTGTAGTCTCCATAAAAAGCATTCTGATGAGCGACCGCGAGTATAAAAGGCGTCTGTCATATGTATTCAGCAGAGGATATCACGATCAGAATTATCGTATTGACAGCGATATAATGGAAAAGCTACAGAGCTTTGAGCCGCTGACACTTTCTTCAACAGGATTTGAGGAGTACAACCTCTGCCATTTCAAGTATTTCTGCGATAAATGTTTAAAGCTCAGGATAAATGAAAAGATCGAGCTTGATACAAGAATAGCGGGAGAGCTTACTCACGAATGTTTTCTCGGCATACTCGGTTCGCGTTCAAAGCAGGAATTCTTAGGTATGTCATATGATGATGTGAAGCAGGAGATAAATCTTTGTGCCGAGAAGTACAAAAACGAGGCTCTTGCAGGTGATTTCGGAAAAGATGCAAAGTTTGAACTCATTTTCAACAAGCTTACCGATCGTATGTCAGAGGTCGTTATGTATACTCAGCATTCACTTATGGCTTCGGAGTTCATACCTCACAGCTTCGAGCTTGATCTGCGTGAAAGCCATTCGGTGGTTTTGCCTTTTGGCGGCTGCAAACAGCTGAGTTTTGGCGGAATAGTTGACAGAGCTGACGTTTGCAAGGTCGGAAATACCGATTATCTCAGGATAATTGATTATAAGAGCAGTCACAAGGAAATCACTGCGGAAACTCTCTCCTGCGGTATCAATATGCAGATGCTTCTTTATCTCTTTGCAGCTACGGACAATGGCGGGTTATTCGAGAAATATACTCCCGCAGGAGTGCTTTACTCGCCTGTACGTATTTCTGACGTTCGCCTTGAAGCTTACAGGATAGATTCAAAGAACAGCAATGCAGTTAATTCCGCACTTCGTACAAGCGGTCTGGTGCTTGGCGATAAGGAAGTGCTTCAGGCTATGGAAAAGAGCATAAACGGTGAATATATTCCCGTAAAGCTTGACAAAAACGGTGTGCCCGACAAGAATTCCGAGTGTATTTCGGCTGACGGTATGGCTCTTTTGAAGGATTATACCTATAAAAAGCTTACTGCTATGGCTGAATCGCTGTTCAGCGGTGATGTGGAAGCTGTACCTCTCTCTCTTGGCGGAAAGATGCCGTGTACATACTGCAATTATATCAATATATGTGATAATTCCGAAATGACAAGATACAGAGAGCCTGCCGAAGCCGATATTGCGGAAGCACAGAGTATACTTGACAAAAAATACAGCGAAAGGGGGGATTGAGAGTGGCATGGACCAGGCAACAGCAGGAGGCGATAGACGCAAGAAATACGTCGCTTATCGTATCTGCTGCCGCAGGAAGCGGTAAGACAGCTGTTCTTACCGAGAGGCTCGTACAGCTGATCGCAGACAAGAACTCGGGAGTCAGAGCGGACAGGATCGTTGTTGTAACTTTTACAAATGATGCAGCTGCCGAACTGAAAAAGAGGCTTGAAAACAAAATAAGGGCATTGATAAATGAGCACCCTAAAGACAGGCATCTTCTTAAACAGCAGATCTTGCTCCAGAATGCAAAGATATCCACTATCAATTCCTTCTGTTTTGATCTTATACGCGATAATATAGGCGAAAACGGTATTACATCGAGTTTTAGCGTGCTTGATGATATTGATAACAAGGTCCTAAGATCAAAGGCACTTGAAGAGCTTATCAATTATTTAAGCGAAAATGAATATGATAAGATATCCTTTTTGTTTGACCGCTTTTGTATAAAAGACGAAAAGCGTCTGACGGAAGTTATCGAGAGATCTGATAATTTCCTTTCTTCTGTGGCTTTGCGTGATAAATGGCTGGAAAAAGCTGTTGAGATGTACAGCTGTGAGTTTGAAAGCTCTGAATACTACAAAAGACTGGTGGGAAATCTTCGCATATATGTTGAAAAGGCTCTGAAAGCCGCTGATGAAAATCTTGGTATGATAAGGGAGATCTTTCCCGATATGTCTGCGGCTGCTGCCGAAAAGTCGTCTGCACAGGCAGAAGAGGACTATGATACAGTATCCGGGCTGCTGACTGTCTTAAAAAGCGGACGGCTTCCGAGTGAAGCTGAGGCTTCTCTTGTTTTTTCCGATCTTGTCAGGATAGGAAAGAAGGAGCATAATAAGAGCTTAAGGGAGCTTTACAAGAAAAAGCGTGATTACATCAAAAAAACTGCCGCAAAAGTCGCTAACAGCATTATAGCTGTTGAAAGCGATTATAACGAATGCGGAGAGGTTACAAAAGTCCTTGTTGAAGTACTGAAAAAGTATCATGAGATACTATGGGAGAAAAAATGCGAAAAAAACGCCCTGAGTTTTGATGACGGTGAGCGTATAGCACTTGAAATGCTTGTTTCTGTGGACGATGACGGGCGTATAATGCAGTCTGAAGTCGCTCAGAGGATATCCGAGTACTTTGATATCATCATGATAGATGAGTATCAGGATTCCAACAATAAGCAGGACCTCATTTTCAAGCTGATATCAAAGAATTATAAGCTTGATGAAAACGGCGAGCCGCTTTATGGTGATAACGTGTTCCTTGTGGGCGATGTGAAGCAGTCTATTTATCGTTTCAGACTTGCCAATCCGAAAAACTTCATCAGAACGCTGAGACATTCTGACAGATACAGCCGGGAAAGCACAAGTAAAAATCAGTATATCATGCTGAACAGGAATTTCCGAAGCTCCGAAAAGGTCATAGACTTTGTCAATGATCTTTTTTCGCAGATCATGTCGGAAAGCTGCGGAGATATCGAATATTCGCAGGATGAGATGCTTTATTTCGGAGCGCAGCAGTATTCTGACTGCCAAAGCAATGAGTGCCTTACCCATTTTGCTTTCATTAATGATGATGCAGAGGAAGACGATGAAGACGAGGAAAAGCTTCAGGACATCAATAATGAGGTGGTATATACAGCTTCAAAGATATCGGAGATGCTGAAAAACGGCGCGGAGGTAGTTGAAAAGGACGGGAGCAGACGCAATTGCCGTCCTTCTGATTTCTGTATACTTGTCAGGAACAATTCGTATATCAATATTTATGTTGAAGAGCTTAACAGGATAGGCATACCTGCAAAGGGAAATGAAGAGACTGGATACCTTAAATCACGTGAGATCGCTGTGCTCATTGATCTTCTGAGGATCATCAGCAATCCTTTGCAAGATATCTCAATGGCAGCTGTAATGACTTCGCCGATGTATATGTTCAGTATTACTGATATGGCTGTTATCAAGTCCTATGACAGGCAAAGAGCTTTATTCCCGATAATAAGAGGACTTGCGGACGGTGGATATCCCGAATGTACAGATATGTTCCTGAGGGAGCGATGTGTGGACTTCCTTGAGTCCATAGACAGCTTCAGGCTGGATTCGGTTACTATGACCATAGGCGAGCTTATCGGTGAAATATATGATTCCACTGATTTTATATCGGTCATGCAGCTTTATGATGACGGGGAGAAAAAAAGAGCCAATCTTCGTGCTCTGATCCTTTATGCAGAGAATTATGAAAGCATGGCTGCACATGATGGTTCGGGCGGACTGAGCGGTTTCCTGCGTCATATCGACAGGGTAATGGAAAACGGCGATTACGCACAGGGAAAGGTATCTGCGTCGTCAGGGGAGACGGTCAGTGTTCAGACAATGCATCGTTCAAAAGGACTTGAATATCCTTTTGTTTTCATAGCGGAGACTTCTGTTAAATTCAAATTTGACTCAAAGCCCGTAATGTTCAGTCCTGACGGAAGGATAGGCTATGTTCTGTACGATCCCAACATATATAGAAAATATAAGACCTTCCAGCAGACAATGCTTGCTTCCGAAGAGGAAAGAGACACACGAAGCGAAGAAATGAGGCTTCTGTATGTCGGGCTGACCCGCGCACAGCAAAAGCTTTTCATAAATCTTAAATGCGGTGAAAAGGCATTGAAGAGAGCAGGCGGTCTGATTGAAAACTGTGTTCTTCATAACGGTGATATTTCGGAAGTCGTCAGTGAAGCCAAAAGCTTTTCCGACTGGCTGTGGCTCGGGATCATCCGCGATCCTTCATTTGCTAATATCGCAAAGCAGCTTGGCATTGATGCAGACGAACAATTGAAAGTGTCAGGTGGCACTCAGACACTTTGGGATCATGAGATAGTCCGTGAGATAAGCCGCGAAAAAAATGAAGGATCTGATTCTGTTCAGGAGGAAAGTCCTGATGAGGCTATAGTATCGCGTTTAAATGATATTATTTCATATAATTATGACAGAACGCTTTCTGAAATGCCTGCAAAGCTCAGTGTTACACAGATCACCAAGAAACTAAAAGACAGCGACGAAGCTTTTGATTTCAAGCTTAAACGGCCTCGCTTCAAATCCGAAAGCTCTGCGCTTACAGGAGCTGAAAGGGGAACGGCTATACATACTTTCTTTCAGTACTGTGACTTTGACAGGGCTGCTTCGGATATTGTATCCGAGATCGGAGATGTAACGAAAAAAGGATATATCAGTGCTGCGGAAGCAGGATCTATAGATATAGAAAATGCCGCTGCCTTCTTTATGAGCGGCCTTTATAAAAGGATATGCGGTTCTTTAAATTACGTCCGCGAGAAAAAGTTTATGGTAGCTGTGCGTGAGCTTGCCCTTGAGGATGAAATGATAGGAAAGCTCAAAAATTCGGATGGCATGATAAAAGGTATCATCGACCTTATGTTTGAGGAAAAAGACGGTATAGTTATAGTTGACTATAAATCAGACAGGGGAATATCGCTTCAAAAGCTTAAAGAGCGGTATTCTACGCAGCTGAAGCTTTATAAAGCGGCTGTGGAGCTTACAACGGGTAAAAAAGTGAAAGAGGCAATGCTTTATTCGTTTGAGCTTCGTGATCATATAAAAGTTGATATCTGATATACAAAGCTCTTTGACATTGTGTCGAAGAGCTTATTTCTTTGCGGTAATTTTATGTTTTGTGATATTCTTACAATTATTAAAGCGGACTTTGTGCATTCTGTAGATTTTTTGATTTTTATTGACAAGTAAATATATTTGTATTATAATGGTAATTACAGAGATATATATTAAAAGTGTAGAATGAACAAAAGAAGGAAACATAACAAATGCTAAACTTGTATTTTACAGGCACAGCAGTTTTCTTTTAAGTTCTAAATATTTTCGGAATTAAAGAAATAAGTTGTCATTATCGGTTTGGGGACGTACTGTTTTTAGGCTGATGATTTTGTTGGGCACTTATTGCAGATTATGTGTTATTTCCGCAATATAATAAGGAACAGGCATAAGAAAACGGCAGTGTCTTTTATTTATTTCAGAAACGGACAAGTTTCTGAGGTGATGATAAAGATTAACTGCTTAAAAGCCGAGCCTGAACAATATTGTACATAACGGCGCGGACAGCGTTTTATATATAACAGGTGTAGAAATATACAAATAACCTGAAGAAAGATAAAGAAATAAAAAGCACAGATATATAATTTCAGTGATGTAGAACAAAATCTCGGAGGATATGATAATGAAGGAGACGAAAAAATGTCGGCTCAGAGCAGACCGCGTTTTTCTCGCTATGGGTATAATCGTCGGAACACTCTTCGGTGCTGACGGACTCAGAAGAAGTCTTGTCAGACAGCAGCCGAATAATATAACGATAAAAGGTGAATTCCGCAATTCTGAAGCAGGTACGGAAGCTTCTACGGGAAACAGCCTTTCATACAGCACAACGGATCAGTTCACAACGGCATTTGACGGCTTGAAAAATCTCGGATATTCCGAGCGTGAACTGTATATGGACGATGTTTCAACAGGCATTTTGGCTGTTTATACTGAAGACAGGCCTGCACGTGAAACAGATCAGGGTATAATGGTTGATCTTGCTGACGAAAAGAACGAATATTATTCACTTGTTGACAAGCACGTATATCTGAACAGGGATGCTGCGGATGCTCTCAACAGCATGATGGAAGATTATGCCAATACAACTGCTCTTGCTGATTTCATAGTGTATGGCACTACAGATACATATACAGGGCCCGATTCGTATTGCCCAAAGTCTTTTTCTGAATCAAAGGCAGGATACTGCGTTGATTTGGCTTTGAATGCATACGGCTCGGTGCTTACATATGACGGTAATGACAATGAGGGCTGGATAGTTGATAATTGCTGGAAATACGGCTTTATTGTAAGATGTCCCGAAGGCTGGAAGGATAGGACAGGCAGTGAGTACTGCCCATGGCACCTGAGATACGTGGGAGAGATAAATTCCGCTATCATGAAGCAGAAGGAAATGTGCCTTGAGGAATATGTTGATTTCCTTAAGCAGTACAGCTTTGACGATCCGTATACATTTGCTTTTAATGGTAATGGCTATCAGGTATACTCCGCAACAGGAGAAGGAGAAAAACTCGTCACAAGAGTACCTATATCTGGCAGCTATGAGCTTTCAGGCGATAATAAGGATTCATTTATAATAACCATCCATAAAAACTGATTTTCAGAGCGGCTTTTGCCGCTCTTTTTTCATTTTTAGTCGTATTATCACATATACTCAATTTGAGGTGAGTTATATGCATAAGCTTTTGATGCTATTCGGTTTATTATTGATATCATGCTCGTCATTTCTGCTCATTGGCGCAGATAAGGCTTTGCCTGACGAGCCGAAGGGTTATATACTTATGGAAGCGGAAACAAAAACTGTTCTTGAAGAGCATAACTCTGATCTGAAATTAAATGCCGGGTATCTTACGAAACTTATGAGCTTGCTTGTTATTGCCGAAAAGATCAATAACGGTGAACTGCTCATGACAGATATGCTTGCTGCTTCCGAAAGTGTAAAAAATACCAAAGGTGCTGTCATATGGCTTGAAAGTGGCGATAAGCTGTCTGTAGAGGAGCTTTTGAAAAGCGTTATCATTGGTAATGCGAATGATGCGCTTACTGTTCTTGCGGAGGCTGTTTCGGGGGATACAGGTACATTTGTAATGGACATGAATGCTAAAGCCTTTGATCTCGGGCTGAGGAACACTTTTTATTTTTCTCCTTACGGATATTTTGAAGAGAACGAGTATACGACCGCTCATGATATAGCTGTTATTTGTTCGGAACTTGCAAAATATGATTTTTTGACACCCGCTTTTTCAACATGGAGAGATTTTGTAAAAGAGGGCAGTGTAGAGCTTGTAAGCGAGAACAAGCTTACCAGAAGCTACGGCTTGCATATAGGCTTCAAAGCGTGCCATTCCGATGAAAGTGGATACTGTACAGCTGAATGCGGCAGAAATGACAGCGGCAATACGTTTATAGCTGTTGCGGTCGGTGCAGAAAATGAGGATATCTCTTATAAGACCGTAAAATCTCTTCTGAAAAACGGATTCCGTCAGTATAAAGTTACATCAACAATGTTCCCGGAAGAGATGCTGAAGCCTTTGTCAGTGATCGGAGGTACTGAAAAAGCCGTTGAAACAGGGCTTGCGATGCAGGGAAAAGTTACGGTATCCAAGGACAAGCGCGACCTTAAAACAAAGGTCGTATATCCCGAATTTATAAATGCGCCAGTCCATATTGGTCAGCCAATTGGCTGCGCTGCGTTCTACAGCGGTGATACGTTGGTTTTTGAAACGGATATCATTGTAAAAAAGGATATTCCTTCACTTAGCTTCGGATATGTTTTTAAGTCAATGTTGTTGAAATTGATAGAATAATATTGTTGAAATGGTAGCAAATGCACAAATGTTGAAAATGTTACGTAAAGGTACTTGAAAAAAGTCCGAAAATATAGTATCATAAAGATGGTAAATTATATTGTATGGCTTATCATACATATTGGAGGTAAATTCTAATGTCTTTGAAACTCAACACCAAATATTTGAAGGACTTTGTTAATGCCGATGAACTGACCGGTATCAAGGCTCAGGTCGAAGCTGCTGCTAAGTCTCTTCAGGAAAAATCTGGTCTTGGCAATGATTTTTTAGGCTGGGTAGATCTTCCTACAGCCTATGATAAGGAGGAATTTGCTCGTATCAAGGCTGCGGCTGAGAGAATAAAGGCAAATTCGGATATTCTTATCGTTATCGGTATCGGTGGTTCATATCTTGGCGCAAGAGCTGCGATCGAGCTTCTCAAATCGCCTCTTTATAACAATATAAAGAAGGATACACCCGATATCTACTATGTAGGAAACAGCATCAACCCTGCTTATCTTAATGAGATCATTGCTCTTTGTGAGGGCAAGGACTTTTCGGTAAATGTTATATCAAAATCAGGCACTACTACAGAGCCTGCACTTGCTTTCAGGATCTTCAAGAAAATGGTTGAGGATAAGTACGGCAAGGAAGAAGCAAAGAACCGTATTTTTGCAACTACTGACAAGGCAAGAGGAACTCTCAAGAATCTTTCCGACGCAGAGGGCTACGAAACATTTGTTATCCCAGATGATGTAGGCGGACGTTTCTCTGTTCTTACAGCTGTGGGACTTCTTCCTATTGCGGTCGCAGGCTGCGATATAGATGCTCTTATGAAGGGCGCTGCAAAGGCACAGGCTGATTTCTGTGCAGACTTTGATAATAATGACTGCTATAAGTATGCTGCTCTCAGAAACATACTTTACAGAAAGGGCAAGTCTGTTGAGATGCTCGTTTCATACGATCCGAGCTTTGTAATGATGTCTGAGTGGTACAAGCAGCTCTTCGGTGAGAGTGAAGGCAAGGACAATAAGGGAATATTCCCGTCAGCTGCTGTTTTCTCTACAGATCTTCATTCAATGGGTCAGTACATCCAGGACGGTGCAAGAATACTCTTCGAGACAGTCGTTGACATCAAGAAGCCCAAGACAGACCTCTTCCTGGAGCCTGATGCTGAGAACCTTGACGGACTTAACTTCCTGACAAATCAGAATATGTCCGTTGTTAACAGAAAGGCTTTCGAGGGAACAGTTCTTGCTCATACAGAGGGCGGAGTTCCGAATATCATTCTTGAGCTTGATGATACCACTGAGGAAAGTGTCGGCTATATGATCTACTTCTTTGAGAAAGCCTGTGCTATTTCAGGCTATGTTCTCGGAGTAAATCCGTTCAATCAGCCCGGTGTTGAGAGCTATAAGTCAAATATGTTCGCACTTCTCGGTAAGCCGGGATATGAGGGCGCTAAAGCTGCTCTTGAAGCTAAACTCGGCTGATAGTCCGTTTAGTTTTTAAACAAAATATAATACGTCACAAATGCCGAAAGGCACGGAAGGAGTAAATTATGATTAAGCTTATTACAGGAAAAAAAGGTACAGGAAAAACCAAGATACTCATCGATAAGATCAACGAGGCAGTAAAATCAACCAATGGTGATCTTGTATGTATCGAAAAAGGTGACAATATCAGACGTTCTATCAGCTTCAGAGTAAGATGGTGCGATACAGAGCGCTTTTCCATCGAGGGCGTTGATGCTTTCTACGGCTTTGTAGCAGGTATGCTCGCAGGAAACTATGATATCAAGGACGTTTTCGTTGACGGTATCCTTAAGATAGTTGGCCGTGACTACGAAGCTCTTGGCACACTTTTCGAGAAGCTTGACAAGCTTACAGGCGAGGAAGCTACAATAGTATTTACAGTTTCAGCTGACGATTCCGAGCTTCCCGAGAGCGTTAAGCAGTTTATCAAGTAATTTTTCAACGGAAAAATAAAATTTTACATTGAGCTATTGACAGATTATAGCGTTTGGTGTATAATATATTTTATAGTGCTCTGAAGGATTATGATATGAAGATCAATTTAAAACAGATATTCAGTATTGTCGGTGAGAAAAAAGATTTTTCTTATGAGATCCCTGCCGAGGAGTTCAGTGATGTAAAAGGCTATTCCTTTGATTCGGCTGTTGAGCTCAGCGGTAAGCTCCATAACAGGGCAGGTGTTGTCTATCTTGATTACTCTGTCGTGTTCAGGCTTCTTCTTAACTGTGACAGATGCCTGAAGGAGTTCACAAGGGAGTATGACCTTTCGTTCGACCATATTGTTGTTCCTTATGTCAGCAATGATGATAACGATGATTATATAGTTGCAGACGGTGAGAGCATTGATCTGAATGAAATTGCACTGAATGATATACTTCTCAGCCTTCCGACAAAGATACTCTGCAGGGATGACTGTAGGGGAATGTGTGCGGTATGCGGCTGCGATCTTAATGAAAAACAGTGCGATCATCTAAATTAATCTGAGCTGTGAAGCTCTGTAAGGAGGTGCCAGAATGGCTGTACCGAAGAGAAAAACTTCCAAGGCAAGACGTGATAAGAGACGTTCAGCAGTATGGAAGCTTGAAGCACCCGCAATGTCAAAGTGTGACAACTGCGGCGCATATAAGGCTCCGCATAAGGTTTGCAAAAACTGCGGATTCTATAAGGGCGTTGAGGTCCTTAAGATCGACGCTGAATAATTGGCTTGATCCGATAAAAGAGAAGGAGAGGAGGAATGAACCTTCTCTCCTTTTTAAGTTTTTTGGAGAAGATATATGGTTAAGATCAACGGCATTATGCATGGCTCTCCTGCTGAAAGAGCGGGAGTAAAAAACGGCGATACTCTCGTTAAAATAAATGGTCATGACATAAAGGATGTCCTTGACTATATGTATTATGCTGCCGATACGGATATTGCTCTCGAGCTTGAACGTGATGACGCTCCTTTGGTTATTGAGATAAAAAAGGATGAATACGATGACCTCGGGCTTGAATTCGAGACTTTTCTTATGGATCAGAAGCAGTCATGCAGCAATAAATGCGTTTTCTGCTTTATTGATCAGATGCCGCCCGGTATGAGAGAAACGCTGTATTTCAAAGATGATGATGCAAGATTATCTTTTTTACAGGGGAATTATGTAACTCTTACCAATATGAAACAGGAAGATATCGACCGTATTATCGAAATGAAGCTCAATATCAATGTTTCTGTGCATACGACAAATCCCGAGCTCAGAGTCAAAATGATGCATAACCGTTTTGCGGGCGAAAAGCTTAAATTTATCAGACAGCTTGCCGAAAACGGCATAAAGCTCAATTGTCAGATAGTTTGCTGTCCGGGGCTCAATGACGGAGACGAGCTGAGGAGGTCTCTCAGAGATCTTGGTGAGCTTATGCCAAATATCACAAGTATGGCGGTTGTGCCTGTTGGAGTCACCAAATTCCGTCAGGGACTTTACCCCCTTGAAAGCTTTGATAAAAAAGGTGCAGGGGAGACTATTGATATAATTGAAGAATTTCAGCAGAAATTCCTCAAAAAATTCGGGACAAGAACTGTTTTTCCATCGGACGAGTTCTATCTCATAGCGGAAAGAGAGCTTCCGCCAATGGAAGCCTATGAGGATTTTTCACAGTATGAAAACGGAGTCGGAATGCTTCGTTCGCTTATTGACGAATTTGAAAAAGCACTTGATATGGCTGAATGGGAAGGCGAAGAGCGCCATGTATCCATTGCTACAGGTTATTCTGCTCACGGAACTATAAATATGCTGGCAAAAATGGCTGAGGACAGGTTCCCTTTGCTGAAGTGCGATGTATACAGGATAAGAAACGATTTTTTCGGAGAAACTATCACTGTTACGGGGCTGATAACGGCTCAGGACCTTATAGCGCAGCTTAAAGGCAATGATCTCGGAGATAATCTGCTGCTATCACAGGCTATGATAAGGCGCGATTCTGACGTTTTCCTTGACGATCTAACTATAGAGGACGTTGAGAAAGCTCTCAACGTGGAAATAAGAACGACGCCAAGTGACGGATATGAGCTCCTTGATGCAATAATGGGGATCTCATACTGAAAAGATCGGATTATAATATTGACCTTGAAAATAAGAAACAATATGTTTTTTTTATAGATATTTCTATTTTATCGGAAGAAAGGAGATGCGGAAATGGCTTTACCGATAGTTGCTGTTATCGGACGTCCGAATGTTGGTAAATCAACGCTTTTTAACAAGCTTATCGGACAGCGGCTCTCAATTGTTGAAGACACTCCCGGTGTTACAAGAGACCGTATTTACTCAAAATGCGAGTGGCGCGGCAAGGAGTTCATGGTAGTTGATACAGGAGGTATCGAGCCTGACAGTAACGATGTTATACTTGCACAGATGAGGAGACAGTCCGAGCTTGCTATTGAAAAAGCAGACGTTATCGTTTTTGTTACAGATATACGCTGCGGTGTTACGGCTGATGATTATGCAGTTGCACAGATGCTTCTGAAAAGTGGAAAACCTGTTGTACTTGCAGTAAATAAGGTAGATAATCTCGGAGATCCGCCCTTGGAATTATATGAGTTCTATAATCTCGGACTGGGCGATCCGTATCCCATATCGTCTGTACACGGTCACGGTACGGGAGATATGCTGGACAAGGTCTATGAAAGCCTTCCTGACAGTGAAGATACCGAATATGACGAGGATCACATAAAAGTTGCTGTCATAGGAAAGCCGAATGCGGGAAAATCCTCTCTTATCAATAAAATAGCAGGAGAGGAGCGCGTTATTGTTTCCGATATCGCAGGAACTACCCGTGATTCAACGGATACGGTCATCGAAAACGAATACGGTAAATTCGTTTTTATTGATACGGCAGGTATACGAAAGAAATCAAAGGTGACCGAAAAGGTCGAGCATTTCAGCGTTCTCAGGGCTTATATGGCGGTTGACCGAGCTGATGTGTGTGTTATAATGCTTGACGCAACAGAAGGATTTACCGAACAGGATTCAAAGGTTGCAGGATATGCTCATGAACAGGGAAAAGCCTGTGTTGTAGCTGTAAATAAGTGGGATCTTGTTGAGAAAGACGATAAGACCATGCAGGAATTCAGAACAAAGCTCGAAAACGATTTCAGTTTTATGTCATATGTCCCTTTTGTTTTTATTTCCGCAAAGACAGGACAGCGTATCAACAAGCTTTATGAACTTATCAAATATACCTTTGAGCAGAACAGTATGAGGATCTCAACAGGTATGCTGAACGATGTTCTTGCATATGCGACTACAAGAGTCCAGCCGCCGTCGGATAAGGGAAGGAGGCTGAAGATATACTATATGACTCAGCCGTCCACAAAGCCTCCGACATTTGTTACGTTTGTCAACAGAGCTGATCTGTTCCATTTTTCATACAGAAGATATATTGAAAACCAAATACGCTCTACATTCGGACTTGAAGGAACTCCTGTTCGTTTCATAGTTCGTGAAAGAGGAGGGAATGATAAATAATGAAGGTGTTTTTTGCAATACTTATCAGTGCGGGTCTCGGTTATTTTCTCGGAAGTCTTAATTTCTCCATAATTGTTGTCAGAATGATGACAGGAAGAGATATTCGTGACATGGGCAGCAAAAACGCGGGACTTACCAATACATTCAGATGTGCAGGCAAAAACTGTGCCCTGCTTACCCTCATCGGAGACCTTTTGAAAGGCATTATAGCCGTTGTGCTTGCAAGATTTTTCTGTCATCTTTTACAGGCAGGGCTTATGCCGGGAAATGATACCCATTACATAGGATACATAGCTGGCTTTTTTGCGATAATTGGTCATATTTTCCCGATATATTACGGATTTAAGGGCGGAAAGGGCGTTCTTGTCGGCGCTGCTTCATTTATTGCTATAGATTACAAAGTATTCATTGCACTTCTTGCGATATTTGTTGTCATGCTTGCAATTTCAAAGTATGTTTCACTTTCGTCCATTATTTCAACTGCATACTGTCCTCTTGCGACTCTGCTCATGTCGCTTGTAGTTGACGAATATACTGTTGGCAGGAGTTTTCTGTATATGCTGCTGTCGATACCAATGGCAGCGATAGTTATCTGGATGCATCGCTCAAATATTCAGAGGCTTATCGACGGGAATGAGAATAAATTCTCATTCCATCACATAGAAATAAGCAGAGACTGATATATTGAGAGGAGTTTATCGGTATGGCAAATATAGTTATACTTGGTTCGGGCGGATTTGGTCTCAGTCTTGCAATAATGGCTGAACACTGTGGTAAGCATAAGGTAACAGTATGGTCTAAGTTTCAGTCTGAGATAGATGATATCCGCTCGCACGGAGAACACGTTCAGAAGCTTCCCGGAGTTCCTGTATCGGAGAGTATTGCTATGACAAGCGATATTTCATGCGTAAAAGGCTGCGATATGCTGCTTTTCGGTATCCCTTCATCATTTGTCAGGGATGTTGCGAAAGCGGCAGCTCCGTATGTTGACGATAAAATGGTAGTTGTAAATACAGGAAAGGGCCTTGAAGAGGGAAGCCTTAAAACTCTCAGTGAAGTGATATGTGAAGAGATAAAAACTGACAAAATGGTCGTGCTTTCAGGTCCTTCTCACGCGGAAGAGGTGGCAAGATGTGTTCCGACTACGATAGTTGCAGCTTCTCATAACCATGAGGCTGCCGAGTATGTTCAGCGTGAATTCGGCAACGAATATCTCAGGATATATCTTAATGATGACGTTAAAGGCTGCGAAATAGGCGGTGCTTTGAAGAATATCATCGCTCTTTGCGTGGGAATATGCGACGGACTCGGCTACGGCGATAACACAAAGGCTGCTTTAATGACGAGAGGTATCCATGAGATAGCTCGTCTTGGCAAGGCCTGCGGAGCTGATGCAGCAACATTCAGCGGACTTACGGGCATCGGCGATCTGATAGTTACCTGTACAAGTATGCACAGCCGCAACAGACGTGCAGGTATCCTTATTGGACAGGGCGTGTCACCCGAGGAAGCTGTCGAGCGTGTGGGCACCGTAGAAGGATATTTCTGCTGTAAGGCGGCTTGTTCACTGGCAAAGAAAATGAATGTGTCAATGCCTATCACAGAACAGCTTAACGAGGTGCTGTTCAACGGAGGCGATGTGAGACTTGCTCTCGGTGCACTAATGAAACGCCCCCTTAACTCGGAAGAAATATTATAATATAATGCGAACTCAATAACCGATATACACTAATCAAGAGGTGAAATTAATTGATCAATATCTGCGATTACAGAGGACATATACGCAATTGGCATGAACTTTGCAGTGAACTCAGCATAGATTCCTGTCTTTCACGCGAAGAAAGAGAAAATGAAATTATCATCGGGGCATATAAAAAATGGGGGAGGGAAATGGCAGACCATATTTACGGAATGTTTGCATTTGCCCTTTTCGATACCGATGAAAATAAGTATTTCTGCCTCAGAGACCATTTCGGAACAAAACCGTTTTATTATTACATTACAAAGGATAACAGGCTTCTGTGCGGAACAAACATAAGCAGGATCATCGGTCAGGAAGGTTTTGCCAAGGAGCTCAATGTTGATATGCTCCAGATATATATGACTCTGACTTATGTTGCGGGAGAAGACACATTCTTTAAGGGCGTTAAAAAGCTCATGCCCGGTCACTGGCTTGAATTCAGGGACGGCGTATTGAACATCGGACGCTACTGGACACCCACATTCAAGCCTGATGATTCAAAATCACTTGATGAATGGGCTGACGAGATACATGAAACATTAAAGAGTATTTTCCCCGAAGTGAAGGATGACAATGAGGTTGCCGAGTCCTTCTTGTCGGGAGGAGTTGATTCTTCGTACGTTCTTGCGATGTCCGATGCTAAAAGAGCAGATTCATGCGGATATGACGAAGAAAGGTTTGATGAATCACGAATCGCCTCAAAGACTGCGGAGCTTCTTAATGTCGAGCACAGTGTGGCAAATATACAGCCAAAGGATTTCTTTGATATAGTTCCGTTCGTAATGTATAATATGGAGCAGCCTCTCGGAGATGCTTCCGCGATCGTATTTACACTGGGCTGCAAGGCGACTGCCGAGCATACAAAACTTTGTTATTCGGGCGAGGGCGCCGACGAATTCTTCGGCGGATACAATATGTACCGCAATGCCGAGCGCTACGGCGAAAATCTCAAGACTTTCTATGTCGGAAACACCAATATAATGAAAGAGGACGAAAAGCTGAGGATACTTAAGCATTACGATCCGAATGTGCTCCCGATAAATCTTGTTAAATATATTTATGACGAAACCGAAGGCTTAGACCCGCTTACGAAGATGTCAGATGTAGATATCCAGATCTGGCTTGAAGGAGATATTTACCTCAATGTCGATAAAATGAGCACAGCCTGCGGCCTTGAGATAAGAATGCCCCTTACAGACCGCAGGATATTTGATATAGCTTCACGTATGCCGTCAAAGTACAAGGTAAACGATGAGACGAACAAGGTAGCATTCAGAACAGCAGCTGCTAAGGTACTTCCCGATGAGATAGCATTCAGAAAGAAGCTCGGGTTTATTGTTCCAATAAGGATATGGCTCGCTGATGAACGCTATAACGCTGATGTACGTAATAAATTCAGAAGTGACATGGCAGCTCAGTTCTTTGATCTTGACGAGATAAATGCCATATTCGACGATTATGTGGGCGGAAACTCAGATAACTGGCGCAAGGTATGGACTATATATACTTTCCTTGTATGGTATGAGGAATACTTTGTAAAACGATAAAACGAAAAAGCACCCTTGATATATTATCAGGGGTGCTATGATATTTATTGAGAAAAACAGCGAGGAATACACTATGAACGCAAGAGAATACCTTGAAATTTTACACGTTGCAGAAAGACTGAAGGATACACCGAGACACTGCACAACTTCCAAAGGAAGAACGGAAAGTGTTGCAGAACACAGCTGGCGTGTATCATTGATGGCTTTTTTGTTAAAGCATGAATTTACGGATATAGATATGAGCAAAGTAATTGAAATGTGCCTGATACATGATCTCGGAGAATGCTTTACAGGTGATATCCCAACATTTGATAAAACTGATTCAGACAGGGCTGAGGAGGAGGTTTTACTGAAAAAATGGGTAGATAAACTCCCGTCTGAGGTATCTGAGGAGCTTTCAATGCTTTTCAGTGAGATGGATAAGAAAGAGACAAAGGAAGCAAAGCTTTATAACGCACTTGACAAGCTTGAAGCTCTGATACAGCATAATGAATCGCCGCTGGACACATGGTCGGAAAACGAAAAGGAGCTTAATAAGACATATGCTTTTGATAAAGTGTTTTTTTCGGAATGGCTTACCGGTCTCAGACGTGAAATACTTGATGATACGCTGGAAAAGCTCGGAGAAATGACTGTATGATACTGATTTAAAAGACCAATCATGTAAAAAGTGAAGTATAAGATAAAGAGCGTTAATATCAAAAATCTGCCTTTTCTTCCAGTATTTTTGCATTGAAAGCACAGCAGAAATCTGCTATAATAACCTTATCCTACATAAGAGGAAGGGGGCAATGCTTCATGTGCTGCAATAACTGGTTTCAGTCGCTTTGCGAGCTTCTGAGAAGCATCTGCGGCGGTTGCTGCTGATGCCGGATTGGCAGGGATATTTTGATATCAAAAAGCACCGTTGAGATTTATACCAACGGTGCTTTCCCATTTGTTCGCATTAGCGAGCATAATATGCTTTTTTATTACTTTAACTTTAATTTTGAATTGGCTTTGGAGATAAATTTTTCTCCGTAAACTATAAAGCGTTTATGTATGCCCTCACCGATATCTCTGGCTTCGTCATATGCTTTAACCGAAAAGACAAGCTCTCTGCCGTTTACTTCCGTAAGCTCGGCTTCCGCACATACCTTCATTTTGTTCGGGGTAGCTGAGATATGCTTTACATTTATTTCTGTTCCGACAGAAGTCTCGTCGTTTTCAAGGTATTCGGATATGCAGCTGCAGGCAGCTTTTTCCATCAGCGTGATCATATCCGGTGTGGAGAATACTTCAAGTCCGCCGCTTCCAACATTTACAGCAAGGTTTTTGTCGCTGACGGTAAGCTCTGATGTGCCTGTTATACCTAATTCAAGTTCTTTCATACCATGTGCTCCTTAATCCTGAGTCGTGATCTCATCATCCGGGATCGGAGATGGAGAATATTCTTCCATAACAACTCTGTCAATAGTAAGAATGTCAAGTTCATCGTCTCTTGGCGTAGAACTGTTGTATTCATCCGAATAAACAGGAAGTTTATCCATAAAGCCGTTCATTTTTTCAATAAAAGCATCTCTCGGAGCATCTATGATATTGAATATCACATAAGGTATATAGAAGAAAGAGATCTCGTGATCGGGGATACACGAAAAGTCGGCATTGTAATTGCTCCAGAAGAAGTACTTCTGCTTATAAAGGTCCTTGCAGTTTTCGCCGTTGAGACCAAGCTGATTATAAACGCTCGTTTCTCCGCGGAGCGATGGGAAATGATCTCCTACAAAGAAAACGAGTACAGGTTCATTGATAGTTTTCAGTTCCTTGAGGAATACGTCAAGGCCATCGTATGAATGGCTTATCCATGTCAGATAATTTGTGAATTCATCTTCGGGATCTTCACCTTGATTATACGGCTGATGGTTCTGCATAGTCGTTGTGTGAAGATATATCGGCTGATCGGATATTTTTATCTCTTTGATTATCTGGTCAAAAACGGTCGCGTCGTCCACATATGTTCCGAAATGCTTAACAGGTACGGTAAAATCCGTAGTATGTTCATAATCATCGTGATATATCATTTTTTTGAATCCGAAATGACCGTAGATCTTTGATCTGCTGTAGAAATTGTTCTGGAACGGGTGAACATAGATAGTATTGTATCCCCAGCTTTTATAATACTGAGCAAGAGCGGGCTGTTCACGGTCTGCAAGCTCACGCTGAGGCATATTCGGAGTGTTTATACCTCTGACAGGCAGACCGAATAGAAGCTCAAACTCTGAGCGGACTGTCCAGCTTGCATATGTAGGGGTAATAGCAATGCCGCCTTTACCCTCCGCAACGGCTTTGTCGAATTTTTTATAGTATTTTTTATCTATGTTTAATTCGTCAAATACTCGGAAATCAGCATTTGATTCGCTCATTATCACAATAACGTTCGGTTTTTTGCCGCCGTTGAAATCCTCCTGATCGTCAACAGCTACATTCATTATTTCATCGATATAGGCTTCACTGTAATCTCTGGGAACGATGAGACGGTTTGAATAGCTTTCCGTTGCGGTCTGTATAAGGAAGGCAATAAAGCGATTGTGTACAAATTTTTCGTTCAGTATAAATGAGTTCGTTGCGCTTTTCGTGTCTACAGCAAAGATCTTGTAAACAGGCTTATAAAAGGAAGGGAGAACGATCAGCGCTGCTATAGATATGACGGATGCACAGGCAAAAGCAACGCGTTTCATAGGTGCCGATTTCAGCTTCGGATTGAAATATACCGAGAGCAGGATAAATGCGATAACAATGATGTAATAGATTATAAGTCGCGGCGTGATTTTAATATATGCAAATGAGGTAAGGCTTTTTACACTTCTGAGCAGCTTCATATCCGACAATATGAGATGATTTCCGTTCGTACCGTATTTGAACAGCTCGGTCGTACTCAGAGCCATGTATATGAAGCTGTGTACCAGTATTGCTATCCAGCCTTTTTTGAATAAGGAAAGCAGAAAAGCAAATAAAACCGCAGTAATAAGAATGTCAAAGAGGATAACAGTCGGCCTTTCCGCTGCGAATTTAAAAAAAGATGAAAAGTATTTCCCCTGATTGACCTCTGCCATGAAGCATATGAAAACAGGGAAAATAAAAAGAAGAAAGGTATTGAATTTCGGATACTTGGATGTATTTTCATTTCTTTTCTCGTTTAACTGCTTGATCCTTTTGAAATGAACTTTTTTGACTTTTTCTTCTGCATTTGTTGCTTCTTTAATTGAATTAACGTCGGGCATAACAGCCTTTTCAGCACTGATTGCTGACCTTTTTTTCATCAATGATCATCCTTCGCTCAAAGAATTATTATAGGTATTCTTATTATTAATTACATTATAAATATATCATAATAAATCCTGAAATTCAAGTTATGGATAAAATTATCATCGTTTATTCACGAAATTCAGCGGTTTAGTAATAGTATACTGTAATAAGACATTAAATTTGTGCATTATGCAGTTTTATGTTTTCAGCCATCCTTTTTGAGCAGCATCGTCGATCAGCGATAATATAAGCTCGGCTATCTCGTCAGACTGTGAAAAATACTCCTTATTCCTGTTTATGACCTGTTCCTTGTAAATACCATGCTCTTTCCATGATATGCCCTTTTTGGTATAGTTCAGCATAAGCGGCTGAAGTCTGTCAAGTACAGCGGCAAATCTCGCTTCATTTGACTTACTGTCCTCGAATTCACGCCAAAGCATATAATATTCATCACGCTGATCCTCGGGAAGCAGTCCGAAAATACGCTGTGCAGCTGTTTCCTCGCGTTCTGCTTTGGTTGAGTTGCCTTTTTCGTCGTAGCAGTAGGTGTCTCCTGCATCAATTTCAACAATGTCGTGTATAAGTACCATTTTCATGACTTTAAGGACATCTATCGTATGATTTGAGTATTCGGACAGCATAAAAGCCATTATGGCAAGATGCCAGCTGTGTTCTGCGTCGTTTTCTTTTCTGTCATCGTTAAGAACATAGGTCTGCCTGTATAAATTTTTCATTTTGTCTATCTCAAGTATAAAATATATCTGTTTTTTGAGCCTTTCTTTCATATAGCCATCTCCTTAAATAACCATTCCGCCGTTAACTGCCAGTATCTGTCCTGTTATATATTCCGATCTGTCAGATGCCATAAACGATACGGCTTCAGCTACATGATCGGGAGTCCCGAAGATACCGAGAGGGATATCTTCGCGTATCATTTCAAGCTCTTCTGCTGTAAAGCGCTTGTTCATTTCGGTCATTATAAATCCCGGAGCTATGCAGTTTACTCTTATGCCCGAAGGAGCAACTTCCTTTGCGATGGCTTTTGTAAATCCGATAAGACCTGCTTTTGAAGCCGAATAATCGACCTCGCAGGAAGCTCCGCACTGCCCCCACATGGAAGATATATTGATGATATTTCCGCTTTTTGCTTTTATCATCTCAGGCAGGAGAGCCCTTGCACAGTTCATAGCGCCTTTAAGGTTTATATTGAGTATATCGTCGGCTTTTTCGTCTGAAATAGAGGTAAACAGGTCTATCTCCGATATTCCGGCGTTATTGACGAGCAGACCGACAAAGCCTATGTCCTTTAGTGCCGAGCGAACAGATGTGCTGTCTGATACATCGAAGAATACAGCTTTTCCGCCGATCTCTGATGCGATCTTTTCAGCCCTTTCTTTAGAATGAGCATAGTTGACATATACGGTATATCCGTCATTTGCAAGCTTTTTGCAGACAGCTTCGCCTATTCCGCCACATCCGCCTGTTACAAGTGCTTTTTTCATGATTTACTCCTTAAAAGAAAAGATTTATTCTGTATTATATCATATAAGCGAAGCGTTATGATATAATCGCCGGATTGCAGGGAGCAAATCTTTGATTTGCGTATCTGCTGGGGCGTTCAGATCAAATATAATAAAAGTATTGCATTTATTATATCACATTGGGAAATAAAAATCCAGTATGATACTTGAAATTAATATGAATTCATGTTACAATAAAAATATATTTTTATTGGGAGTGTTGGATTTGGACCAGAAAAAGATCGACCGTATAAATGAACTTGCACATAAAGCCAAGGCAGAAGGTCTTACAGAAGAAGAGAAGGCTGAACAGACCGAACTCAGAAATGAATACAGACGAGCTGTTACGGGTAATCTTGCGGCTCAGCTCGAACATACCTATATTATGACGCCTGACGGCAAAAAGCGTAAAGTCGGAAAGGGAAGGTGAGCTTGTGAGCAATGAGGAACTCTTTCAGGCTGCTGTAAAGGCTGCCGAGAGATCATATTCAAAGTATTCGGGATTTTCAGTCGGAGCGGCGCTGCTTACAGCTGACAGAAAGCTTTTCACAGGCTGTAACATTGAAAATGCCTCGTTTTCACTGACGAACTGTGCCGAGAGGACCGCATTTTTTAAGGCTGTATCAGAAGGCTATACGGATTTTTCAGCTATAGCCATAGCAGGCAGCGGTACAGATGATTTTTCAAAGCCCTGTTTTCCCTGCGGAGCCTGTTTGCAGGTGATGAGTGAATTCTGCGGAAACGATATGAGGATAGTCCTTTCCGACGGCGAATATAAGCTGTCAGATTTCCTTCCGAAACGTTTTTGCGAGGAAAGCATGAAATGATAACCGTTGATGAGGTCGTATCGGGCAGGCGTGAATATATTGATCTGCTTCTTATGGGCGATGAACAGGAAGAAATGATAGAAAAATACCTTGACAGAGGCAGATTATTCGTCATGAAGAATAACAGGACGGTATGTGCTGCCTGTATTGTTACGGATGAGTCGGACGGAACTCTTGAATTGAAGAATATTGCGGTATACCCCGAATTTCAGCACCAAGGCCTCGGGAAAAGACTTATCTCATATATCGTGGAAAGATTCGGAAACGAATACAGACGATTGATACTCGGGACAGGGGACAGTCCGCTGACTGTTCCTTTTTATGAGAAATGCGGCTTTAGAAGATATGGAGTTATCAAAAACTTTTTTATTGATAATTATGATCACCCGATAATTGAAGCGGGTGTACAGTTATGTGATATGATATGTTTTGAAAAGGAGCTTTCCGCAGATGATAGATCAGATAGCGAAGGTTTTGCCCCTTAAAGGTGAAAATATAATTGCAGGAGTAATGTACAGGAGACATTTTGAATGGTACGTCGCTCCGAAAAATCTATGGAAAATGGATTATAAGAAGCTCTATATGATATGGAGATTCGCATATTCGAAGAGTGGTAAAACGGTTTCCGAGCTTGAGAACGATATCGGCAGCTATGAGCAGTTCTGCGCCAAACGGTGGGGAATAGAGGTGCTTGACAGCAATACCGTAAGCTTTTTCCTGGCTCACCTGTTCAAGTGCAGATATTCGGTGGATGAGTTGAGACTGCTTCGCATGGTATCGCGCGATGACAGAAAAACTGACTATACACCGTCGCTTTTCATTGATTTTGATAATAACATAATGTATTCTCAGTATCCGAGACCGGAGAATTTTGAGAATTTCGTCCCTGACGGCTGGACAGGGTACTACGAAAATTTTATATCTTTTATCCCCGAAGATAAAAGATATTGATATTAGTCGGAGGAAATATGCTAAAAGATCAGATAGAGAAGCACCTTCTGGAGGTCCAGAAGCCATCGCGCTATATCGGCGGAGAAGTCGGAAGTATAATAAAGGATAAGTCGAAGGTGGAACTGAGATTTGCCTTTTGCTTCCCAGATGCGTACGATATAGGCATGTCGCATCTCGGAATGAAAATACTTTATTCTCTCACAAACGAGCGTGAAAACTACTGGTGTGAACGGTGCTTCGCTCCGAGTGAGGATTTTGAAGCAATAATGCGCGAAAACAATATCCCGCTGTACGCTCTTGAGAGCCTTGATCCTATAAAGGATTTTGATTTTATCGGATTTACCATGCAGTATGAGCTTTCGTACACGAATGTGCTGAATATGCTCGATCTGGCAGGGATACCGATATTTGCAAAGGACAGGACACAGGAGCTCACACAGATCGTTATTGCAGGCGGTCCGTGTGTCTGCAATCCCGAGCCTTTGGCAGACTTTTTTGATATTTTTGTGCTCGGCGAAGGCGAGGAAGTCAATCTTGAACTCATGGATCTGTACCATGAAATGAAGAAAAACGGTGCGTCAAGAGACGATTATCTTCGCAAAGCTGCTCAGATCGAGGGAGTTTACGTTCCGAAGTTCTACAGCTTTGTTTATAAAGACGACGGTACGATAGATCATATGGAAGTTTCCGAGGGAGCTCCAGAAATTATCAGAAAGCGTATAATCAGAGATCTTGACAAAGTGTATTATCCCGAAAACTTTGTTGTTCCTTTCACGGAAATAGTACAGGACAGAGTATCTGTTGAAGTGCTCAGGGGATGTATAAGAGGCTGCCGTTTTTGTCAGGCAGGCTTTATATATCGTCCGTTTCGTGAGAAGCATACCGATACGATATGCAAAGAAGTAAAATGTCTCTGTGAAAATACGGGATATGACGAGGTCTCGCTCGCATCTCTCAGTACCAGCGACCATTCGGAGATAGATCCGATGCTTACAAAGCTCCTTGATTATACGGTCAGCGAAAGGATAAATCTTTCGCTCCCGTCCCTGAGAGTAGACAATTTTTCGGAATCTCTCCTTGAAAAGATAAAAAAGGTGCGTAAAAGCGGTCTGACATTTGCCGCAGAGGGCGGAACTCAGCGCTTACGCGACGTTATCAACAAAAATGTAAGCGAAGAGGAGATAATGAATACCTGCCGTATCGCTTTTGAAGGCGGATATTCAAGCGTAAAGCTGTATTTCATGATGGGACTGCCAACGGAAACTGATGAAGATATCGTTGGTATCGCCGAGCTTGCGAACCGCATAATAGACCTGTTTTACAGTATAGAGAATCGTCCGAAGGGAAAAGGTGTTCAGATATCCATAAGCTGTGCTACATTTGTTCCGAAGCCTTTTACGCCATTTCAGTTTGAACCGCAGGATACCCGCGAGATGATCGAACACAAGCAGGAGCTGCTCCTTGAGTCTGTAAAGACCAAGAAGATCAAGGTGAGCTATCACAATCCCGATGTCAGCCAGCTCGAAGTAATACTCGCAAAAGGTGACAGAAGGTTGTGCAAGGCGATTTACACAGCATGGAAGAAAGGCTGTAAATTCGACAGCTGGGAAGAATATTTTCATTTTGACAGGTGGTTTGAGGCTTTTCGGGAATGCGGCATAGACACAGCTTTTTATGCTAACAGGCGATTTGAATATGATGAGATACTTCCTTGGGATCACCTTGATTATCTTGTCTCAAAGGAGTTCCTGATAAGAGAGAACAAGACCGCACATCAGTCAAAGACTACGCCTAACTGCCGACTGAGATGCTCAGGCTGCGGAGTAAATAAAAAAGTCGGGAGGGAATGCTTTTGATACGTGTAAGAGCTACATTTGAGAAGTGTGGACGCGCAAAGTATATCTCACACCTTGATCTTAACCGCTGTATGCTGCGTACATTCAGGCGGTCACGCCTGCCTATATGGTACACCGAGGGCTTCAATCCCCATCCTTACTACAGTTTTGCACTTGCGCTTTCACTGGGATTTGAAAGCAGCTGTGAGATACTGGATTTCAACCTGAACGAGGATATCCCTTTTGATGAGATCAGAGACAGACTAAATGCAGTCATGCCCGAGGGAATGAGGATAGTCAAAGTTGCTGAGCAGAAACAGAAAATAACAGCTATAACCGAAGCAGAATACAGTTTTTCATTAGTATCCGATGATATTGACGGGATCTATGAGGATATTGGCAGAATGCTCGCACTGCCCGAGATACTTATTGAAAAGAAGACCAAAAAAGGTCTGAAAATGGTCGATATCAAACCCGATATCAATATAAAAAGCTGCGAAAAAGGCGATAGCTCCGTTAATGTAGTTATGAGACTCCCAGCAGGCACACAGACCAATCTGAATCCGACACTTTTTGTTGAATCTTTAAAAAAATTCAGTAATATCCGTTTTGAAGCTGAAAAAATACGACGTACAGGAATTTTTTGTGCCGATAATGAAATTTTTTCTTAAAAAAGCTTGCATTTTCTTTTAAAGTATGGTATGATATAAAAGCATTTGAAATCCGTTCGGATAATTATGTCCGAATGAGAGTTAATGCCGAAAGACATTAAATCGGATAGTCCGCTGCCTGCTGCTCGTTTTTATGAGACTGTGCGTTATTTGCACATATTTTGTTATTCCTGCATTTGCCGAATGCTGAACGGTTTCTGCGGGACAGGTAAGAATGTTCGGAAATTTTAGGAGGAAAATAAAATGGATGCACTCAAGTTAATCAGCGAATCAAGCATGAAGGAAAATGTTCCGCAGTTCAACGTAGGTGATACCGTAAAGGTTCACGTTCAGATCAAGGAAGGCGACAAGAGCCGTATCCAGGTCTTTGAGGGAACTGTAATCGCTAAGAAGCACGGCGGAATCAACGAGACTTTTACTGTAAGACGTGTAGCTCACGGCTGCGGTATCGAAAGAGTTTTCCCGCTCCACTCTCCTGTTGTTGACAAGGTAGAGGTCATTAGATGCGGTAAGGTTCGCAGAGCTAAGCTTTATTACCTCAGAGACAGAGTTGGTAAGGCTGCTAAGGTTAAGGAACAGCTCCGCTAACAGGTTGCAGACTGAGTTCAGCCGATTTATTTCGGCTGACTCATCTTCTTTCCTTGAGGGACTTAAAGTCCCTTTTTTGCTACATTTTCATAGTTAAAAAGTTTGGAGAAGCATATTATGGCCGATAACATCAAGAATGACACAGAAATAAATGAAGCAGAAGAAATAAAAGAGGCTGAGTCAGAGCTTACCGAGGATATTGATGAAGCTTTAGCAGATAATACCGATAATAATGATGAAAATGAAGACGAAATATCAGAAGCCGAGAAAAAAGAGGGCAGGATAGTCGACGATATCCTTGAAATAGTCGAATCGACACTTATAACGGTTTTTGTTGTTATTATGATATTTACATATATACTGCATCCCGTAACTGTCAGCGGCCCGTCCATGAACAATAATCTGTTCAGCGGAGACAGGATCTTTATGACTACTGTTTACGGCGGACTGCGTTACGGTGATATAATAATCATAAACAATGATTATGCATACCTTCTTGATGATGCGGGAGAAGCTGTAAAAAAGGATATTACAGGTTCTGTATATAAGGAATGCCTTATTAAGCGTATTATTGCAGAGCCGGGACAGACTATAGACATTGATCCCGAAAAGGAAGAGGTACGTATCAACGGCGAGGTCCTGGATGAGCCTTACATAAAGCAGACGATCAATTCCATGCCTTTTACGGCGTTTGATTACCCTATAACCGTGCCTGACGGCTATTATTTTGTTATGGGGGATAACAGAAGAGAGTCTGCGGACAGCAGATATCCTGATATCGGTTTGATAAAAAAGGATCAGATCTACGGAAAAGCACTAGTAAAGTATTCACCCGTAAAGGAATTTAAATTCCTTACATTTAAAGCGAAATAATTTTATTACTGAATTTTCATTGTTTATAAAGTTGGAGGCAGCATATTATGGCTGAGGAAAATAAAAATACCATCGAAGAAACGGATGAAATAAACGAAACTGCGGATACTGCTGATGAAGTTGGCACCGCAGAAGCTGTAGTATCGGCTTCTGAAGATAGTACGGATGATAACGGCGAAGCTGAAATAGCCGAAAAAAAAGAGGCGAAAATAGTCGATGATATACTTGAGATAGTTGAATCGACCCTTCTTACGGTATTTGTCGTTATTATGATATTTACGTATCTATTGCATCCTATAACCGTTGAGGGAACTTCCATGAACGATACACTCTTCAAGCAGGACAGGGTATTCATGTCAACAGTTTATTTCGGACCGCATTACGGAGATATTATTGTTATTAATAATGATGCTGCATATCTTCTTGATGAAAACGGAGAAGCAGTAAAAAAGGACATTACAGGCTCTGATTATAAGGAATGCCTTATAAAGCGCGTTATTGCGGAACCCGGTCAGACTATAGATATAGATCCTGAAAAGGAAGAGGTACTGATCGACGGCAAGGTATTGGATGAACCATACATAAAGGATACGATCAATTCACTTTCATTTACTGCTTTCGATTTCCCGATAACTATTCCTGAGGGTTATTATTTTGCTATGGGAGATAACAGAAGGGTATCGGCAGACAGCAGAAATCCCGCTATCGGACTGATAAAAAAGGATCAGATATACGGTAAAGCGATCATCAGGTATTATCCTTTGAAGGATTTCAAATTCCTGACTTTCAGGAAGTAAAGAGTAATATTAAAAATATTATATATCAGGGAGGCGGTTATGGATAATATCGACATGAAACAGATCCAGTGGTTTCCCGGACATATGGCAAAGACCCGAAGGCTTATAGCGTCAAATCTGTCGCTTGTGGACGCTGTTGTCGAGATAGTCGATGCACGTCTGCCTTTAAGCAGTCAGAATCCGGAAATGGATAAAATGACGAAGGGCAAGCCAAGAATAGTTATCCTTAATAAAAGTGACCTTGCAGACGAACGTACGACTCAGCTCTGGATAGATCATTTCAGGGCGAACGGTAAAGAGGCTGTTGCGATCGACTGCAAATCGGGAAGAGGATTAAAAAACATAATCCCGACTATACGGAAGACGATACTCAAGGAATTAATGGAAAAACGTCAGAAGAACGGTATGTCAACTTCATCTGTCAGACTGATGATAGTTGGTATCCCGAATGTGGGAAAATCGTCTCTCATAAATAAAATGGCAGGTTCAAAGCGGGCTAAGGTCGAGGACAGACCGGGTGTTACACGGACAAAACAGTGGGTAAAGCTCGATAATAATACAGAACTTCTGGATATGCCGGGAGTTTTGTGGCCTAAATTTGAAGATCAGAGCATTGCGGTAAGGCTTGCCTTTACAGGCGCTATAAGCGATGATATCCTTGATATTGAAACTTTAGCAATGAAGCTGCTGGTCTATCTTGCGGAAAACTACAGCGATTCACTCAAAGAACGCTATAAAATCGAGCTTACAGGCGAAGAAGACGGTTTTGAACTGCTTGAGGCTATAGGCAAGAAACGCGGAATGATGATAGCAGGCGGTGAAGTAAATACCGAACGCGCGGCAATAATGATACTTGACGAGTTCAGAAGCGGTAAGCTTGGAAAAATAACGCTTGAAGCTCCGCCGCGGGAGGAAAAGCTATGCCAAGAATAACCCTGCATAAAGAGCTTTTTGATTATGATTCCGAGCTGAGAAAAGAATATCCCATAATCTGCGGAGTCGATGAGGCAGGCAGAGGTCCTCTTGCGGGAGATGTTTATACAGCTGCTGTAGTCCTCGGAGATCAGGTCCTTATAGATTATTTGAACGACAGTAAAAAAATCTCGGAAAAGCGCAGAGAAATGCTTTATGATGAAATAATACTGAAAGCAGATGCGTATTGTATCGCTTCAGCAAGTGTTGAGGAGATCGACAGGCTAAATATTCTTAATGCAACTATGCTTGCAATGAAACGAGCTGTTGAGGGGCTCGGCATAAAGCCTGATATTGCGCTGATAGACGGAAACAGACTGCCCGAGCTTGAATGTGAGAGCAGATATGTCATACACGGTGATGCAGTCTCGGCTTCCATAGCAGCTGCGTCGATACTTGCAAAGGTAACACGAGACAGGTATATGTGCCGGCTGGATGAGCAGTACCCTCAGTATTGCTTCGGCAAGCACAAGGGCTACGGTACAAAGCTGCATTACGAGAAAATAGCTGAATTCGGCATTTCGGAAGTCCACCGAAGGACATTTTTGAAAAAGCTTTATGAATAAAACAGAGGTAGGACGCCTTGGCGAGGAAGCTGTCTGCAAATATCTTGCCGACCGCGGATACAGTATCGTTGAGCGAAATTATCGCATTAAAGGCGGAGAAATTGATATTATCGCCGATAACGGCGACTATATAGCTTTTGTGGAGGTCAAATCCCGTAAGCCCGACAGCATGGTCTCGGGATTTGAAGCCGTAAACAAACGTAAACGCAGTCTGATAATAAAAACAGCTGCTGATTATTGCTGCAAGCATCCAAGTATGCTCCAGCCGAGATTTGATGTTGCACAAGTCATCATATCTGGAGAAAAGGTGCTCAGCATTGATTATATTACAAATGCCTATGATACAACAGGCTACAATTTAATATTTTAAAGGGTGATAATATGTTCTATAACAGCACAAGGAACAGTAATGTCAAAGTGAGCAGTGCTGAGGCGATTACTCAGGGAATATCAGTTGACGGCGGTCTTTTCGTACCTGAGAGTATTCCGCAGCTGACACTTGATGAAATAAAGGCTATCGGTGATATGAAGTATGCCGACAGAGCAGCATATATTTTTGCTAAATATCTTACTGATTTTACAGAGGCTGAAATACATCATTGCACAGATAATGCTTACAGCACCAGTAATTTCGAGACTGAGAGCATTGCTGAGATCGCTCATCTTTTTGACGGTACATATATGCTTGAGTTATGGCATGGTCCGACCTGTGCATTCAAGGATATGGCACTTCAGATACTGCCGTATTTCCTTACAACGTCTGCAAAGAAGATAAAGCTCGATAAGAAGATAGTTATTCTTGTAGCTACTTCCGGCGATACAGGAAAGGCTGCTCTTGAGGGCTTCAAGGATGTTGAAGGAACTTCTATTCTTGTTTTTTATCCCGAGGACGGTGTAAGCCCTATGCAGAAGCGCCAGATGAAGACTCAGGAAGGTTCAAATGTGGGAGTTTGTGCTATAAAGGGCAATTTTGACGACTGTCAGAATGGCGTAAAAGCCATATTCACAAATGATGAAGTGAAAAAAGCGCTTGACGCTAACGGAATGATCTTTTCAAGCGCTAATTCTATTAACTGGGGACGTCTTGTACCGCAGGTAGTATATTATATTTCTGCATATGCCGAGCTTGTCAAGGATGGAGAGATAAAGCTTGGTGAAAAGATCAACATAGTTGTTCCGACAGGTAATTTCGGCAATATACTTGCCGCTTATTATGCAAAGCATATGGGAATACCTGTAAATAAGCTCATATGTGCTTCCAATATCAATAATGTTCTTACCGATTTTATAAATACAGGCGTTTATGACAGGAACAGAAAGTTCTATGCAACTGTTTCGCCGTCGATGGATATCCTTATCTCAAGCAATCTTGAGAGACTCCTTTACCTTATGACGGGCAGAGATGACGCGATCATCCGTGAGTGGTTCGGCAAGCTCTCCTCAGAAGGCAGGTATGAAGTAAATGATGATGTAAAAGCCAAGCTGAAAGAGGAATTTGCCGCAGGCTTCTGCGATGACGGTCAGACGAAAGCTACTATACATTCGATATATGAGAAGTATTCCTATACCTGTGATACTCACACAGCGGTAGCTGTCAAGGTGTACAAGGATTATAAGGAAACAACGGGCGATAACACAAAGACAGTCATAGCTTCGACAGCAAGTCCGTATAAGTTCAGTGCAGCTGTTCTTGAAGCCCTTGAAGGCAGGAAGTCAGATATAGACGAATACGACAAGGTCGGCAGGATCGCTGAGATTTCAAATATCCCCGTACCTTCGGCACTTGCTGATCTTAAAAATAAGCCCGAGCGTTTCGATGACGTTATAGATAAGACGGAGCAGAAGGATTACGTGCTCAGGACACTGGGCATATGATCCATGAGCTTGTTTGTACTTGCCGATCTTCACTTGTGTAAAGGCGATCCGTCGAAAACCATGAGCGTTTTCAGCGGGTGGGAAGATTATCAGGAGAGGATCGAGAAGAACTGGCTTGAAACGATAAAGGACGATGATACCGTAGTTCTTCCCGGGGATATATCATGGGGAATGTCTCTTGAAGAGGCAGCTCCCGATTTCCGTTTTATCGAAGAGCTTCCCGGACAAAAGATAATCATTAAGGGAAACCATGATTATTGGTGGACTACCATGAAAAAGATGGAAGGCTTTCTTGAAGCAGAGGGCTTAAAATCCATCAGGATACTGCATAACAATCATTACAGATACGGCGATCACGGTATATGCGGTACAAGAGGCTGGGTCAATATGCCGGGAGAAACTCAGGACGAAAAGATACTGAAAAGGGAAGTCCAGCGGCTTGAAACTTCTATCAGATCAGCTCTGGCAGAGGAACTGATACCAATAGTGTTTCTTCATTATCCGCCTATTTTTGCTTCAAATTTTAACTATGATATCCTTGAGATACTTTATCGTTATAAGATAAAAGACTGTTACTACGGACATATACATGGTCGGTCCGCACATGAGCTATGCGTAAAAAATACTTATGATGATGTGAATTTTCATCTTATATCAGGTGATTATTTACAATTTATGCCTGAGAAAGTTTTTTGAATTGTGCATTATGCAGAAGTGCGTAAAATCAGTAGAAAAATTTTCCGAAATGTGGTATAATATTCCAAGTATGTTATATAAATATTGGAGGACGTATTAAAATGAGTTTAAAATCATCAAACAAAACAGATGTGAATACTACAGAGTTAGTGATCTCTATTGACCCTGAGGCATTTGAAGCTGCTGTTGAAAAGGAATATCAGCGTCAGAAGAAAAATATCCAGATCAGAGGATTCAGAAAGGGCAAGGTCTCAAGAAAGCTTGCTGAGAAAGAATTCGGCGAGGGTGCTTTCTATGAGGGCGCTATCAACCTTCTTCTCGGACCTGAGATAGATGCAGCTGTTAAGGAGACAGGTATCGTTCTTGTTGACAGACCTAATATCGAAGTTACATCTATCGACAAGGAAAAGGGCGTAGAGCTCAAGGCTGTATGCGTTACCAAGCCTGAGATAGAGATCTCCGACTACAAGGGAATCAAAGCACCCAAGGAAGTAAAGGAGATCACTGATGAGGATATCGACAAGCAGATCGATATTATCAGAAAGAAGAATGCTCGTATCGTTTCTGTTGACGACAGGGCAGCTCAGCTCGATGATGAAGTTATCATTGACTTTGAAGGCTTCTTCGGCGACGAGCCTTTTGAGGGCGGAAAGGGCGACGATCACCCGCTTCGTCTCGGCAGCGGTCAGTTTATCCCCGGATTTGAGGATCAGATTGTTGGCCACAGCATCGGCGACGAATTCGATGTAAATGTTAAATTCCCCGATGATTATCAGATGACTGATTACGCAGGCAAGGATGCAACATTCAAGTGCAAGCTCAAGGGCATCAGCTATGAGGAGCTTCCCGAGATCAATGATGATCTTGTAAAGGATGCTACAGAATTTGAGACAGTTGCTGAATATAAGGAAGATATCAAGTCAAAGCTTGAAGAAGCAGCTGTACAGCAGGCTGAGTCAGGATTTGAGAACGCAGTTATGAATGCTCTCATTGCTAAGGTAGATTCACCTATCCCTAACTGCATGTATGAGCAGAGAATAGATGCTCTTATGAGAAACTTCGAGCAGCAGCTCCAGCAGCAGGGAATGGATATAAAGCTCTATTTCCAGTATACAGGTATGGATATGGAATCATTCAGAGAAACATACAGAGACAGAGCTGTTAATGAAGTTAAACTCAGACTTGCTCTTGAAAAGATCGCTGAGCTCGAAAACATCGAAGTAAGCGAAGAAGAGATCAATAACGGTCTTGGCGAGATCGCAGCAGCAAATAATATAGATGTTGAAACTGTTAAGCGTTTCATTCCTGTTGATGAATATACTACAGATCTCAGAGTTCAGAAGGCAGTGGATTTCGTAAAGGAAAATGCCGTCGTAGATAACACAGTTGCCGAGGAAAAGGCTGAATAAAGCTTTATTCGACAGATTGCAATAAAATAACATCATTGTCCCGCAGCTCATTGTGGGACAACTGTTTTTAAAGAAAGGGCGAAAAAATATGAGCGTACTTGTACCTTACGTCGTTGAACAGACAAGCAGAGGCGAAAGATCCTACGATATCTATTCACGTCTGCTGAATGACAGGATCATAATGCTTTCGGATCAGGTCAATGACGCAACAGCCAGCGTAGTTGTTGCACAGCTCCTGTACCTTGAAAGCCAGGATTCGGAAAAAGATATTTCATTGTATATAAACAGCCCGGGCGGTTCGGTTACCGCAGGAATGGCTATTTACGATACGATGAATTACATTAAATGTGATGTTTCTACGATATGTATCGGTATGGCTGCTTCAATGGGCGCGTTCCTTCTGTCATCAGGTGCAAAGGGAAAGCGTATCGCTCTTCCGAACAGTGAGATAATGATACATCAGCCTCTCATAGGCGGCGGTCTTGGCGGTCAGCAGACCGATATCATGATCCATGCTAAAAATCTTGAAAGAACAAGAGATCGTCTTGAAGAAATAATCGCCGCTAATACCGGAAAAAGTGTTGAAGAAATCCATTCAGCTTGTGAAAGAGATAATTACATGACAGCTCAGGAAGCTCTTGAGTTCGGACTTATTGATAAGGTAATCACAAAAAGGTAGGGGAATTGAATGGCTGAGACGTTTAAATCCTGTAGTTTTTGCGGAAAAGGGGAAAACAGGGTACGCAGTATGTTTTCGGCAGGCTCATCGAATATATGCGATGAGTGTGTTACTTACTGCTATGAAATGCTTTACGGACCGGGTGTTGCAAAAGCTCACAGAAAAGCAGCAAAAAATGATAATGATAACGATATATCTTCCCTTAAGCTTATGAAGCCTACGGAGATAAAGGAATTTCTTGACGAATACGTTATTGGACAGGATGATGCAAAGATATCACTGTCTGTTGCCGTATACAATCATTATAAACGTATAATGAGTCAGGAAAACGAGAAGGACTTCCCTTCAAGCGATGGTGTTGAGCTTCAGAAGAGCAATGTTCTTCTGCTCGGACCTACAGGTGTAGGTAAGACCTTCCTCGCTCAGACACTTGCAAAGCTTCTTAATGTTCCGTTTGCTATTGCAGATGCAACAACTATCACAGAAGCAGGTTATGTCGGCGACGATGTTGAGAATGTACTCCTGCGTCTTATACAGGCTGCTGATTTTGATATAAAAGCAGCCGAAAGAGGTATCATCTATATCGATGAGATAGACAAGATAGCAAGAAAATCTGAAAACACCTCTCTTACACGTGATGTAAGCGGTGAAGGCGTTCAGCAGGCTCTTCTTAAGATAATAGAGGGTACAGTTTCAAATGTTCCTCCTCAGGGCGGAAGAAAGCATCCTAATCAGGAAGTAATACAGATCAATACTAAGAATATTCTGTTTATATGCGGCGGTGCTTTTGACGGACTTGAAAGGCAGATCCAGAAGCGTATCGGTAAATCGCCTATAGGCTTCGGCAGCGAATTAAAGTCCAACAGCGAAGATATAAACAATATCTTCAAACAGGTAATACCAAAGGATCTTGTGAAATTTGGTATGGTTCCCGAATTTGTCGGAAGACTTCCTGTTATTTCTGTACTGGACGAGCTTGATGAGGCTTCGCTCGTAAGGATACTTACAGAGCCTAAAAATGCGCTTGTTAAGCAGTATAAAAAGCTTTTCAGCTATGATGACATTGAGCTTGAGATAGATGATGCTGCTCTTATTGAGATAGCCAAGAAGGCTATTGTACAGAAAACAGGTGCCCGCGGATTAAGATCAATACTGGAAGCTATCCTTATGAAGACTATGTTTACGGTTCCTTCTGACGGAAGTATTGCAAAGGTAACAGTTACAGCTGACTGCGTTATCAACAATGTTGAACCTCTGCTTACAAACCGCAGAAATAAGCTTCTTAAAGCTGAATAAAAAATCACCTCCTATGGTATGTTTTGTGCATCCATAGGAGGTTTTTGTATGCTTTTCAGTGCCCGAAGAGCTTTTTAGCAGCCACAGCCGCAGTTATTGCCATTGTCGCAGCCACATCCGCAGCCGTTATTGCCGCAGCCTGAGAAAAGAATGATAACAAGAAGAACTAAAATGATCGAACTCCAGCAATTATTTCCACCAAAGCATGAATTACACATATTAAAGCAACTCCTTAAGATTAATGTATTTGAACCGTTTTCTGCGATCCATAGTACATAATATGCTTATGGTGAAAAAGTGTTACAGTGAAAAGGCTTTTATATCCCTGTCAGGTCGAAATCAGGGACATATTCTTCCGACGCCGAGCTTTTCTGCTGTGTAAAACCGTTTAGTCCAAGCTCTGCTGCGTAATTTACAACGCTGTTATACTCCATTTTTGTTACACGGCGTTTCAGCTCACTGTATTCATCTGATATGAAATCAAAAGGTGTAAACTGATTCATAATGCTTACGATCACGTTCTTTGGTGTGGTGTTTTCAGCGATCCATTCAATTATTTTCATTGAATCATGTCTGTGTGAGGGGAGAACAAGATGGCGTATAACAGTCCCCTTTATAAGACCGCCTTCAGAGTTGTAGGTGAGCTCTCCTGTCTGTTTTATCATGGTTGAAACTGCTTTTGAGGCAATTTCAAAATAATCGGGAGCGTTTGAGTACTTTTGAGATATTTCCGATGAATAATACTTGATATCGGGCAGGTAAATGTCGATGTAACCGTCAAGAAGGCTGATCGTCTCGCAAAGCTCATATCCGCCGCAGTTATAGATAACGGGGATATTCAGCCTGTGCTTTACAAGATCAAGAGCTTTTATAATGTTATCAGCAAAGTGAGTAGGAGTTACAAGATCAATATTATCAGCGCCCATATCCTGTAATGAAAGAAAAATATCAGCTAACTTTTGATCACTTATCTCTTTGCCGAAGAGCTCGTTACTTATCTGATTGTTCTGACAGAAGCAGCAGTGAAGGTTACAGCCTGAAAAAAAGACCGTACCTGCTCCGTTTTTGTAGGAAATACAAGGTTCTTCCCATTTGTGCAGTGAAGCTCTTGCTACGATAGCTTTATTGCCTGCTCCGCAAAAGCCTTTGCCGTTTTCTCTGTCGGCGTTGCATTTACGCGGACATATATTACATTTATTCATCAAATTCATCTTCCAGATAATCCTTATAGTTGAAATTTTTATCATTTGAAACATATTCAAGCATATCATCTGCTGAAATATTATTTGTGGCGCAGTACATTGCAGCTGCCATAAGAAACATACTTTTTGTAAGATTGTTTTTTATGCAGTATTCGGTTATTATCCTGTCTTCATAAAGACTCGCTCTGCATGATAGGCTTTTATAAAATATAACACCCTGAGAATATCGGGATTTAAGTTTATTATCTTTCTTTTTCATAGATGTTCCCCCTTATTACGATAATTCTATCATCGCTTTCCTGAAATGTCAAGCGATAAATGTAATAGATCGTATTTTTTTATAACAATACTTTATTTTATTTATCTGTAAAATTTAGACTTGCTTTTTTGTACAAAATGATGTATAATAATTAATGATTATTAATTAAGGAGATAAATGCTATGGCAAACATAGGTTTTATTGGTGCAGGAAATATGGGCACCGCTATTATGAAAGGCATATCCACAAGCAGCCTTGGAAAGGATGTTGAACTTTTTGCATTCGATCCGAGTACAGAAAAGGTAGAAGCTCTCAGTAAATACAATGTATCTGCTTGCTCTTCCGAAAAGGAAATAATGGAAAAATGCAAGTATGTTTTTCTTGCTGTAAAGCCTCAGATAATTGAGGGAGTACTTGAAACTATCGCTGCACATACCCAAAAGGATACAGTAATTATTTCAATAGCAGCAGGTATCGGTGATGACTTTATTGCAAAGAAGACTATTCCCGAAGCAAAGGTCATCCTTGTAATGCCGAATACCCCCCTTCTTCTTGGTGAAGGTGCATCTGCTCTTTCAAGAAATGAGAGAGTTTCCGATGAAGAATTTGACGTTGTTCTGAATATCTTCAGGATATGCGGTAAGGCTGCTGTGATCCCCAAGGACAAGATGAAGGAGATAATCGCTATAAACGGCAGCAGCCCTGCTTTTATCTATCTTTTCGCAAAGGGATTTATCGACTATGCAGCTTCTGTAGGAATAGATAAAGCTGCGGCAGAGGAGCTTTTTACACAGAGCCTTATCGGTTCGGCGAAAATGATAACGGATTCAGGCAATACAATAGATGAACTTATAAAAATGGTATCATCTCCCGGAGGTACAACTCTTGCAGGACTTGACAGGCTCTATGAGGGAAACCTTACAGATGTAGTTAAGAATTGCTGTGAAAGCTGCACCAGGAGAGCATACGAGCTTTCAAAATAATTCTAAATGACCTTTCATGTGCATATTTTTTAGTAGAAAGGAATGATGCACATGAAAAATATGGGTACCAATGCAGAAACACACTGTATATGGACAAGCTTACCGTTTTTTATATCCATAATAATCACAGGGATCGTAATAGGTTCTGTTGCAGAAAAGCCTTTATTTGAATTTGAATGGGCACGATTTGGCTATACGGTGTCTTCTGAAAGATTTTTTGCAGCAGCAGACATAAAAAATACATTCATTATTTCTGTTCTGTGTGTTTGCTTTGCTTTTATTGCAGGTTTTTCAGCGATAGGGCAGCCGTTTGCTTATTTTCTGCTTCTGAACGATGGGACAGCAGTAGGCTCCTGTATATTTACCATGTACAAGCTTTACGGAAAAAGTGCTGTTCTGCCGTTGGTCATGACTGTTCTTCCAAAAGCGGGATTCGTATTTGCAATCACAGCGTTGACTGTCAGGTCTGCATTAAAAAGCTCTGCAGCGCTTTTCTGCGTTTATCGTGACGGTGACATCAGGGACAGCAGAGAGCTTGATCTCAGACTTTACTGTATTAGATTTATTGTACTGATGCTTTTAGCTTTGGTATTCTCGGCAGCTGTCGGTGTTTTTGATTTTTTGTATTTAAAACTTTTTAGACTGTAAACGGAGGAGTTTAAATTGGGCTTTTTTTCAAGAAAATATGAGAGTGCGGGCGTTGGTATAGCAAAGGATGCGCCCAAAAAGGAAGGCATTGCACTCTTTTTTGATATATTTGGCAGAAAGCTGTGGCAGCTTATGGAGATAAACCTCATTTATATGATGTTTTTCATGCCTTTGGTGATGGTCCTGCCTGTCATAAGCCTGCTTAAAGGAAAATATCCTCATTCTGTCATTGCGGCTGCAATTCTGGCTGTTATTTTTATGGTATTGATAGGACCTGCAACTGCGGGAATGACAAAGGTCATAAGGTCTTATGTTTTAGGAAAGCACGCCTTTATATGGCATGATTTCTGGAAGGCTTTCAAGGGCAATTTCAAAACAGCTTCAATAGTGGGCTTTGTTGATTGTATCATTATATTATCTGCGCTTTCATCGCTGAGCTTTTATCCCGCTTTGGCAACGCATTACAATACGAAGGCTTTGTACATACCAATGGTCATTACTCTCAGCCTTTTTCTTGTGATAACGATAATGAATTTTTATATTTTCCCTATGATGGTTGCAACTACGCTTAAGGTAAAGAATCTCTTCAAGAACTCGCTTGCACTTGCATTTGTAGCGATCAAGCAGAATTTCATTACCTTTGGTGTTATCGTCGCAACTGTTGCATTGATGTATGTTTTCAGACTGTATGTACTGCCTGTTTTCCTGATATTGATACCATTTTTCCCCGCAGCATTTCTTTGTCTGGTCTCGTGTTTCAATTGTTATCCTGTGATACAGAAATATGTTATAAACCCTTATTACACGAGTATAGGAGAAGTAAATCCTGAGCTTGTTGATGAAACGCCTGATGAAACAGAGCGTATCTTCGAGGATATGGGCGGTAAGGAAAAGCCTGTGGAACAGCGTAAAAAAAGCAAAGGCAAGAGAATATCATAAATAAGCAATACAAAACTTTTTACTTTTGCTCTTGTAAACAGTGAATGGAAAATAGAAAGCGTTGTTTCACAATAAACGAAACACCCCTTGAACTTTTAAAGGTCCAAGGGGTGTTCTTATTTTATGTAACATATTAAGCGCTTATGCATAGAATATAGCAGGGGAGATCATACTTCCGCAATATTAAGCACAACACCCGCAGGGGATATATCTATATGTCCGAATGTAGGCTTGCTGCCGTCACGAGGGATAGAAGCACTTCCCGGATTGAGATAATATATCCCGTTCTCGTAGCTTTCGTACTTCATATGAGTGTGCCCGAAAAGCACGATATCACATCCGTTTGTCTGAGCGAGAGCTGTTAATCTGTCGAGAGAACTGCCTACACCGTAAAGGTGACCATGTGTTGCAAGGATCTTATGCTCCATAACGGGAAGAACAAAAACCTCCTGACTCAGACTGTCAAAATCACAGTTGCCTGCCACATGAATGATCTTGGGAGCGAGTTTCTGGTGCGAAAGAAGGAAATTATCAAGCTCACGCTCACCGTCACCGAGGTGAAATATCCAATCTGCGTCTGTATTTCTTAAAATAACACTTTCAAGAGCATAAGAATTGCCGTGTGTATCAGATAGTACAACGATACGCAAGTTTGATCCCTCCAGATTAAAAGATGTGATTGTCCGATTTTAGGAAGCAAATCCTCGGTCTGCACTGACATAAAAAAATATAATGTTCGTTATACAAACATTATATCATATTTTTTTGAAAAATGCAATATATTATTACTGCATACATTACAATTAAGGAGCAAAAATATGAATAATAATATTGATCCAAAGAAAATAGCGGCACTTCTGAATGTTGTGAGCAAAAAGATAGGAGTTCCGTCTGAAAAGCTGAAAAAGGAGCTTGAAGAAGGCAAATTTGACAGTGCGCTTTCAGCCATGTCACCCAATGACGCTGCAAAATTTCAACAGGCTGTTAATAATCCGCAGATTGTTGAAAAAATGATGAGCAGCCCGCAGGCAAAGGCACTCTATGAGAAGCTTTCAGGCTCAAAGAAATAGAAATTTGACTTATGGATGATATAATGAGCAAAATAAGCGATCTGCTGTCAGATGAAGAAAGCATAAAGCAGCTGTCGGAGCTTGCTCAGATGCTCGTATCGGAGGATAAAAACACAGATGCAGGCGTGGAGGCGGCAAATCTGCCTGATATTGATATAGCTTCTGTTATGAAGCTTACAAATCTTATCGGAGAGGCTTCAAAACAGGACAAGAATACTGATCTGCTGCTTGCTTTAAAGCCTCATCTCGGCGCTGAAAAGCAGAAACGTGTAGATAAAGCTCTTAAGCTTCTGAAACTCCTTGCCGTATGGAATATAGTAAAGGACAGCGGAATGCTGCATGATCTTATCTGATGAAAGGGGGATAGGCAGCCGCGATGTTTGAATATGGGACAAATCAGCATAAAAAAGAGCATATGGACCTTTATCACGGTATTCACAGAAAAGCTGCTGCCGATGTTCCGCCTTCATCAGAAAATAATGAAAACATACATGAAGATCTCGGCAGCGGTTATTCATTTAAAAGCAAGCTTTTGGATGAGCTGATAGACGATTTTTTTGACGGAAAAATTGACAATGACAAGCTTCTGATCGGCGCTCTGATGTATATGCTTATAAAAGAAGGGGCAGACATGAAGCTTATTATCGCTCTTGGTTATATACTTATGTGAGAGGTATGAAATGGATTCGGGATATATTTTTAAAATACTGTGCGGAATTGCAGCGGTTATCATGATAGTTTATTATTACAGGCGTCAGAAAAAGCTTTTTTCCTTCTTTATCGGGGCTTTTACGGGAAGTGCCGCTCTTTTTATAGTTAATAAGTACGGTTCGATTATAGGTATGGATATTCCTTTGAACCTTTTTAACATCTCAGGCAGCATTATTCTCGGAGCTCCTTTTGTTTTGTTTCTTGTAATCATGAATTTTTTGTAAAAACAACGGACAATTTCACAAAAACTATTGAATTAAAATTGTTTATATGGTAAAATATACATATAGGAGGTGGATCATGAACATCATTGATATTATCAATAAATCAAAAAAGGCTCAGGAGCTGTCCGAAGAAGAGATATTCTGGCTCGTAAACGGCTTTACAAAAGGGGATATCCCTGATTATCAGATGTCAGCGTGGCTTATGGCTGTTTGTCTCAACGGACTGACTGAAAAGGAAACATTCGCGCTCACATCTGCTATGCGTGACAGCGGTGATACATTAAAACTCAATATACCGTTTACCGCGGACAAGCACAGTACAGGCGGAGTCGGCGACAAGACATCTCTTATAATAGGACCTGTCGTTGCAGCCTGCGGCGTATGCGTAGCAAAAATGTCGGGAAGAGGACTCGGTCATACAGGCGGAACTATTGATAAGCTTGAAAGTATCGATGGTTACAGAACTGATCTTTCTCTTGATGAGTTTGAAAGCGTACTTAAGGAGACGGGTTTTTCCATAATATCGCAGACAGGCGAGCTATGCCCTGCTGACAAGAAAATGTATGCTTTGCGTAATGCAACGGGTACAGTTGACAGTATCCCGCTCATATGTGCAAGTATAATGAGCAAAAAGCTTGCGACCAATACCAATTGCCTTGTTCTTGATGTTAAATACGGCTCGGGAGCTTTTATGAAGAACAAAAGTGACGCAGAAAAGCTTGCAAAGCTTATGGAAAAGGTGGGAAAGTCCGCAGGCAAAAAGTGCAAAGCTGTAGTTACTGATATGGATTCGCCTCTGGGAAGAAATATCGGCAATGCTCTTGAAGTCAGAGAAGCTGTCGAGATACTTCAGGGCAGGAGCAAGGGAAAGCTTTACGATATTTGTATAGAACTTGCTGCTGATATGCTCGAACTGGCAGGTAAGGGGAATAACGGGGAGTGCAGGAGAATGGCCGAAGAAGCTGTTTCTTCGGGCAAAGCTCTCGATATCCTTCGCAGGACGATAAAGCTCCACGGCGGAAACGAAAAAATATGCGATGATACGTCATTGCTGCCTCAGCCGCAGCTTAAATACGAGATAAGAGCCACAAAGGATATGGAAATACTTGGCTTCAACTGTGAAGAGCTGGGTATGACATCGGTTCTGCTCGGCGCGGGAAGGCTGAATAAGAATGACAAAATTGATATGAGCGCTGGTATAGTCATGAACTGTGAAATAGGGGATCATCTTAACGCTGACGATATTATAATGACACTGTATTCCACAGTTTGCAGCGATTTTTCCGATGCAGCGGTCAGAGCGCTCAATGCAGTAAAGTTCAAGATCACTGAAAAGCCAAGCTATACTTGACGAAAGACTTTCAGTGTGATAAAATATGAATATAAAATATAAAGGAGGTAACTCATTATGGGTTTCGTTGATTCAGTAAAAGGCTTTGCAGGAAAAGTCGGAGGTTCCGTTGAGCGCGGGGCTAAGACGGTTTCAGCCAATTCAAAGAAATTTATGGAGAAAACAAAGATCAAAAATGAAATTTCAAATATTGAATCAGGTATAAATGCTGATTACATAGAGCTTGGTAAGGCAATGTTTGAAAAGATATGCAATTCCCCGGAAAATGAGTTTGAAGATACTGTTTCCGATATCAAGGAAAAGAATAAGAAGCTTGCAGAGCTGAAAGCTGTCCTTATGACTCTTGAGGACAAGATGTTTTGTACAAACTGCGGCGCACAGATAAGCAGGGAGCAGTCTTTCTGTGACAAATGCGGTCAGAAGGTTCAGATCGAGGAACCTGCTGCTGAAACTGCCGAGGTCGTTGAGAAAGCAGCAGAAGTTGTTGTTGATTCAGCTGATATCGAAGAAAAAGAATGAACGGTTAAAGGCGCATATGCAATATATGTGCCTTTATTTATGCAATATGTAAAAAAAGTAAAGCCGTAATTTGGCTAATAATACGCTTAGAAAGACTTTACTTTCCTGTCTTTTTGTGATAAAATAAGAATAGTTTATTGCTTTACAGCTTTTTGGCTTTTATATGCCAAAGTGCAGGGCTGTTTCGGCAGAAAGGATACGTATAATGCCAATTACAGATTTACTTAAAAGAAATGCAGAATTATATGGCAGTGATGTGGCTCTTGTTGAGATCAATCCCGAGATAACCGAGGTGCGCCGTATAACATGGAAGGAATACGAGCTCATAGAACCAAATCCCGAATGTCATTACAGACGAGAGATAACATGGAAGGTCTTTGATGAGAAGGCTAACCGCTTCGCCAATATGCTTTTAGAGCGTGGAGTACATAAGGGCGATAAGGTCGGTATCCTTCTTATGAATTGTCTTGAATGGCTTCCTATATACTTCGGAATACTTAAAACAGGTGCTCTTGCTGTACCTCTTAATTACCGCTATACATCGGACGAGATAAAATATTGCCTTGATCTTGCTGAGGTCGATATACTTGTATTCGGTCCCGAGTTTATCGGACGAATTGAAGAGATTGCCGATGAAATAAGCAAAAACAGACTTCTTTTCTATGTCGGTGAAGGATGTCCGACCTTTGCGGAGCACTATGACAGCCTCGTAGCTAACTGTGCAAGCGCTGAACCTGATATAAAGGTTTCTGATGATGATAATGCAGCTATTTATTTCTCTTCGGGTACAACAGGCTTCCCGAAAGCTATACTGCACGATCATACAAGCCTTATGCATTCGGCAAAAGTTGAGCAGAATCACCACGGTCAGACTCGTGACGATATTTTCCTTTGTATCCCGCCGCTTTACCATACAGGTGCAAAGATGCACTGGTTCGGAAGTCTTTATTCGGGAAGCAAGGCTGTTCTGCTGAAGGGAGTTAAGCCGAAGTCTATCATAGAAACAGTCTCTGCTGAGGGATGCACTATAGTATGGCTTCTTGTACCGTGGGCTCAGGATATTCTTGATGCGATTGACAGGGGAGAGATAGATCTTTCACAGTATGATCTTGATCAGTGGAGACTTATGCATATAGGTGCTCAGCCTGTTCCTCCTTCACTTATCGCTCGCTGGAAGAAGGTCTTCCCCAAGCATCAGTACGATACAAACTACGGACTGAGTGAGTCTATCGGTCCCGGCTGCGTGCATCTCGGAGTTGAAAATATCCATAAGGTCGGTGCTATAGGTAAAGCAGGCTTTGGCTGGGAAGTTAAGATCGTCGATGAAAGCGGTAATATCGTTGAGCGCGGACGGGTAGGTGAGCTTGCAGTAAAAGGTCCCGGTGTTATGAAATGCTATTACCGTGATGAAAAAGCTACCGCAGAGACATTAAAGGACGGTTGGTTATTTACAGGCGATATGGCTCAGGAAGACGAGGACGGTTTCATTTATCTTGTTGACCGTAAAAAAGATGTTATTATCAGCGGCGGTGAAAACCTTTATCCTGTACAGATAGAAGACTTCCTCAGAAGCCATCCGGCTGTCAAGGATGTGGCTGTAATAGGTCTTCCAGATAATCGTCTCGGAGAAATAGCTGCGGCTATAATCTCAATAAAAGATGATCATACCTGTACTGAGGAAGATATAACTGCATTCTGCCAGAAGCTTCCGAGATACAAGAGACCTCATAAGATCATTTTTGCCGATGTACCAAGAAATCCTACCGGAAAGATTGAAAAACCAAAGCTCAGGGAAATATACTGCGGCGAAAGTCTTGTGGCAAAACAAATAAAGAATTAACGGAAATAAAGGAACAGTTCACGCTGTTCCTTTATTAAATACCAAAAATCGACAAAATTCGTCAAAATTCGATGAAATACGCTATATGCATAAAAACGATAATATGTTATAATTTGTCTGTAAGCATTTAAGAGGTGATTTACATGACAAATAAATTAGAATCAATTATCGTAAAATTATTACTCAACTTCAGGATATCGCCAAATACTAAGGGTTATCATTATCTTCGGGATTGTATTTTTATCTGTGTTACAACAAAAGAGCCTATTAACGCTCTTACAAAGATGCTTTATGCCACGATAGCCGCAAACTATCATACTACAGAATGTTCGGTGGAAAGAGCTGTAAGACACGCAATTAAATCAGGCTGGTACAGACACAATGCTGAACTCGCAGATACGATATTTTTGAATGTTCTTCAATGTTCAAGCGATATTCCTACAAACTCGGTTTTTATATCCACGTTATCAGAATGGATACGTGTAAATTACGCAGATCTTATATAAAATGTGCAGATCTCGTACATATGGTTTAAAAATCCGGTTTATAAAAAGCAGTATGTTAAAAAGCATACTGCTTTTTATTTTTGCTGTATGTCCGAATACAAGGATTTTGTATTGAAAATAGCGTGGAGAAGTGATATAATGATAATAATGAAATTTGAGATAAAGTTTCACCAAATCAAAGTTTGGTGAAACTTTGAATAGTTTTCAACGGAGATCAAAGTTATGAGAGAGCTTTTCAGGATGGATCTAAAGGATTACGAACTTAGCTTTAACAGGTACAGACGTCCATCAGTTCGTGGTATTATAATTAAAGAAAATAAAGTTGCGATGGTTTACAGCCGTAAATATGATTACTATAAGTTTCCCGGCGGAGGTATTGAATCAGGCGAAGATATTATTGCTGCACTTAAGCGTGAGGTTCTTGAAGAAACCGGACTTGCTGTTCTTGACGGTCCTGTTAAAGAATACGGTTCTGTTATGCGTATTCAGAAAAGCAGATTTAAAGAAAACGAGATATTTGAACAGGAAAATTTCTATTATTTATGTCAGACAGATGGGATTTATAATCCACAGCGTCTGGACGAATACGAAGATGAAGAAGGATTTGAACTTCAGTACGTATATCCCAAACACGCTGTTTTAGTTAATCGCACACACGATCACGCTGACTATGATCTTATGCTTATTGAACGTGAGTCTAAAGTCCTTGAATGTCTTATGAAGGAAAAGTTAATATGAATAACTATAATAATGATTCCAATCCGGAGTTCCTTAATAATTACCTTGTGCATATGAAGATCGTAAAGCTTCTTGCTGAACGAACTATTCAAGAGTATTACACTGATATAAGGCTTTTTTTGCGGTTTGTATATGAAAATTCTCATAATACCGGCAAACCGCTCGAAGAGATTGATATTCGTGATATGTCAGTCGATGAACTCAGGAAAATAAGTGTTTCCGATATTTACAATTTTATTTTTTATGCTTCTGATGAGCGAAAGAATAAAGACCGTGCAAGATACAGAAAAATATCGTCTTTGAGAAGTTTTTTCAAATATCTTGAGAAAGTAGCACATATCATTGATGAAAATCCTACGAAAGACCTCGATGTGCCAGTCCCTAGGGCTTCCCTGCCGAAGTTTTTGTCACTGAATGAAAGCCTTAGGCTCCTTGAAACTGCTGATAATGCCGATTCTAAGCGGGATTACTGTATTATAACTCTTTTCCTTAATTGCGGTATGCGTTTAAGTGAACTTGTTGGTATCAATATCTCTGACCTTGATTTCTATGAAAATCGTCTTAAAGTTCTCGGAAAAAGAAGCAAGGAAAGAATGGTTTATCTTAATTCAGCTTGTGTTGATGCTTTGCAGAAATATCTTGTTATACGCAAAAACAATCCAAAGGCTGCGAATGAGCCTGCCTTATTCATAAGCAATCAGAACAGACGCATTTCTAAACGCCGTGTGCAGCAGATAGTTGAAGATACTCTTACAAAAGCAGGCCTTGACGGTAAAGGCATAACAACTCATAAGCTGCGCCACACAGCAGCCACATTGATGTATCAGTACGGCGACGCTGATGTACTGACACTGAAAGAGCTGCTCGGACACGCGAGCATTTCTACAACAGAGATATATACTCATCTTAATGATGAAAATGTCAGGAATGCTATTGAGAGCAATCCCCTTTCAAAAGTCAAATCTGAGGAAAATGGTTCAAAGTAATACTTTATTTTATAACTTTAGTGTTGCAAATTGATCTTTTTTGTAGTATAATATTTTGGGAGATTTAATAGCTTAGTAAATCGGAGGTCACATTTTATGTGCGGAATCGTAGGTTTTACGAATAATATCAGCGATCCTGATGAAGTTCTCGGAAAAATGATGGACAGGATAAAGCACAGAGGTCCTGATGCTTACGGAAAATACATTGATGATGATATTGCTCTCGGACACAGACGGCTTAGTATTATAGACGTAAGTTCAAGCGGAGATCAGCCCATATTCAATGAGGACAATTCACTTGTTATCATTTTTAACGGCGAGATCTACAATTATAAGACGATTCGTGAGACACTTATCGAAAAAGGGCATAAATTCAGAACAAATACTGATACGGAAGTGCTTATACACGGCTATGAAGAATTCGGTGAAAAGCTTCTTAATATGCTCAGAGGAATGTTTTCTTTTGTAATATGGGATAAAAATAAAAAGGAGCTTTTTGGTGCCCGTGATTTCTTTGGCATTAAACCTATGTATTATGCCGATATGAACGGTACTCTCATGTTTGGCTCTGAGATAAAAAGCTTTCTTGAGCATCCAAAGTTTACAAAGGAACTCAATACCGCCGCTCTGGAGAACTATTTGACTTTCCAGTACTCCCCTACTTCGGAAACATTTTTTAAAAATGTTTACAAGCTTCCGCCTGCACATTATTTTAAGTATATGGACGGACATTTTGAAGCTAAACGCTACTGGGACGTTAATTTTGATGCTGATGAGCTTCCAAAGCTGGATGAATGGGTGGATAAGATATCTGAAACCTTCCATGACTCCGTTGAGGCCCACAAGATCGCTGATGTTGAAGTTGGTTCTTTCCTTTCAAGCGGTGTTGATTCAAGCTATGTTGCTGCAATTGCCGATGTTGACAAGACATTTACTGTCGGTTTTGGCAATGACGAAAAGTATAACGAGATAGGCTGGGCTAAAAACTTTTCAAAGTGTATAGGGAAAGAGAATACCAGTAAGGTCATCTCCCCCGAGGAATACTGGAACAGCCTTTCAATGATACAGTATCACATGGACGAACCGCTTGCCGATCCGTCAGCGGTTGCACTTTATTTTGTTTGCAATATCGCTTCGGAAAAGCTTAAAGTCGTTCTTTCGGGAGAAGGCGCTGATGAAATTTTCGGCGGCTATAATGTATACAGTGATCCCAACGGTACATTTTATGACAGGCTTCCGAGGAGCATCAAACGCGGAATAGGTAAAATAGCCGCAAAGCTCCCTGCGAAGCGAGGAGTTAATTTCTTCGTCCGCAAGGGCAGAGATGTTGAGGAGCGCTTTATCGGAAACGCTTATATGTTCACTCCGGAGGAAAGGAAGTCGCTCCTTAAGATAAAAACGGACGCTCCCGACCCGACTGTTATTACCAAGCCGTTTTACGATAATGTGAAGAATAAGGACGATGTTACTAAAATGCAGTACCTTGATCTTCATATGTGGATGGCAGGAGATATCCTTCTGAAAGCAGATAAGATGAGCATGGCTAATTCTCTGGAGCTGAGAGTTCCGTTCCTTGATAAGGAAGTTATGGCGCTTGCCGAGAGGATACCCGTAAAATACAGGGTAACTCATGATAAGGGTACAGATGAGACAAAATATATCACGAAATACGCAATGAGGCTTGCCGCGAAAAAGGATACTCCGAAACAGACAGCCAAAACTGCTGCAAAAAAGAAGCTCGGTTTCCCTGTTCCCATAAGGGTATGGCTGAGGGAAGAAAAGTATTATGATCTTGTAAAGAGCTGTTTTGAAAGTGATTGCTCCAAGCAGTTTTTCAATACCGCTCCCCTGCTCAAGCTTTTATACGATCATCGTGACGGAAAAGCCGATAACAGCAGAAAGATCTGGACTGTATTCATATTCCTTATATGGTATAAGGTCTATTTTGAAAATAACGGAAAATATTGATCGACAGGAGTTTTTATGGCAAGTATAGTTACTTATAAGTATATAAAACAAAATCCTGATATAATGGAATATATCAGACGTGCGGATCAGGCACTTGAGGCTCTCGGTTATACGGAGCATTCATTCCCGCATGTTGAGCGTGTCGCTCATACATCGGCAATGATACTTGAGGGGCTTGGATATGACGACAGGACTGTGGAGCTGGCAAGGATAGCTTCTATCATGCATGATATAGGAAATGTCATCAACAGAGTAGACCATGCACAGAGCGGAGCTGTTATGGCTTTCAGGCTTCTGGACTGTCTGAGTATGCCTGCGGACGAGATATGCTCTATCATCTCTGCCATTGGAAATCACGATGAGGGCACAGGTCAGCCCCTTGACGCTATTTCGGCTGCTATGATAATCGGTGACAAGACAGATGTCCGCAGGAGCCGTGTACGTAATACAGATCTTCTTACGTTTGATATACACGACAGAGTAAATTATGCGGTCGAAAAGTCAAATGTAAGATTCAATGATGATAAATCTTCTATTATACTCGAACTTCAGATAGATACTGAAATATCCTCAGTCCTTGAGTATTTTGAGATATTCATGAAGCGTATGCTCCTTTGCAGAAGGGCGTCGGAATATCTCGGCGTACATTTTGAAATGATAATCAATGGCAGTAAAATACTGTAAAATCAATGGAGGTCAATTATATGTTTTCAGAATATCAGCACCTTATAGACTTGAATGATTATCCTGTTTCATGGTGGAAGAAAGTTGTAGAGCTGGGAGAAGAGATATACAAATCGCCTGAACAGTTCGCTCATGTATGCGACGGAAAGATCATGGCAACTCTTTTCTATGAGCCCTCCACAAGAACTCAGATGTCATTTCAGGCAGCGATGATACGCCTCGGAGGTCAGATCATTGGATTTGACAATCCGGCCAATTCATCGGTTGCTAAGGGAGAAACTATCAAGGATACAACGAAGATAGTAAGTAATTACTCTGATGTCCTTGTAATAAGACACCCGATCGCAGGTGCTGCAAAGGCTGCTTCTCTTACGGCAGACTGTTCTGTTATAAACGCGGGTGACGGCGGTCATCTTCACCCTACACAGACTCTTACCGATCTCCTTACTCTTAAAATAGAGAAGAAAACTCTTTCTGGGCTTACTATCGGAATGTGCGGCGATCTTCTCAACGGAAGAACTGTTCATTCTCTCTGTAAGGCACTTAGTATGTTCTCTGACAATAAATTTGTTTTTATTTCCACAAATGAACTCGGCATGCCTGCTTATATAAAGGATATCATCAAAGCAAACGGCAGCAGCTACAAGGAAGTTCAAACCATCGAGGAAGCCATAGGAAGTCTTGATGTGCTTTATATGACAAGAATACAGCAGGAGCGCTTTGCAAGCGAGGAGGAGTATCTTGCTCAGAAGAATACATACGTCCTTGACAGAAAGAAGATGCTTGGAGCAAGAAAGGATATGATAGTTATGCATCCCCTGCCCCGTGTCGATGAGATAACTGTCGATGTGGACGATGATGAGAGAGCAATGTATTTCAAGCAAGCTAAATATGGTATGTTTGTGCGTATGGCACTTATTATGACCATATTAAAGGAGAAAAAATCATCCGAAACTCTTAAGGGCAAGGTCTTCAGCGGCGTGAAATGCTCAAATCCGAAATGCATCACAAATCACGAAGCTTACCTTCCGAAAAGCTTCCGTTCGAGCGGAGATGAAACTCTTCTCGAATGTGAATACTGTGATGAAAGAAAGCTTATATAGTTCTGATTTCCGTACAGTTTTTCTGTGCGGAAATTTTTTTTGAAATTTTTTCGGAAAAGGTATTGACAAATCTGTTAAAACTGTGTATACTGTATATATACAGTAAGAAAGGAGAGCACAGATGAATATCTTTATTGATAATCGCAGCGGTGCACCGATATACGATCAGATCTATAATCAGATCAAGGATATGATCATTTGCGGGAATTTAGCGGCTAATGAATCCCTGCCGTCTATAAGGACTCTTGCGAAAGACCTTCGTATAAGCGTTGTGACTACCAAGAGAGCCTATGATGAGCTTGAACGAGAAGGATATATATATACCCTCCCTGCCAAGGGGTGCTTTGTTGCAGCACAGAATACGGAAATGCTTAAAGAGCATAACCTTAAGCTTATTGAAGAACATATGAATGAAATACGAAAACTTGCTGTATCGTGTCAGCTTTCAAAGCAGGATATTATTGATATGTTTGATATAATTGATGAATTGGAGTGATATTATGAATGCATTGGAGATCAAAAATCTTACAAAAAAATATAAGGGGTTTAAACTCGATAATATTTCCCTTACGCTTCCGAGAGGATGTATAATGGGAGTTATCGGTGAAAACGGAGCAGGCAAGAGTACGACTATTCGTTCTGTTCTGGGTATGGTAAAGCCTGACAGCGGCGATATAAATATAATGGGCAGGAAGCTTGATGCCGGTCTCAAAAACGATATCGGCGTCGTACTTGATGAAGTCGGACTTCCAAACTCGGTAAATGTTTTGGATGTTAATAAAATTATGAAGAAGTTCTTTAAAAACTGGGATGAAAAGCAGTTCTTCAAGTATATTGACAGCTTTTCACTGCCTAAGGACAAGAAATTCGCCGATTTTTCAAAGGGAATGAAGATGAAGCTCGGAATTGCCGTTGCTTTATCCCATAATGCCAAGCTTCTTATCCTTGACGAGCCTACAAGCGGTCTCGATCCGCTTGTAAGAGATGAGATAATTGATATACTTAACGATTTTACACGTGATGATGACCATTCGATACTTATCTCATCACATATTGTAAGCGATCTTGAGAAGATATGCGATTATATCGCGTTTATCCATAACGGCAGGCTGATGCTGTGCGAGGAAAAAGATGTACTTCTTGAGAAATACAAGTTTATAAATGTTACCGAGCAGCAGCTCTCTGAGCTCGATCAGTCTGCAATAAGAGGCAAGAAGGTAGGGAAATTCGGCGTTGAAGCTATTGCCGAAGCCGAAAAGATACCTGCAACATTTAGTTCTGTACCAATTACTATTGAAGATCTTTTCGTATTTATGGCTAAGGAGGACAAATAAATGAAAGGCTTGATTTTTAAAGAGATCCTTACAATATTCAAGGATAATAAGTTTTCAATTATAGTAATACCTGCTTTTGCACTTTTTGGGCTTTTTAACGATCAGAATATGTTTCTTATGATCGTACCCGTATTGATGGCAATGCTTCCACTTGGACAAATGACATATGATGAACTTTGTCATTGGGACAGATACGTACAGTGTATGCCTGTGGATAAAAAGCAGATCGTTTCTTCAAAGTATGCTGTAGTTGTTGTTTTGTCACTGATTGCTGCTGTTGTTATCGGCATTGTGATGGGTATAATGAATTATATGAAAAACGGCAGCCTGAACGAAGTAATATTTATGGTTCTCACTTCCCTGCTTATAGGCGTTTCAGTGCCATGCATCTCTATTCCGATCAATCTTAAATTCGGAACTGCGAAGGGCAGGCTCGTTTATATGATAATAGTTGGATTGATCTGCGGACTTGTTCCTGTTGTTCTTCTTTCCGATTCGGTAAAGCTCAGTGAAAAAATGGCAAAGCTGTTCAGTAATACAGCGGTATTCGGAATGGCAGCCCTTGGTTTATTCTTTGTTATGCTGTTTATCTCATGGCTGATATCGGTGAGTATATACGAAAAAAAGGAAGTATGAACATAAAGAAAAGCGATAGATGTTTAGTCTATCGCTTTTTGTCATATTGTTGCGTAAAGATTGGTTTCCCACGCTGGAATGTAAAGCTGATGCCTTATATAGAGCTTATAAGAAGGATTAAGCTTTTTTATCAGCAGCGGAAGCTCAAATATATCCTCGTTTCGATGATAAAGAGAGACCATTAGCTTTGGCGCGTAGTGGGCAATGGTAAGAGCTGCACCCCATATAGCTTCGCGCTCGAAGCCTTCCACGTCCATTTTGATGATGGTGGCAGGCTTCTTTGACAGAACACTGTCTACAGAAAGAGCTCCGATCATATTGTCAGATTCTGCTGTGATAGCTGACTGACGTCCTGCTTTTGCAGCGAACGGAAGCTCACCGTCTACACACCATGCTGCCGAATTATAGGCATACACATGGGACATCCTGTCAATAAACTTGGCAAGCTTTTTGAAGTTCTTTTTATCGGGCTCAAGTGCATAAATGGAAACATAGTTGCCGTGAGTGAACTCAAGAAGCTCCTTTATGGTGTCTCCGTTATATGCTCCGAGATCAACGTATATCTCGTTCATTGTAGGCTTTATTATTTTTTTGTATATATCCGCCTTTGTCGTTGTTACTGCGGAAAGGTACTCTATCTTGCCGCTTATCTTGAAATTGATTATATTTGCGTATACCTTGCGCGAATAATCGTCGGCAAGACTGTCATAGACCTGCTGTATCTTATCAGCGTTTTCCATACAGTACTCATACGTAAAGAGCCCTTTGCCGACAACAGGAACATCAGGTACATAAAGAGTATGCTTTTCGGAAATTTCTATGACTTTATCAACTATTTCCTGGTATCCTGCCGCAAAAGCAAGTACAACAACAAAGTCATCCACGGCTTCTTCGATCTCAGAAAGCTTATGTACACGGTATCCCTCAAAGGAATGTCCGCGAACAAAATCGTCACTGGCAAATATACCTGCTACAGTTATATGCTTCTCACGGAAAACGGACATTATCTTCAATGCGCCGTCTCCCATTCCGTAGATGAATATCGGACGTTCTTCAGCCTTTAGCCTGTCCCAGCTGGATTGTTTTTCTGTAATAAACGATAGCATTTCTTCCAATCACCTCTGAAATTAAAAATCTCCGTCACCGTCGTGCGTATCGTCGTAATCGTCGAAGTGATCGTGACCTGAATGGAAGCCCATCATATCTCTTCCTCTTATTCCGTATCTGTCGCGCATGATATTCAGATATTTGTCTATCAGTTCAGAGACCTTCCTTACATTTTTTACGCAGTGAACTTCCTTGGAAGGGGTATCCGCATCACGACTGTATATTATTATGGTCCCGCAGTTGAAAAGGCGCTGAAAGAACGGATATTTGACCTTTTTATCAGTGATCTTGTAAAGATCGATCTCATCCTCGTCAATACTGAGGAAGCCTGTACGTGTTATGAATTTTGTTTCCGTAAGATAATAACGTGTAAAAGTAAGAGGCAGTCCGAAAATTGAACGTTTTTTATCTGTCCATACGTATTCAAAAGCATTTTTTTTCATGGTTGATCCTCCAATCCGTTAATCCGTTAGAACTCACTACATATATTTTAACACATTATAAAGGAATAGTCAACTATATTCTTTAATAAAACGATATATACACCCGCTGAAAGCGTGTGGCCTGAGTGTGATATAAACAAAAATACAAGAAAAATTCGCAAAAAATGAAAAAAAGGCTTTACAAATATATAATAATATGGTATAATATTATCACCGTGTACTTGGTTCGGGGCTTGACCTCGATTTTCACCCCCCACTGAGTTGACGGAATATTTTATATTTAAGAGGTGCTTCAAATGTTATTGAAGGATGAAAAGACAGCCGTTATTGAGGCTAACAGAACACATGAAAACGACACAGGTTCACCTGAGGTTCAGATCGCTATTCTTACAAGAAGAATCAACGACCTTACAGAACACCTCAAGAGCCACAAGAACGATCACCACTCAAGAAGAGGTCTTCTTAAGATGGTCGGTCACAGACGTAACCTTCTTGCATATCTCAAGAAGAAGGATATCAACAGATACCGTGCTATCGTAGAAAAGCTCGGTCTCCGTAAGTAATCTTGTTTATAAAGGCAGTGGGGTGCTGTACCCTTCTGCCTTTACGTCTATCAGAGTGCAGGGATTAGAAGTCAGAGGCAAGAGCCGGCAGGCTTTTCCGGTTTTTACCTCTAACTTCTAAAAGCTCTCCTCTGAAATATAATAAAATGGAGGCAAATCAGATGTTTGAAAACTACAGAACTTTTGAAACGACTTATGCTGGCAGACCGCTCATCGTTGAAACAGGCAAGACCTGCGGACTTTCCAATGGTTCATGCTGGGTAAGATACGGCGAAACTGTCGTAATGGCAAACGTAACAGCAAGCGCAAAGCCAAGAGAGGGTATCGATTTCTTCCCTCTTTCCGTTGACTACGAGGAAAGACTTTACTCTGTAGGCAGAATCCCCGGTTCATTTACAAAGCGTGAGGGCAAGCCTTCCGAGAAGGCCATACTTACATCACGCTGCGTTGACAGACCTATCCGTCCCCTCTTCCCCAAGGATATGAGAAACGATGTTTCTGTTGTAATGACAGTACTGGCTGTAGAGCCTGATAATTCACCTGAAATTGCAGGTATGATCGCAACTTCGGTAGCTATCTCGATATCGGATATCCCGTGGAACGGACCTATCGCAGGTATCAATGTCGGCCTTGTTGACGGCGAGATCGTTCTTAATCCTACTCTTGAACAGAGAGCTAAGACTGATCTTAATCTTACAGTTGCAGGTACTGCTGAAAAGATCGTTATGATCGAGGCAGGCGCTAACGAGGTCCCCGAGGATACTATGCTTGATGCTATTCTCAAGGGTCATGAAGAGATCAAGAAGATGGTCGCATTCATCAATGATATCCGTGCTCAGATCGGTAAGCCAAAGTTTACATTTGAGTCAATGGAAGTTGATCACGATATGTTTGACGCCATCGAAGCATTCGCTTCGGATCGCGTAAAGGTTGCTCTCGACACAAACGATAAGAATGTACGTGATGAGAGACTTGCTCCTATCGTAGATGATATCCATGCTAACTTTGACGAGAAGTATCCCGAGCAGATCCCCATGATCGACGAGTGCATCTACAAGCTTCAGAAGAAGATCGTTCGTGCATGGCTGTACGAAGGCAAGCGTGTTGACGGCCGCGGAATCGACGAGATCCGTCCTCTTGCAGCCGAGGTTGGCATACTCCCCCGCGTTCATGGTTCGGGTCTCTTTACAAGAGGTCAGACACAGGTACTTACAGTATGTACACTTGGTCCTGTAAGTGACTGTCAGAAGATCGACGGTCTTGACGAAGAGGACTCAAAGAGATATATGCACCAGTACAATTTCCCAAGCTATTCTGTTGGCGAAACAAAGCCGAGCAGAGGTCCCGGACGCCGTGAGATAGGTCATGGTGCTCTTGCTGAAAGAGCTCTTGCTCCTGTTATCCCTTCGGTTGAGGACTTCCCGTATGCTCTCAGACTTGTTTCCGAAGTGCTTTCTTCAAACGGTTCGACATCACAGGGCTCTATCTGCGGTTCAACTCTTGCTCTTATGGATGCAGGTGTTCCGATCAAGGCTCCTGTTGCAGGTATCTCCTGCGGACTTATCACTCTTCCCGACAGTGATGATTTCATGACAATGGTGGATATTCAGGGACTTGAGGACTTCTTCGGCGATATGGACTTCAAGGTTGGCGGTACTCATAAGGGTATCACTGCTATACAGGTAGATATCAAGGTAGACGGTCTTACTCCTGCTATCATCAAGCAGGCTTTTGAGAAAACAAGAAAGGCTCGTATCTATATTCTTGACGAGATCATGCTCAAGGCTATCCCCGAGAGCAGACCTACAGTCAATAAGTATGCTCCTAAGATGCTCCAGACAAAGATACCTGTTGACAAGATACGCGAAGTTATCGGTCAGGGCGGTAAGGTGATACAGAAGATCTCGGCTGACTGCGACGTTAAGATCGATATCAGCGACGACGGAAATGTATTTATCAGCGGCGTTGACGGAGACAATGCAAACAAGGCTCTCCAGATCATCAATACTATCGCTAATGATCCTGAGGTTGGCGCTATCTATAAGGGCAAAGTTGTAAGGATCATGGACTTCGGCGCATTTGTTGAGATCGCTCCCGGTAAGGACGGACTTGTTCATATCTCCAAGCTGGACAAGCAGAGAGTTGAAAAGGTCGAGGATGTTGTTTCTATCGGTGACGAGATTGTTGTAAAGGTTACAGAGATCGACCGTCAGGGCAGGATAAATCTTTCACGCAAAGATGCTCTTGCTGAGATCGAAGCTAAAAAGACCGGAGCAAATAACTGATAATAATGGGCAGCCTTATGGCTGCCCTGTTTGTTTATAAGAAAAAGCAGACCAAATGGTCTGCTTTTTGCGGTTATGGTTCTGTTTCGACTGCAATGCCTTGTTCAAGGCTTTTCTGACAGTCGATATACCTCTGATTTGAGCTTCCGCGGAACTTTATTTCCCAATCCTTCTGTTCAAGGATAAATGGTCCGTCAATAAGGACATCGGTGACTTTCAGCAGGTCGTTCCAGTTGTTTTGTTCACGGGAACTGTAGAGCTGTTCAAACGTATAGCCCGTATACGTTACAATATTAAGCCCGAGCTTTTTGATCTCCTTCCCCAGTGAAGCGAGAGCTCCTGCCTGACAAAAAGGCTCTCCGCCGCTGAATGTCACGCCGTCCAGCAGCGGATTGCTCTTTATTTTTTCAAGCAGTTCCTCTGTATCTGTAATTGTACCGCCATTGAAATCATGAGTCTGCGGATTGTGGCATCCCCTGCAGTTATGAGGACACCCCTGGACAAATACTGTAAATCTTATACCAGGACCGTCAACGATAGAATCGTTGACAGTTCCGGCAATTCTTAGTTTCATTATATCACCTTATACATCGTGCTTTACGCGGTCATGCTCTTCCGCGCGTTTTCCGTTGTTGAAACGGTCAAGTGTTCCCACAAGATATCCTGTGATACGTCTTATTCTGTCAAAGGCAACATTGTCCGAATGTTCCTTTCTGCCGCAGCAAGGACAAGTTTCACCTATGATACCTGTATATCCGCAGCATGGATCACGGTCAACAGGATGGTTTATAGCTCCGTAGCCGATGCCTGATTCCTTCATGCAGCGTACTATCTTCTCAAATGCGCTGAGGTTTTCGAGGGGATCGCCGTCAAGCTCGATATAGCTGATATGACCTGCATTTGTGAGCTCGTGGTAAGGAGCTTCTATCTTGATCTTCTCGAATGCACTGATAGGATAATAAACAGGTACATGGAATGAATTGGTATAATAGTCTCTGTCGGTAACACCTTCGATAATGCCGTATTTCTTTGCATCCATACGTACAAAACGTCCCGAAAGACCTTCGGCAGGAGTTGCAAGAAGCGAGAAATTAAGACCTGTACGCTTTGATTCTTCATCAAGTCTTTTCCTCATTGATGAAATAATCTCAAGACCGAGTTCGCGGGCTTCTTCACTTTCACCGTGATGTGCTCCGATAAGAGCTTTAAGAGTTTCGGCAAGTCCGATAAATCCTACAGAAAGCGTACCGTGTTTCAGTACCTCACCCACTGTATCATCGGGACCAAGCTTGTCGGAATCTATCCATATTCCCTGTCCCATAAGGAATGGATAATTTCTTACCCTTTTCTGAGCCTGGATATTGAAACGATGCATGAGCTGATCTATAACGAGCTCCATTTTTTCTTCAAGCATATCGAAGAAAAGACCGACATTATGATCGGCTTTTATAGCAAGCCGCGGAAGATTTATAGAAGTAAAGCTGAGGTTTCCTCTTCCTGTGACTATCTCTCTTGACGGATCGTAGTTGTTGCCGATAACACGTGTACGACATCCCATATATGCTATCTCTGTATCAGGATTGCCCTCCTTGTAATACTGGAGATTGTAAGGAGCGTCAATGAATGAGAAGTTCGGGAAAAGCCTCTTTGCAGATACTCTGCAGGCAAGCTTGAAAAGATCATAGTTAGGATCGGTAGGGTTGTAGTTTATACCCTCCTTGATCTTGAATATGTGTATCGGGAATATAGGTGTCTCGCCGTTGCCGAGACCTGCTTCCTGAGCAAGAAGAACATTTTTGATGACCATCCTTCCCTCGGGAGATGTATCTGTACCGTAATTTATTGAGCTGAACGGAGTCTGTGCGCCCGCACGGCTGTTCATGGTGTTAAGGTTATGGATAAGCGCTTCCATAGCCTGATAAGTTGCTCTGTCTGTTTCCTTTTCAGCATTTCTTGTTGCGAAAGCCTGAATTTTCTCAGCAGTGTCCTTATCGGTATATTTCAGCAGCAGCTCCATTTCCTTTTCCTTGTAGCCGTTATCGTTTGCAAGAATAGGTTTGAGCTCATATTTTTCGGATAATTCCTTCTTTATTTCGTCAACTATCTCGAATTCGCTGTCAACTCCGCCTAAAAGAGACAATGCTCTTGCAACATTCTGTCTGTATCTTGCAGCATATGTCTTTTTTACGCCTTCTGCCATGGCATAGTCAAAAGTAGGGATACTCTGACCGCCGTGCTGATCGTTCTGATTGGACTGTATAGCGATACAGGCAAGGGCTGAATAGCTTGCTATATCGTTAGGCTCTCTTAAGAAGCCGTGTCCCGTGGAGAAGCCGTTTGTAAACAGCTTCTTCAGATCGATCTGGGTGCAGGTGGTTGTAAGTGTGTAGAAGTCGAGATCATGTATATGAATATCGCCCTCACGGTGAGCTTTTGCGTGTGCAGGCTCAAGGACGTACATTTCATAGTATTCTTTAGCGGATACAGAACCGTATTTGAGCATTGTACCCATAGCGGTATCGCCGTCGATGTTGGCATTTTCGCGCTTTATATCACTGTCTTTGGCAGGACTGAAGGTAAGCTCATTGAGGACGCACATCAGATTGGTTTTCATCTCGCGTGAGCGTGTGCGCTCGTAACGATAGAGAATATAAGCCTTTGCTGTTTTAGCGTGACCTTTTTCAATGAGAACTTTTTCAACGAGATCCTGAATCTCTTCAACAGTTGGAGTTTTACCCGGGTTCTGTTCCTCATAAAGACGGCAAACTTCAACGGCTGCGTCCATAGCAACATTGAAATCCGTACCGCCTCTCGCTTGTGCAGCTTTAAATATAGCATTTGCGATCTTTTCTATATTAAAAGGAACTTTTCGTCCGTCTCTTTTAATAATGTGTATTATCATTTCTATACCATACCTCCAAACACAATATATAGTGTCTGTCTTTCTAATGCTCTTATAATATTATATATAATTATTTTTGATATGTCAATGTAGGGTATGCACAATACGGCGGATAAAAATGCAAAAATAATTGTGATAAATATGCATAAATCATTTATAAAAAGCTGTTTTGGCGATATTTGGGCGTTTAAAAGCCGTCTACTAAATGTAAAAGCTTCAACACTATATATAGTGTTGAAGCAAAAAATTATACAGTGTGACAAAGTATGTAATCTGCTATCTTTTTGAAGGCTTTTTCAGTCAGAGCACCTGTTTCGGAGTCGGTAAATTCTTCTGAGATGGATCCGTCAACACTCTTTAAAGCTGTATTTGTATCAAGACAGTAAACTCCTGTCATATTGGCTATAGTAAGAAGCTTGGTATTGAACTCATTGATAAGGCTGTTGCTTATTTTTTCATTGCTCTCAGGTACAGGCGGAAGCTGAAGTATATAGATATCAGCAGATGTCAGGTATCCCCTGACGTTTTTTACGAATTCGGTATAATTGGAGATCATATCATCAACAGAAGATGTACCTATGTCACTTCCGAGCATGATATATATTTTTTCGGGCTTTTTTGCCTGAAGTATCTCATATGCAGTTTTGTTTCCGTAAGATGTATCTATTGTAACTGTATTACAGCCTGCAGCGTTAAGAGCATCACTTCCTATTACGTCTTTCAGTTCGGTATGATCCTCAATACCGAGAAGTGTTGAGTCTGTAACGAGACAGCAGGTATCAAGATATGAACTGTCTTTTGCTTTAGACTGCTGTATGGGATTGGATATCTTATTTTGTGTATTATCGTTCTGCGATTCGTTACTTTCGACAGGAGTATTGTCATCGGCGGCTTTATCAGAACTTTCTTCAACGACAACCTTGTCAAAATTATCTTCCCAGAAGTTTTCATTGATGTTTGCAGCGACCATATATACGATGAAGCAGGCTGCAAATGAGAGCATAAAAATAAGGATCATCCCCCATATGCTGAATCTGACCTTTGGTCTGCCTCTTTTTTTATCAGAGATCCTTGTTATACTTTTCTTTTTTGCCATATTTTCTCCCGACTCGTGAAGAGCTGCCGAATTACGGTGAACGGCTTACCGAAATGTGTCATGTATTAATATTATACCCCATTTTGACCATATTTGCAATAGATTTCATTTATTTTTTTATTTCGATATGTACTTGAATTTTATAAAAAAAAGGACTATAATAATACTATAATCGGTTTAGGAGGGATGAACTGTGTTACATTGCGGCAAGCCTATGATAAAAGGCGTATTCAGAATTGAACAGCGCGGTATACCGTCAAAGCATTCAACACTGGTGTATCCCGTGTCTACCTTCTATGAGAATGATACTATGATATGTGAGGTTCCGTCAGATAAAACGCTTGGGTATTACTGCACCGAATGCGGTATGCTTATAGGTGTGTTTCCTGTTACTCATCCCACAGGCTTTGCCGGTGAGTTCAACAAAGATATTGATGAGAGCATAGACATTCTTCCCAAAAAGAAATGCGTTGAATGCGGTGCGGAGATAGATGTGGATTATCCGAGATGTCCTTTCTGCGGTCATATATTTGAAGCAATATGATTTTTGTGCCTGCTTTGCAGGAAATATACATAATGGAGGTCATTTTTATGAATTACAAGGAAAGCTTTATTAAATTCATGGTCGATTGCGGTGTTCTTACCTTCGGTGAGTTTACATTGAAGAGCGGCAGAAAAGCTCCGTATTTTATAAACTGCGGAAATTACCAAACAGGTGCTCAGCTTGCAAAGCTCGGCGAATACTATGCTGAATGCATCAAGGCAAACGATATCCCTGTTGATACTCTCTTCGGACCTGCTTATAAAGGCATACCACTGGCTGTATCTGCTGTTGTTGCACTCAGCAATAAGTACGGTATAGATGTATCATATTGTTTTGACAGAAAGGAAGCCAAGGATCACGGCGAGGGCGGTATGTTTGTCGGCAAGGAGCTCAGGGACGGTGAAAGGGTTGTTATTATAGATGATGTTATGACATCGGGAAAGGCTCTTCGTGAGTCTATGCCTAAGCTTATGACTGCTGCCGACGTAAATGTTACGGGTATGGTCATAACAGTAGACCGTATGGAAAAAGGTACCGGAGAGCTTTCGGCTGTACAGGAGGTAAAGCGCGACTTCGGCGTTATAGTTTATCCTATCGTTACTATGGAAGATATTATTGATGCTATAAAGAAAGAGATCGTTCCTGGTAAGGAATATCTTGACAAAATGCTTGAATACAGAGAACAATACGGTGTTAAATGATAAAAGCGCTTCCGAAAGGAAGCGCTTTTTCATGCTTACTTGAATAATATAATCAGGAATTGCTCTACAAGGACTACAGAGATAAGTGCTACAGGATATGTAGCGGCATATGCTGAGGCAACATTTTCCGTTCCTGCCGTGCTTATAAGAGTACCAAGCGCAGGGGTAGATGTCATACCGCCTGTTATAGAGCCGAGGTTGTTGAGAAGGCTGAGCTTCAGTACATATTTTGCAAAGAGGAATCCGATTATCATAGGTAAGATAGTCATTATTATTCCGTACACAAAGTATACGGCGTCAAAGTACTGTACAAATTTAGCTCCGCCCGAAACGCCTGCACCTATAAGGAAGAACATGAGACCAAGCTCACGGAAGACCTTAAGAGTTGAATCCTTAGGCGTAACAGAGAACTTTCCGAAGTGTCCGAAGTGTCCGAATATAAGCGAAACAAGCAGACAGCCTCCTGTTGTGGAAAGTGAGAAATTGCCGAATTTGAATGAACCTATTATAATTCCAAAGAAAGCTGCAAGAGAAAAAGGCATGATGCCGAAGCTGTCCATTTCTATGAATTTGAACATTTTCTTTTCTTTTGCTGCGTTCTTGGATGCAGGGATAAGAAGCTCTCTTTCTTTTTCCATATTTGCTTTTGTGAGCTTGGGGATTATCTGAACAAAGAGAACAACTCCGATAACACCAAAGATATAGGCTATTGCGTATCCTACGGATACGATGCTCTGCAAATGATCTGTTCCTACTGCGTCCTTGGCAGCCGAGAAACCGGGAGTGCTTGTGAGTGCTCCCGAGAGGATTCCTGCGAGCATTGCTGTGAATTCTTCACTTGAAAGGTCGGTAAAGTTCTTTCCTACCATAATACAGCCTGCACAAGCAAGTCCGCCGCTGAAAATAATGATAACGGCAAGGAGAACATAAGACTTGAAGTTCTTTTTGAAGTTACCGAAGAAATTCGGTCCTGCAATAAATCCTACAGCTGTAACGAAGAGTATAAGTCCGAGATTGTCTATTATCTTAAGAGCATTGTTCACAAAATCGGTATTGATCTCGGCAGACAGTTCCTTATAGAACAAACAACCGTATATAAGTGCCATAATGAACACTCCTGCTGTTCCGAGAGATATGCCTTTGATAGTAATTCTTCCAAGTACATATCCGAGAGCAGCTATCGCAATTACCGACAGCATAAGGAAGCCGACACCATGAATTGAAAGAATTCCGTTAAAAAAATCCATTTTTATCACTTAACTTTCTTTTATTATAACATATTTCGGGACGCTCTGATAAGCGTCCCATATTTTTATTTTTTTCTTGCATAGTGCGGGAGCAGCATCGGTGAAGCTGTTCCGCTTGAAGCTCCTGCCGCTTCAAGCTCCTTGTTGAACTTCTCGATATGAGCAAGGGTGAGCTTTTGGGGAACTGCTGTTTCCTTAGCCTTGGCAGCTGCATAGATACCTGCGTTCCTGCCGAAAACGATAACATCAAGGAGCGAGTTTCCCATGAGTCGGTTTCTGCCGTGGATACCTCCTGCGACTTCTCCTGCCGCATAGAGATTTTCTACTCCTGTTGAGCAGTCATCAGATATCTCGAGTCCGCCGTTCTGATAGTGGAGTGTCGGGTATACGAGTATAGGCTCTTTGCGGATATCTATGCCATATTTGCCAAACATTCTCATCATTGCGGGGATACGCCTTTCGATGGTTCCCTCGCCGTGGATAAGCTCTATCATAGGAGTATCGAGCCACAGCGCCTTGCCGAGGTTTGTCTCTACGCCCTTGCCGCGTTCCGTACATTCACGTATGATAGAAGCTGCGGTAACATCGCGTGTCTCCAGTGGGTGCATGAATACATCACCGTCTATATTTACAAGCTTTGCACCGAGCGAACGTACCTTTTCGGTAACAAGAGCGCCGAATATCTGCTCGGGGTAGCCTGTACCTGTGGGGTGATACTGTAAAGTATCGGCGTAAAGAAGCTTTGCGCCTACTCTGTAGCCGAGAATAAGTCCGTCAGCAGTTGCACCGTAATGGTTTGAAGTCGGGAATCCCTGATAGTGGAGACGTCCTGCACCGCCTGTTGCGATAATAACTGTCTTTGCCTTAGCTACAAGGAGCTCTTTGGTCTCCATATTCATAAGAACAGCACCTGATGCCTTACCGTTTTCGTCGAGGATTATTTCCACTGCGGCTGTGAAATCAACTACAGGTATACCTCTGTTGATGACCTCGTCACGGAGAGTTCTCATTATTTCCGCGCCTGAGTAGTCCTTTGCAGCGTGCATTCTCTTGCGTGAAGTACCGCCGCCGTGAGTTGTTACCATTGTTCCGTCGGGTTCCTTATCGAACTCAACACCGAGCTTATTGAGCCACTGTATAGCTTCGGGGGCTTTTGTGACCAGTTTCTTTACGAGCTCTGGTTTTGCAGCGAAGTGTCCGCCTCCGAAAGCGTCGAGGAAATGTATGGCAGGTGAATCGTTAGGCTTGTCAGCAGCCTGTATACCGCCCTCAGCCATCATTGTATTGGCGTCGCCTATACGAAGCTTTGTGACGATCATTACCTTTACGCCTGCATCGTCAGCTTCGATCGCAGCAGAAGCGCCTGCACCGCCACCGCCTATGATAAGTACATCTGTTTCATAATCGGGAGAAGCAAGATCCACGCCATCAGCGCTGATACGGCTTTTTCCCTGAAGAAGCTCTGCAAGCTGTGTAGGAACTTTATCACCCTTGTTTACACCTGCGGAGAGGACAGTGAATTCGTCCTGCTTGTAATCGGGGTGAAAATGTGCAAGAAGGTCGTCCTTCTCTTCAGCGGTCATTCTTCTTGGTTCGAGAGCGGCGTTATCAGCTCTTTTTTCAGCAACTATCTTTGCCAGTTCATTGAGTTTTTCGATTTTGTACATATTCTCCCCTCCTTACTTCTCTATTTCGCGGTGATTGTACATATCTTTTATCTCGTCAATATTGTTGACAGCCTTTGTCATGAGCTCCTCGATCTGCTTGTCAAAGATACCATCGTTGACTTCCTTTACCCTGTCCGAGAGATGTCCGCATTCCGGAGCAATGTACTTACCGTTGAGACGTCTTGCAAGCATAGCTACTTGAGGATGGGAAATACCTGCGGGACAGCGTGATGAACATACTCCGCACATTACGCAGTCAAAGCTCTCCTCAGCACATTTCTCGTACTCGCCTCTCTGTGCGTAAGCAATATACTGCATAACATTGAGTTCCTGAGTACAGGCCTTTGTACAGGCATTGCAGCCTATACAGCTGTATATCTCGGGATAAAGCTGCATCATTATCTGCTGGTCCGGCTTTATTTCTTCGATGTTGTATACTCTTTTTTCAAGTGGGAAGAAAGGAAGAGTTGCTACGTACATTCCTTCCTGTATCTCGGTCTGACAGGCAAGACATCCGTGAAGCTCTATCTCCCCTTTTATTCTGTATATCGTAGCACAGGCTCCGCAGAATCCGTTGCGGCATCCGCAGCCTCGTACAAGCTCATAGCCTGCGTACTCCATAGCTGTCATTATCGTAAGACCTGCAGGCACCTGATATTTCTTGCCGAACAGGTAAACATTCAACATATTTTCCATGCAAGTTTCTCCTTCTTAATATTCGTCAGGCAGTTCGCCAAGCTGATCAAAGCGGAAAACAGGACCGTCTTTGCATACATATTTGTTTCCGATATTGCAGCGTCCGCATTTTCCGACGCCGCATTTCATGCGAAGCTCCATAGTTGTGTAGACCTGTGTTTCGGTAAAGCCAAGTTCTTTTAGGCCTGCAAGTGTGAACTTGATCATGATCGGCGGTCCGCAGACAAGTACTGTCTTGTTTACAGAGGGATTTAGCTCCTTGACATAATTCGGAACAAAGCCTACATGGCCATCCCAGCCATCCTGCGGATTGTCTATAGTGAGATCAACTTCGATATTAGGATCAGCCATCCACTCGTCGATTATCTCCTGATAGTCAACAAGGTCGTCCTTTGAACGTGAGCCGTAGATGACCTGCACATCGCCGTAATTTGCACGGTTATCACGGACATAGTTTATTACCGACCGAAGAGGAGCAAGTCCGATACCGCCTGCGATAAAGAGGAGATCCTTTCCTTTAAGCTCTGTTTCAACAGGAAAGGCGTTGCCGTAAGGTCCGCGTATCGTTATCTGCTGACCTACATCCATAGCGTGGAGCCATGTCGTAAGACATCCGCATTTCTTTATGCTGAACTCCATAAACTCCTTATTTGTAGGAGAAGATGTTATTGAGAACATTGCCTCTCCCACTCCGGGGATAGAGAGCATTGCGCACTGTCCGGGCATATGCTCGAAAACCTTGCCGCCTTCGGGAGAAACTACCCTGAAGGTCTTGACATCGGGAGTATCCTGCCTTATATCGGTAACTACTCCGATGTAAGGTATCAATGTATCATTATTCATCACTTTACCTCCAGCGCTTTCATTACCTTGACGATATTCATGGATATGGGACATTTTGAAAGACATCTTCCGCAGCCTACACAGCCGAATTCTCCGTTATTGTTTGCGGGGAAATATACAAGCTTGTGCATGAATCTCTGACGGAAGCGCTCAAGCTGAGTAAGTCTCGGATTTCCGTGTGCCATTTTGGTGAAATCGGAGTACATACATGAGTCCCAGCAGCGGAAACGCTTTATTCCGTGACCTGTATTGAAATCCTTTATGTCATAGCACTGACAGGTAGGACAAACAAAGGTGCAGGTGCCGCAGCCGAGACAGCTTTCCGAAAGCACTCCCCATTTATCGGAGTTGAAGTACTCATTCAGCTTGTCTCCGCCGAAGCTGTCAGTTGTAAGGTCGGCAAGAGGAAGCTTTTTCAGTATCTCTCTTGTTTTGCTGCGTGTTTCTTCAAGCTTTGAAGTATCGCCTTCTTCGAGAAGCGATGATACAGAGTCTATGAACTTCTGTCCCTTTTCGTTGTGAGCTTCTATGAATAAGTTCTCACCGTCGCTGTAGCAGGCGGCATCACCCTCGGGAGAAGCTGCGTCTATACCGAAGGTACCGCAGAAGCAGGTCTCGGCAGGACGTGTACAAGCCATAGTTACAACAGTTCCGTGTTCGCGGCGGTTTTTATAATAGCTGTCAACGGGTTCGGCAAGGAATACCTTGTCGAGTATCGTGAAGCTTCTTGCGTCACAGGCGCGTACACCGAATATTACAAAATCCTCTGCTTCTTCACGGACATCTATAACTTCAATACTTTTGCCGTCCATTTTGAAGTCAACGAGGTTTTCCGTCTGAGGAAAGAAGAAATCCTTTGCGCTCCTTACAGTGTTGAGAGCGCTGCTGAGTTTCATGCCGCTTTCGTACTTTCTGTATTCAGCGCCGCCGTCTTCGCGGTCAGTGGGGACATAGAGAGCCTTTGAAGCTGAGACAGCTTCAAAAAGCTTATCAAGCTTGTCAAGTGATATCTTCAGCATTATTCTGCTCCCCTTTCATGAACTATATTTGCTTCACAGTCGCTCTGTTTATATTCATTCAGCGGAGCACGGGAGGTAGTATCCTCTCCTGCCTGATATTCGCCGTAAAAAGTATTTATATCCTTAATGAACTTGCGGTTGAGAAGATGAAGCGGTATATTCTGAGGGCATACTCTTGAGCATTCGCCGCAGTCCGTACATCTTCCCGCTACGTGGAACGCGCGGATTATGTGGAACATATTCTCCTCAAAGCTGTCTGCGGGAGCCTTGTTTTCAATCCCCGAATCTGGATTATCGAAAACGCACTTTTCGCAGGTGCAGGCAGGACAGACATTGCGGCAGGCATTGCAGCGTATACACTTTGAAAGCTGCTCTCTCCAGAAGTCATAACGCTCCTGCGCGGTCATGTTCTCGAGCTTTTCTACCATATCGAAGCGGTTTGAGTCGAGTACATCGCCTTCTTCACCAAGAAGCTCGTCATATATCATATGCTTTTTGCTCTTGCATGAAGCGCACTTGTCAAGTACTGCCTCATAGAAAGGCATTGTCTCCTCGCCGTAAACAGTTTCGATCTTTAATGTGTAGTTTTCGTTTTTTACGCTTAGAATACCTGTTATCCCCTTTTCCTTTATCTTTTCAGCGTCAAGCTTTGGACCTCCGGGGATGCCCACTATATAAACATTTTCACGTACAACCCTGTGCTCCTTTATGAGCTGATTGAAGCTGTATGTGTCGCAGGGCTTGAGGAAAGCAAGTATCTTTCCTTCCTTTTTGCTCTCTTTTACAAGATATTTTGAAACATTTGCCGCTGTAAAATCGTCATATACAAAGTCTTTTTCAAGCTCTTCGGCAGTTTCAAATATCGCAGGAGTGATATCGTAAACGAATTCTCCCCTCTTCCAGCCGATGACACGGTCAACGATGCCGTCGGCCAAAAGCTGTTTTGCTTTATTTATCATTGCTTCCTGCATCGTAGATCCTCCAATCTGCGGTTAGGTCCGAGTTTTTTTACAGCTTCCGTAAATTCGTTCATGGTAGCTGCAAATTTAGCTCCTTCAGCTGCGGACACCCATTCTACTCTTGTTCTATCACGTTCAATACCGAGAAAATCCAGCATACTGAACAGAAGCGTCATTCTTCTTCTTGTAAAATAGTTTCCCGAGGTGTAGTGACAGTCTCCGGGGTGGCAGCCGCAGAGTATCACTCCGTCGGCTCCGCGCTGAAAAGCTCTGAGAATGAACATAGGATTTACTCTGCATGAGCACGGGACTCTGATTATCTTAATGTTATCGGGATAGTTCAGCCTGTTTGTGCCTGCGAGGTCAGCTCCTGCATAGGAGCACCAGTTGCAGCAGAAAGCTACGATCAGCGGCTGAAACTCTTTATTTTCATTTACTTGCATATTGCATCTACCTCCGCTATGATCTGGCTGTTTGAAAATCCGTTCAGATCCATTGCTCCCGAAGGACAAGCGACTGTACAAGCACCGCAGCCCTGACATACAGCAGGATTGACGCTTGCAACTCTTCGTATTGCAACAGTTCTGTCTGGCATTTTGAATTCCTTGTCAATGTATGTGATAGCGCCGTAAGGACAAACCTTTTCACATGAGGAGCAGCCGTTGCACATGAGCTCGTCTGAATGGGCAACGCAGGGATTACAGGTGATACTGTTCTTTACAAGGAGTCCTATAGCCTTTGCAGCTGCCGCACTTGCCTGAGCGACTGTTTCTGGGATATCCTTCGGACCCTGACAGGCACCCGAAAGGAATATACCGGCCGTTGCGCTCTCGACGGGACGGAGCTTCGGATGAGCTTCCGTGAAGAAATCATTTGTATCCATCTGAGTTGTCAGCATTGTTGCAAGCGGACGGGCTGTCTTGTCAGGCTCGATAGCTGCTGCAAGAACTACCATATCAGCGTCAATATGGAGCTGTTCGTTTGCAAGGAGGTCGGAAGCCTGAACGTCTATCTTGCCGTCTGAACGCGGAGTTACCTTTCCGACCATACCCTTGATATAGTGAACATTGTACTGTTCAACTGCTCTGCGGTAGAATTCGTCAAAGTTCTTTCCGGGAGTACGGACGTCTATGTAGAATACATAAACCTCTGTATCAGGATATTTTTCGCGTATGAGCATAGCGTGCTTGGCTGTGTACATACAGCATATCTTCGAGCAGTAGGGTTTTCCCTTGCTGTCGTCACATCTTGAACCTACGCACTGGACGAATACTATCTTGTGTGGATGCGTTTTGTCTGAAGGACGAAGAAGCGTTCCGCCGTTAGGACCTGCCGCATTCATGAGTCTTTCAAGCTCAAGCGACGTTACTACGTCAGGACACTGATTGTATGCGAATTCGTCATATTTATCAAGATTTATAGGATTGAAGCCCGTAGCAACGACGATTGCGCCGTACTTCTGCTCTATAAGCTTATCTTCCTGCTTATAGTCAATAGCTCCCACAGAGCATACCTTTGAGCAGACTCCGCATTTACCTGTTTTCAGCATCATGCAGTAGTTCGGATCAATGGTTGCGACCTTTGGTACAGCCTGAGCAAACGGGATATATACTGCTGATCTGTTGTCAAATCCCATATTGAATTCGTTTGGAACTTTATTCATGGGACATTTTTCGGTACATAATCCGCAGCCTGTACATTTTGTTTCATCAACAAAACGTGCCTTTTTCTTTATAGTTACCGTAAAATTGCCAACAAAGCCCTTTACGTCTGATACTTCGCTGTATGAATGTATGGTTATGTGCTCGTTCTGAGAAGCTTCTACCATTTTAGGCGTAAGTATGCAGGCTGCACAGTCAAGAGTCGGGAAGGTCTTGTCTATCTGAGCCATTTTACCGCCGATCGTTGGCTGCTTTTCAACTATATCTACATCAAAGCCTGCCTCGGCAATATCAAGGGCAGTCTGTATTCCTGCTATACCGCCTCCGATAACGAGGGCTCTTTTGACAACAGGGCTCTCGCCTGCTGTAAGAGGAGCATTGAGATGCACCTTTGCAACTGCTGCCTTACCGAGAATTATTGCCTTTTCCGTAGCGCTTGCTATATCCTTGTGGATCCATGAACACTGTTCGCGGATATTGGCAATTTCTACGAGATAAGGATTAAGACCTGCTGAAGCTGCTGCTTTTCTGAATGTATTTTCATGCATTCTCGGAGAACATGAACATACCACGACGCCTGTGAGGTTATGTTCTTTTATAGCGTTTTTTACAAGGTTCTGACCTGATTCGGAACACATATACTGGTAATCCTGAGAGACGATAACTCCGGGTTCATGACCAAGCGCTTCCGCGACTGCCTTTACATCGACAGTTGCAGCGATATTTGTTCCGCAGTGACAGACAAATACACCTATTCTCTGCATTAAACTGTCCCCCCTTCTTACTTTATGTATTTCCTGAATGCTGTAACTATAGCCTGCTGCGGCATATCCTCGTCAAGCATTTCAGGTATCTGATTCGGGTTCATGTGATTGTTTCCCTGCTGCCTTATCGCTGCAAGGCGAACTGCTTCCACTACCTTTGCAGGCTCTACATTTCGCGGACATCTGTCAACGCAGGCGAAACAGGTCAGGCACTTGTATATCGACTTTGAATTCATCAGTGTCTCGATATCTCCGCGCTCGACCATATAAACGAACTGATGAGGATGATATTCCATTTCATCGTAAGAAGGACAGGTTCCCGAGCACTTTCCGCAGCGCATACATTTAAGTACGTTTACGCCGCATGAACGCAGCACCTGTTCTTTGAGATTTTTATTCATTGTCATCCTCCTTTGCTCCGAGAGCCTCAGCAAGTATCTCGGTGAAGTAGTATACAGGCAGAGAAGAATCCGAGTTTTTTTTCAGATTATACATACAAAGCGGACAGGCAGTAATGACCATTTCCGCCCCCTGATCCTCTGCGGACCTCATTACATTGCTGCTTCTTTTCTGTGCCTGAGCCCTGTCCTCAAGAGCTATATATCCGCCGCAGCACTCATTCCTCTGAGCATATATTACAGGCGTTCCGCCTATGGCTCGGATAAAGTCTTCTATGATAGACGGATTTTCCGGATCATCCATTGCAAGAGCTTTTGAAGGACGGAGCAGCAGACAGCCGTAATAAGCAGCTATTTTTTTGCCCGTAAGAGGATTAACGACCTTTTTTGCAAGCTCATCAAAGCCTATAACGTCCCTGAGCATTTCGAGATAGTGATATACTGTTGCTTCTCCGCAGTATGGCTCGTCAAGCTTGAGGTAGTTATTTACTTTTGAAGCAAATTCTTCATCGTGCGATATATCGTAATTTGTCTGCTTGATAACATTATGACATGCGGAACAGACTGTAATAAGCGGTCTGTCAGCTGCCCTTGCAGCATTTAAGGTCCTTACTGCCGAAAGCTTGGTAGCGATTTCGTCTTTTGCTGTTGTATATGCGCCGCCGCAGCACTGCCAGTCGGAAGGCTCTTCAAGTGATATGCCGAGCGCTTTTGCAGATGCTCTTGCGTAATCGTCGAGAGTCTTGGCTTTGGTCCTCAGCGTACATCCGGGATAATAAGTAAAGGTTTCCATACGCATTTTTCCTTTCATTATATATCAGACCATCTCTTCGGGATGGAATACTTCATCAAATCTTTCGGGAGTAAGGAAACCAAGCTCCACGCAGGCTTCCTTAAGGGTTATATTGTCTTTGAAGGCTTTTTTTGCAGTCTTTGCGGCGTTTTCGTAGCCGATATAAGGATTGAGGGCTGTTACGAGCATAAGAGAATTGTGAAGATTGTGGTGCATCTTTTCTCTGTTCGCCTTTATTCCTACTGCACAGTTCTTATTGAAGGAGGTTATGGATTCTGCAAGAAGTCTTGCTGACTGCAGGAAATTGTATGCACATACAGGCATAAAGACATTGAGCTCAAAATTTCCCTGTGAAGCAGCCATACCTACGGTGACATCGTTGCCCATTACCTGTACAGCGACCATTGTTACCTGTTCGCACTGTGTAGGATTGACTTTTCCGGGCATTATTGAAGAGCCGGGCTCGTTTTCGGGAATGAATATCTCTCCGAGTCCGTCACGGGGGCCCGATGCGAGCCATCTGACGTCATTGGCAATCTTCATCATATCAGCTGCAAGAGCCTTTAATGCTCCGTGGGCAAAAACGATCTCGTCCTTTGAAGTAAGAGAGTGGAATTTGTTCGGTGATGATCTGAAATCCTTTCCCGTGAGCTTTCCGACATTCTCCGCAGCCTTTTCGGCAAATCCCTTAGGTGCGTTCAAACCTGTACCAACGGCAGTTCCGCCGAGTGCGAGTTCTTTGAGCTCCTCACAGGCTGAAAGTATCATTTTTTTATCTTTTTCAAGAGAAGCTCTCCAGCCGCTGATCTCCTGAGAGAACTTGATAGGAGTTGCGTCCTGAAGATGAGTGCGTCCGCTTTTTACTATGCCTTCATTTTCAGCTTCAAGCCTGATAAATGTATTGATAAGCTCTTCAACAGCGGGCACTACTCTGTCCTCAAGCGCAAGAACGGCGGATATATGCATAGCTGTTGGAAAAGTATCGTTTGAGGACTGACTCATATTTATGTCATCATTCGGATGAAGAAGAGCTTTGCCTGCGATCTCGTTTCCGCGGTTGGCAATTACCTCGTTTGTATTCATATTTGACTGAGTACCGCTTCCCGTCTGCCATACGACAAGCGGGAAATGATCGTTAAGAGAGCCGCTTATGACTTCGTCGCATACTCTGACGATAATGTCACGCTTTTCTTCAGTCATTTTCTCGGGCTTTATCACATAATTTGCCATTGCGGCAGCTTTTTTCAGAATTCCCAGAGCGTGTGTTATCTCACGCGGCATTGTCTCGATGCCTACGCCGATAAGGAAATTTTCATGACTTCTTTCGGTCTGTGCGCCCCAGTACTTATCGTTAGGTACTTTGACCTCGCCCATTGAATCATGTTCTATACGGTAATCCATTTTAATATCCACTCTCCCAGACAGATTTAGCGGAGAAAATGCAAAATATGACACTATCTCCTTAATTTCAATCGTATACATTATAAGTATACCAGTATCTCGGGATTATTTCAAATTCAGTTTAAGAATATTGCTATTCAGATATTGATATCTAATTAACAATTCTTTTTTATTAAAACCTTAATAAATCTTTTATATGATATATTGTTTTATATATCAGCAGCCTAAAAAATGTACATAAATAGTAAATCAATATTATTTTTGGCATTATTTATCTTCCTGCGGTCTTTGCTGAAGGGTGAACCAAAACATATCAAACGAGTAGTTTTATTATATATGCATAAAACAATTGACCTTTTTTATGCAAGCCATATAATTGACATCAAGGTGAAGGAATATGTTTATTCCGATTAATATATAATGTTGCTGAGAGTTTGATATTTTTTTCACACTATATATGCGATGATTTTGAAAAAACGGAGCTTCTGATGCAAAGCTCCGTTTCGTGTTCATTTATTATTGCTTTCAAGGTTGTTCAAGCCATAGGAAAGAGTTGTAAGACTGTCGCCAAGATGTACATTTTCCACGACAATGCCTTTATGCAGCACTTTCAGGTCATAGTGGGTAAAGTTCCAGAAAGCTTTTATACCGCATTCGATAAGCGTATTCACAAGCTTTTCGGCGGACGTCATGGGAACGCAGAGTATAGCGGCAACAGGCTTGTTTTCTGCACAGAATGTCCCTACCTCTTCGATGCTTTTGACTTTGAGCCCTCCGAGGTCCTTGCCGATTATATCGGGATTAACGTCGAATGCTCCTATAAGGTCAAAGCCTTTGTTATGAAAATCAATGTGTGTTGCGATTGCTTTTCCGAGATTTCCCGCACCGAGAAGTATCATAGGCGTAAGGGTGTCAAGTCCGAGTATTTTGCCTATTTCAAAGCGAAGGTCGCTTACGTTGTAGCCGTAGCCCTGCTGTCCGAACTCGCCGAAGCAATTGAAGTCCTGACGTATCTGCGAAGCTGTGAGCCCCATTTTCTCCGAAAGCTCACGCGATGAGATGCGGATATAGCCGTTATGCTCGAGTTCACCAAGGAAACGATAATATCGAGGTAGTCTTCTTATGACTGAATTGGATATTGTGCTCTTTGACATTACAATATGCCTTCTCTCTTACTTCATTAATTTGTCGAGTCTGATCTTTATTTCGTCAAGGAATGTCTTTGAGTCAACCTTACGCTTATTGTCAAGCTTTGAAATAAGATAGAGGTCACCTGTCATTATTCCGTCTTCAATGGTCTGTATAGTTGCTTTTTCAAGCTTGTCAGCAAAGTCACAGAGCTCCTTTGTACCATCTAGCTCTCCCCTTTTGCGGAGCGCTCCGCTCCATGCAAATATAGTGGCAACCGAGTTCGTAGATGTTTCCTCGCCCTTGAGGTACTTATAGTAATGACGCTGTACTGTTCCGTGAGCTGCTTCATACTCATAGATACCGTCGGGTGAAACGAGAACGGATGTCATCATTGCAAGGCTTCCGTAGGCTGTTGATACCATATCCGACATAACGTCGCCGTCGTAGTTCTTGCAAGCCCAGATATATCCGCCGTTCGAACGGATAACTCTTGCAACAGCATCATCTATGAGGGTATAGAAGTATTCAATACCTGCTGCTTCATACTTTTCCTTATACTCCTTATCGAATATCTCCTGGAAAATGTCTTTGAAGCGGTGATCGTACTTCTTTGAGATAGTGTCCTTTGATGCAAACCATACGTCCTGCTTGAGATCAAGTCCGTAGTTGAGGCAGGCTCTTGCAAAGCCTGCAATAGAAGCATCAAGGTTGTGAAGTCCCTGTATTATACCGTCGCATTTTGTAAAATCGTGGATAAGCTCACGGGTCTCATTTCCGTTTTCGTCAGTAACGACAAGCTCAGCCTTGCTGCCCTTGCTTACACGCATTTCGGTATTCTTGTAGACGTCACCGTATGCATGACGGGCAATGGTGATCGGCTTTGTCCATGTTGGAATATAAGGCTCTATGCCTTTTACTATTATAGGAGTACGGAAAACTGTTCCGTCAAGTGCTGCACGGATAGTGCCGTTTGGAGATTTCCACATCTGAGTGAGATTGTATTCGGGCATTCTTGCAGCGTTAGGAGTGATAGTTGCACACTTTACCGCTACGCCGTACTTTTTGGTAGCTTCAGCGGAGTCAAGAGTGATCTGATCCTTTGTCTCTTCTCTGTTTTTGAGTCCAAGGTCGTAATATTCAGTGTTGAGCTCTACATATGGTTCAAGGAGAGTTTCCTTTATCCATTGCCAGAGAATTCTTGTCATCTCGTCGCCGTCCATTTCAACGAGCGGCGTTTTCATGGTGATTTTTGCCATTGGTTCATACCTCCGTAAATAAAAGTTCATTAAGCCTTGGCACGGCTGAGCAGATCAATAAATGCAAGCGCTCCGCAGAAAAGCAGCATTAGTATGATGTTTCTGACAACAGCGGGTGCGAACGATATCCTGTCAAATGAGATACTTTTATATGTTCCCGCAGCAAGGGCACACAGTCCGCCGATTACCGGATAGGCGGCTCCGTGAAGTCCTATCATCCTTGTTAAGGCAAGTCCGAGGATAAAGCCTATAAACTGCGGAAAAATGATAGCCAGCCAGCCGCCGAGATACTCTCCTGCGCGCTGACGGAGATTAAGGGGGATGATCACCCTTTCCCTTCTGTCTGACTTGATCCTTTGATTGCTGTCATTCACATCTGTTACGATATCTTTAAATATTTCTTTTATATCCATAGTACTTTACAGTCAGCACTATTTTTACTTCATCGACTCTCTTGTGAAGTCAAGAAGTCCGCCTGCGAGCATGATATCCTTTGTACGTCCCGAAAGCTCGCAGAGTACGGGGATTTCCCTGCCGTTTGTCTTGTTGAGAACAGTGAGCTCACTCTTTCCGCTTTCAACTGATTTCCTTACATCAGCAAGAACGAGCTCGTCGCCCTGCGAAATGCTGTTATAATCAGCTTCATTTACAAATGTAAGAGGAAGGATTCCTGCATTTATGAGATTTGCACGGTGGATACGTGCGAAGGATTTAACAAGTACAGCCTTTACTCCAAGGTAAAGCGGTGCAAGTGCAGCGTGCTCACGTGAAGAGCCTTGCCCGTAGTTGGAACCGCCGACGATTATACTCTTGCCGAGTGATTTTGCTCTCTCGGGGAAGCTTTCGTCGCAGACTGCAAAGCAGTGCTGTGATATCTTCGGGATATTTGAACGCAGAGGAAGTATTTTCGCACCTGCGGGCATGATATGGTCTGTAGTGATATTATCGCCTACCTTGAGTGAAACAGGAGCGTCGATGGTTTCGAGGAGCGGAGCTGTCTCCGGATAAGGCTTGATGTTTGGTCCGCGGAGTATCTCAACGCTGTCCATTTCTTCAACAGGTGCGGGAGGAACTATCATATTGTCGTTGATAACAAATTCCTCGGGGAGCTTGAATTCAGGCATATCGCCAAGCTCTCTCGGGTCTGTGAGGTAGCCTGTAAGAGCTGAAACAGCAGCCATTTCAGGAGATACGAGGTAGATCTGTCCGTCCTTTGTTCCCGAACGGCCTTCAAAGTTTCTGTTGAATGTACGCAGAGAGATACCCTTTGAGTTAGGTGACTGTCCCATACCGATGCAGGGACCGCAGGCACTTTCGAGTATTCTTGCACCTGCGTCTATGAGTATCGAAAGTGCACCGTTCTGAGCAAGCATATTGAGGACCTGCTTAGAACCGGGAGCAATAGCAAGCGATACATCGGGATTTACGGTCTTGCCCTTGAGTATATAAGCTACCTTGAGCATATCAAGGAGCGAAGAATTCGTACATGAACCGATACATACCTGATCTATTTTAAGTCTGCCTATCTCCTCAACGCTCTTGACGTTGTCGGGAGAATGAGGACAGGCAGCAAGAGGAACGAGCTTGCTGAGGTCGATCGTGAGCTCTTCGTCATAAACGGCGTCGGGATCTGCTGCGAGAGGAGTCCATACTTCCTCACGCTTCTGTGCCTTGAGGAACTGTTTTGTGATCTCGTCTGACGGGAATATAGATGTTGTAGCGCCGAGCTCTGCACCCATATTTGTGATAGTTGCTCTCTCAGGGACAGAAAGTGTCTTTACGCCTTCGCCGCAGTACTCTATTACCTTTCCTACGCCGCCCTTAACGGATAATCTTCTGAGGACTTCGAGGATAACATCCTTTGCGGCTACCCATGGCTGAAGCTTTCCTGTGAGTTCAACCTTAACGACCTTCGGGCAGGTTATATAGTAAGCGCCGCCGCCCATAGCAACTGCAACGTCAAGTCCGCCTGCACCTATAGCGATCATACCTATACCGCCGCCTGTAGGAGTATGGCTGTCAGAACCGATAAGAGTCTTTCCGGGAATACCGAAGCGCTCAAGGTGTACCTGATGACAGATACCGTTGCCGGGACGTGAGAAGTAGATACCGTGCTTCTTTGCGACACTGCCGATAAATCTGTGGTCATCGGCATTTTCAAAGCCGCTCTGAAGAGTGTTATGATCTATGTATGCCACAGAGCGCTCTGTCTTTACGCGAGGAACGCCTATCGCCTCAAATTCAAGATATGCCATCGTACCAGTTGCGTCCTGAGTAAGAGTCTGATCGATACGTATACCGATCTCCTGACCCTTGATGTACTCGCCGTCAACAAGGTGTGCCTTAAGGATCTTTTCAGTTAAAGTTGAACCCATTGAAGATCATTCCTTTCAATATATAAAAAATACATTATAATTTTACAACATTTCTGTCAGTTTGTCAAGAATTAAACAAAGTATTTTTTGTGCAGTCAAAAAAGACTCCATATAAAAGAAAATATCCTGAAAGCGATAAAATGTTTTCAGGATAAAACAGAAGATCATTTGTATAATTTGCTCTTTATACGCAGGCTTGCTTCTATATGCATTATCCAGTGGCGTGAAAAGGGCATTTGTATCAGTCCGCGGATATCCTTTCCGCACCAATAATCAATGAGCCACACTGCGTTTTCGTCGCTGCTGACAACATTTAAGTCTGTAAGCAGCTTTTTTGTCTCGGGAGATATCTTATTCTTCATTGAATTAAATGGTAAATTTTTTAATATGATCTCGGTGCTGGTTTTTACTTCCGAAATTTAAGCATACAGCTCGTCAAGCTCCAATTGCCCGGAAAAATCAGATATCTGCTCTTTTACAAGCTCATTTCCCGTTGTTATGATCGGTGAACCGATGCGTTTCTTGTAATTCCCTGCAAAGAAGATCTGTTCGTCATTGTTTATGATCGTATGTGCGACTATATCCTCTATGCGGGAAATATGCCATATTGAATAGGCTATGGTCTTGGAATGATATCCGTCTGCGTTTATGAACGGGATTGCATTGAAGTCTTCTCTTTTCAGTTCTTTCCTGAATAATAGCAGTTCTTCCATAAGCTGATCTCTCAGTTTACAAAGAGTTTCAATGCCGTTTGTAAAGGTTTCTTCCTTTTTCAGCTTCGTTTGGAGCGTTTTATTGAGTTCGGACCATTCTTTATTCATCTTACTATCTCCTTATTATATATCAAGATGCAAACTGGCTGTTGTAAAGCTCTGAATAGAAACCGCCTTTTTTCATGAGCTCTTCATGACTTCCCTGTTCTATGATATTTCCCTGCTTCATAACGAGGATAACATCGGAATTCCTGATAGTTGAAAGTCTGTGAGCGATAATAAAGCTCGTTCTGCCTTCCATGAGCTTTATAAATGCTTTTTGTATACGCTGTTCTGTTCTGAGGTCAATAGAGCTCGTAGCTTCGTCAAGTATCAGGATCGGTGGAGACATGAGCATTATCCTTGCGATGCAGATAAGCTGCTTCTGTCCCTGTGAAAGTCCGCAATCCTCACTTATTACGGTATCGTAGCCGTTTGGAAGCCTTTTTATGAAGCCGTGTGCATATACAGCTTTTGCGGCTTCTATTATTTGTTCTCTTGCAGCATCGGGAGCTCCGTAGGCGATATTTTCGGCAACAGTACCAGTAAATACCCATGTTTCCTGCAATACCATGCCAAACTGACTGCGAAGACTGTCGCGTGTGATGTCGTATATGTTTTTGCCTGATATTTCGATACTTCCGCTGTTTATATCATAAAAGCGAAGCAGTAGATTGATTATTGTGGACTTTCCGCAGCCTGTGGGACCGACTATCGCTACACGCTGTCCCTGTCTGACATTGAGATTGAAGTTTTGGATAAGCTTTATTTCTGGCGTGTACGAGAAAAATACATCGCTGAACTTAAGGCTGCCGTCACATGAAGCAAGCTCCTCTTTATAGGAATCGTCGGATATCTCCTTTTCGTCGAGGACGGTGAAAACACGCTGTGCTGAGGCGACGGCGTTCTGAAGCTCGGCAAATACGCCCGAGATCTCGTTGAAGGGCTTTGTGTACTGGTTGGAATATGCAAGGAAGCTTGAAAGCTTTCCGACGGTCATAGTGCCTAGAAATGGGAAACGCCCTATAACGCCGAGAGCTCCAAGCAATCCAACTGCCGCATAGATCAGACCATTGACAAAACGTGTGGTCGGGTTTGTCATGGAGCTGAAAAAAGTTGCTTTTGCGCCTATCTTTCCGTATGCTTTGTTGACCGTGTCGAATTTTTCTTCCGCTCTTTCGCCGAAAACGAATGCGTTTACTATTTTCTGGTTCCCTGCCATTTCTTCCGCAAGACTTACCATGTCACCGCGAAGCTTTGACTGTTTCATGTATGAGTCATGTGAAGCCTTTGTTATCCTTGAAGCGGCAATGAATGAAAGCGGAGTCAGTATTACAACTACGACGGCTATTTTTACGTTTATGGTCATCATAAAGATAAGTGTGCCGATTATAGTTATGATACCGCTGAAAAGCTGTGAAAAGCCCTGTAATAAACCGTCCGAGATTATCTCTATATCGTTTATGACACGGCTTGTGAGCTCGCCTTTTGTATGCCTGTCGATATATCTCAGAGGAACTCTTTCAAGCTTGCTGAAAATATCGGCTCTCAGATCGCGGATAGTTAAAAATGCGAGTTTATTGCTGCAAAGGCTCATAAGCCACTGGAACAAAGTGCTTGCAATTACTATTGAAGCGAGAAATGCTATGATCTTAACAAGTCTGTTGAAATCTACGCTCCCCTTCCCCACACAGCAGTCAACGGCTTCGCCGATAAATACGGGTACAGCAAGTGAGAGCGATATGCCTGCAAGTGCAAAAAATATGGTTAGAACGAAATATTTCAGATACGGACGAGCGTAAGCCATAACTCTTTTAAGTACTTTAAGCATCGGCTTTTCCCTCCTTCTGATTCATTTGTGAACGGTAGATCTCATTATAGACCTGACAATTCTGTATGAGCTCCTCATGTGTTCCTATGCCGACTGCTTCACCGTCGTCCATTACTATTATCTTATCTGCATCTTTAAGCGAAGTTGTCCTCTGTGAGATCATGATGACCGTTGTATTGGGATGATCTGTTCGGAGAGCTCTTCTGAACGCAAGGTCTGTCCGATAGTCAAGTGCGCTCGTTGAATCGTCAAGAATGATTATATCAGGACCTCCCACAAGTGCTCTTGCTATGGAAATTCGCTGTTTCTGACCGCCCGAAAGGTTCTTTCCGCCCTGAGACAGGTGTGTATCAAGTCCGTCTGGAGTTTTGCTCACAAAGTCCCACGCCTGAGCAGTTTTCAGAGCTGAAATTATTTCCTCATCAGTTGCGTCTGCTTTGCGCCATTTCATATTATCACGTACAGTTCCCGTAAAAAGAACAGCCTTTTGCGGGACTATGCCTATTCTTCTTCGGAGCTCATCGTGTGAAATGCTGTTTACTTCCCTGCCGAATACGGATACAGAACCTTCTGTTGCTCTGTAGAAGCAGGGTATCAGATTTGCAAGAGTGGTCTTTCCGCAGCCTGTAGCACCTATGATTCCCAGCATTTCTCCGCGGTTAACAGAAAAGCTTATACCCTTTACGGACGAATCTCCCGAGTCTTCATAGGCATAGCTTACATTATTGAACTCAATGATTTTTTTATCAGGTACTTCTATATTTCTGATTTCTCCGTTTTCTTCAGGTGCTAATGCAAGCACTTCGCTTATGCGGTTTGCAGATGCAAATGCCTTTGTGAATATAACGATAAGATTGGCAAGAACTACGAGCGCAAGAAGTATCTGTGTCATATAATTGGTGAAGGCTGTAAGCTCGCCCTGCGTAAGTCCGCCGATATCTATTCTTTTTCCGCCAAACCATATAACTGCAACTATACCGAGGTTCATTACCATAAATGCTATGGGATTGAGTATTGCAGATATTTTTCCGACTGCTATTGACTGAGCCGAAATATCGTCAACAGCTTCCTTGAATTCACGGATCTCTTCATCCTGACGTGAAAATGCGCGTATGACCCTCGCGCCCTCAAGACTTTCCCGTGTAAGCATAGAAGCGTGGTCGAGGTTTTGCTGAGTTTTTTTGTACATTGGGATAGTTTTTTTCATTATAAGAAAGATAACTGCCGATATAAGCGGTGCTGCTATAAAAAATACTGATGACAGCCGAAGATCTATGGAAACAGCCATTACAGCAGCTCCTATCACGAGAAAAGGAGCTCTTACCGCAAGTCTGATGAACATATTAACTCCGTTCTGTACTGTATTCGTATCATTGGTAAGACGGTTTACAAGAGAGGATGTGCCTATCTTATCTATACTGCTGTATGATAAGGTGTTGATATGCTTATATAAGGCTGTTCTGAGTTCGGTACCGAATCCGTAAGCGCATTTTGCGGCAAGATACTGACAGGTCAGAGCGAAACACAGACCGCATATGCCGAGTACTACAATAAGCAGGCTCATTTTTATTACGTAGTTAACATCGTTGCCAGCAATTCCCTTATCAATGATCTTTGCCATTACCAAAGGTACTGTCAGTTCGAAAATGGCTTCAAGGAGCTTAAAAAAAGGACCTAAGATAAGCTCTTTCTTGTAGCCTTTTAAAAATTTCAGAAGTTTAATCATTCATGTGCATCCTTACTTGTTGTTAAACATATTAGCGACACTGCCTTTGCAGGAAGTGCCGCTTTGAGATCATATTTTGATTCCGTTTGCTTTGAGAAGCTCTCTTGCCGAATCAACGGAATCTACTCCTGTTGCGTTCTTTACGGGAGCAAATTCCTTTTCGCGTATAACTTCGTATGCGAGACAGCTGTCCTGCATATGTACCATATCAAGGACAAGAGTTTCAAATTTATGTCCGTTGGGAGATGTAGGGATAATATAGTTCCCCTCTTCGTCCATGAACGGTATTTTCTTGTCTACTATGTGTACAGGAAGCTTTTGGTCACATATTTCTTCAAGCTTTGCAACATTGAACAGATAATTGAGGATAACTCCGTATTTGTATGCGAGCTCGCCTTTTTCGTTGACAAGTGTCCTCATTTCATCGGTCATTTCGTAATATTCGACTATTGAAGGCTTTCCGTCCTCAAGACAAAGTACACCGACTTTTTCTTCGGGAGCTGCCTTGCTTACCACCTTACTGCCTGACTGGAGTCCCGATTTGATAACAGCTCCGATAAAGCTCGGATCGCAGATACGCTGAAGAACATTATCAACTGCAAAAACGTTTATCCACTCAACGCCCTTGCTTCTGATATCATTAAGAAGCCCTGCTCTTACAAGTGACGAGAACCAGCCGCCGTTTCCGTTTGGTGAAACAGAGATCTTTGATCTGCTTTCCATAAGGATCTTTCCGTCAAAGTCAACTGACGGCGCCATATCCTGAATAAAGAATCTGATATATTCCGGAGCATAGCCGAAATAATTCTTTTCCTCAAAGAAATCTATGGTATCCTTGTTGTTTTTCTCACTTGTCATTATATAGAGAGGGATCCATGTACCTGTGAGTTTCACAACATCCATGAGATTATTTATCAGACACTGGAAAATATAAAGTTCCTGTTCAACGCCTATTTTGAACATTCCCTTTGGCTTGTCGAATCCGAGCCTTGTTCCCTGTCCGCCCGCAAGAAGTACTGCTGCGGCTTTTCCCGCCTTTATAGCTTCGGTTCCGATAGCTATATATTCACTGCTGTTGGCGGAAATATCGTCTATAGTAACAGCGCCGAGAGGTTCAAAGGTGCCACGTGCGATATTTTCCTTATTTCCGTCAAGATTTGAAAGTACTGAAAAGTCCGTGATTTCGATCTGCTTTAACAGCTCCTCCTTTTCTTCTTCATTCAGTTCGTCGAAATACTTCATTATGTGTTCCTGTTTGTATTCAGCAACAATTCCTGATGCTTTTTCACGATCTAACATAAACTCCTCCTTATATGCGAAAAAATCCGCAAATTTATGTATACATTATACCATAATAATGTAAATAAGTCAATTGTATATAGTACCGAATATAACAAAAAAACACGGCTCGGATATTCTGAGCCGCAGTCTGCCTGTGCCATATTAAAAAGCTGTATATGTGTTACGATATATGTAACATTTCATGTGCTAAGTAAAAATGCGCTTCACCATATGCGAAGCGCAAAACAACCTGCGTGGTATTCCCACTGGTGCGGATAACAGGACTTGAACCTGCATGAACTTGCGTTCATATGGACCTGAGGGTGAGGTCATGATAGTGAAAAAATAAAGCATGTAAATTAATATGCAGTTGCAAAAATTACAAGTTGTATAACACTAGATTAAAACAACATATGATATAATTTGTTAACAAAACGTTCATTCAAATCACGGCGAAATATAGTATAATTAAACAAGAAAAAGATTTTTTTATTTCTATGAAAACTAAAATCAAGGAGGAATGAGTTTATGAAACAGTTATGGAAGAAAACCGCGGCATTCGTGATTGCATTTACTCTTGTAGCAGGCGCTGTACCTGCGCAAGTTGAGATGGAAGGACTTTTCCACAACTATGCAATTACGGCTCATGCTATGCAGATTTTTGTTAAAGTGCAGATAGGCGGAAAAACAATTACACTTGACGTTGAACCATCTGATACGATCGAGAATGTCAAAGCAAAAATCCAGGACAAAGAAGGCATTTCTCCCATTAAACAAAAACTTATTTATGCAGGCGCTGTTGTTGAAAATGACAAAACCCTCTCAGATTATAATATTCAAAAAGAATCTACTTTGCATCTGATTGTTCTTTCTGATAAAAATGCTCAAAACACTACACTATGTACATCAGGAATAAAATCACCAAAGAAATCAGCTCAAAGCTCAGATATTATATTTGTTCAAGAAGATGGATCATCTCAGGCTTGGTATGGTTTTGATAATGATAATAATACAGAAGAAAATGTTAAATATGAAAGTAAGTGGTCGGGAAACTATGTTTATTACGGGAAATATGATGGAAGTCCTGTCAGGTATCGTGTTCTTGCGCCAAATACAACAGATTATGGATCATCCACTATATTCCTCGATTGTGATACGTCACTTTTTAATGCCGCATTTTCTGAACAATCTACTTCTTCTGAACAATCTAATTCAGGAGTGTGGATCAAGGAAGAGACAGGTTCGTCCGGTGCTTGGTACGGATTTGATGATCAAAGTGAAACTCCCAACACTGATATGTGGTTGGGAAGTGGGATCAAAAACAAATTGAATGGAGATCAGTTTTACAATAAGAACGGCGTTTTTTCTGCGTTAGAAAAAGAATCCATAGTGGAAAGTCAAAGAACTACTGAGGGAGTCAAGTCAACCACAAGTGTCAACTTGACTGGTGAACGTGTTTTCTTGTTAGAAGGTTGGGAAGCACGTAATCCTGAATACGGCTACGGGACGGCAGAGGAAAGGGTCAAAACGACTGGTGCTTGGCTGCTGCGCTCTCCTAACTACGAGGGTGGGGGTACAGGCAGTAGTTACGTAGGAAATAACGGTAATTTAGGGAAAATGGGAATGTATACCCCCACCGGAATCAGCCCCGCTTTCAACGTTGATTTAAGTTCAATTCTTTTCTCTACAAATATCAATTCTAATTCCGCCGAAGAATATGGCAATGAATATAAGCTGACGCTGAAAGACGCAAACACCACTATTACTCCAGGAACGGTCACAAAGAATGGTGATACCATAACAGTGCCATATACTGTCAACGATGCTGACGATTCGGATGGTATCAATGCTGAACAAGTTTCTGTACTTATTACGGATAAGGACTATACCGAATCAGGTGTAAAGATTCTGTACTATGCACCGCTGACGGGTGACTATTCTGCATCAAATGGCTCTGGTACATTTGATCTGCCGTCTGATCTCGGCGATTCCTATAATGTATACATTCTTGCGGAAGATCTGAACAGTAAAATGGAAACGGATTATGCGAGTGCACTTGTTGAGATCGCTTTACCGACTTCAGATAAGATCAACAAATTCTCCAGCGTAAGTGTCACCCTCGATGACGGATTCGGATTGAATTTCTACATTGACAACATCGACAGCACAACTGCGTCTGAATACAAGGTCAAGTTTACGGGCAATTGCGATGAGAACGGCACGGAAGTCGCTCTCAACGAAAAGGACGGAAAGTTCTATGCGACCGCAAACATAAATGCAAAGGACATAAATGAGAAGATCATAGCCGAGCTTTACAAGGGCGAAGAAATGGTCACAGAGCTTGCGTATTCTGTGGACGATTACATTACCGCGGCTTCTGGCACTGACGGACTTGATGACAAGACAAAGGCAATGCTGAACGCCACAAGAGACTACGGCTATGCGGCTGACAACTACTTCAAAGAGGGTACAAATGACCTTTCTGCACTGTCAACGCCGACCAATGAAGAACTTGCACCTTATAAGGAAGCAAGCGACGCTCTTGGTGACAACAAGGTCTCAATGGTGCTCAATTCAAAGGTGAAGCTGCGTGTTTACAGCGACAACGGCACAGAGGAGAACAGCAACGGCAAGTATTCCGAGGTTGCTGACCTGACACCTATCACAATTGGACAGCCCCAGACGATCGACGGCTTCAATGTTTCCGGCTATATATGGGTATACCGTGTGCTGACGAACAGTGCAAGCTCCGACAAAAACGTGACAATGGCAAAGGCTCTGTATGCTTATATGAAAGCTGCTGAGGGGCTGAACGCGTCTGCTCAAACCATGAAAGTTACAATTAACGGTACAGAATATGCTTACACAGAAGGCATGACATGGGCACAACTTGCGAGTCAGCAAGGCTGGGCAGCCGACCAGAATAATATTTATAAAGATTCTAATTGTGTTGAGGCTTTATGTTTCAATAATTATAATTTAGATTTTGTAACTCCAACTGCTTCCATTGATAATAGTCAAAGCTATGTCTGGTCTGCTGAGTGAATTAATTAAACTTTGATGAAATGGAGGTAAAATCATGGAGAAATATATTATTCCCGAAGTGGAGATCATCGAATTCGACAACGAGGACGTTATCACCATAAGCAACGAGCTTGATCCAGTATAACAAAACAGACAGGCAGTCCAAGCGGCTGCCTGTTGCTATAAAATAATAAGTGACATTTATGAAAAGGCTTATACCTGTTTTTCTTTTGTCGGCGCTCCTGCTTACAGGCTGTAACGACGATCCATGGAAAACAGGAGCCAGATGGAATTTTTCTGCATAGATCAATTTGTACCCCAAAAGCATTTGCTTCGGAAGATAGACAAGGCAGTGGATTTTGATCATATCTATGAACTGGTGGAAGATTTATACTGTCCAAAAAATTCGCTCTCCACGTTGCTTGATGGAGAGCGTTTTCGTTGATATCTGTCATGATTTTGGGGTTTATTGACAAGCTGGGCTCCTCACATTTTGTGAGGCGCTGGTGCGGATAACAGGACTTGAACCTGCATGAACTTGCGTTCATATGGACCTGAGGGATAGGTCACGATAGTGGATTTATTATCTTTATGCTCGATCCAAATCTCTGAAAAGTAGCCGCATATAATCACGCTTACCATAAATGATTCTATCTATATATATGGTTTCTGCGCTTGTTCGGTAGAATGCAAGGTAATTCTTATAAACAAGGAAACGATATCCGCTGAACATATCAGATGTGAAATAAAGAGGCTTTCCTATCTCCGAATGCTCTTGCAAAGCATCTACTGTATCAAGAATACCATTTATCGTGCTTTCGGCAGCAGTAGGATTCAGCAATTTTTTAGAAATATAAGCCCAAATCTCGTCAAGATCATTCTGTGCTTTCGGAGAGTAAACGATTTTATTCATGCTTTCTTTGCCCCAAAATGCTTCCTCATATCATCGGAGGTGATCCAGCCTTCCTGTTCTCCTGATTTTCTTCCCTCTTCCAATTCACACATCAGGCGGAGTGCTGCTTTTGTACGCTCATACTCTTCTTGCTCCTTAATATCAACGATTGCATAGCAGCCGCGACCGTTCTTGGTAAGATAAACGGGTGAGCCTACTGCAACGTCCTGCAATACAGCAGAATAATTCCTTAGATCTGAAATAGGTACAATATTCGGCATGATAACAGCTCCTTTCAAAACCATTTTTCTATAATAATTATAACCCAAATTAGAGAAATTGTCAAGTTTTAAGATGAATTTATCAGCGAATATATCGTAAATTTCTCTATATAATATTTAAATGTTAATCCAATTTTGTCATCTGAAACATTTCCGTGCCACATCTGTATGAGCGTTGACTTGTTCAAACTGGCACTTGAAAATTGTTTCCCTGCCTATTTATATAAAAACGGCACTGTGATGATATTGCTTCAATGTTAAGAAGCTTTCATCACAGTGCCATAATATTATTTATTATCCTGCTCGCATATCATGCAGTCTATAATTATTCGGATATAGTTGATATCTATTATCTCAGTTCTCCATGCTTTTCGTAATCGGCTAACCTTACAACTTCATTTTTATCGCTAACAAAAACTACCTTTGGACGGTGAGTTTTTATTTCCTCGGGGGTCATGTTCGCATATGCCATTATGATAACATGGTCGCCTTTTTGTCCTGAACGTGCGGCTGCACCGTTGAGACAGATAACTCCGCTTCCGCGTTCGCCTGCGATAACATAGGTCTCAATACGGCTTCCGCTGTTTACGTTTGATATATGTACGCGCTCGTATTCATAAAGCCCTGCGGCTTCCATGAGCTCTTCGTCGATAGTGACGCTGCCAACATAGTTGAGCTCCGCCTGAGTGATAACGGCGCGGTGTATTTTGCTTTTGAGCATTGATATTTCCATAGCAGCCTCCTTATACGTCTTCGGTGAAGAAGTTGTCGATAAGGCGTGTTTTGCCGATATATACAGCCATAGCGCATAGCGCAGGACGGTCGAGAGCCTTTATCTGCTGCATTGTTGCACAGTCGACTATCTTAACGTAGTCGATATGTGCGAGAGGCTCGGCTTCTATGAGCTTTTTCATAGCTCCGATTATTGCAGAGCAGTCCTTTTCGCCCTTTCTGACCATATCCATGCCAAGAAATACTGCCTTAGAGAGTACAAGTGCAGCTTTTCTTTCGGCTTCGTTAAGGTATGTGTTGCGTGAGCTCTTTGCAAGTCCGTCTGCGTCACGGACGATAGGACAGCCGACTATTTCGATATCCATATTCAGGTCGTCGACCATATGGCGGATAACTGCAAGCTGCTGTGCGTCTTTCTTGCCGAAATATGCACGGTCGGGCTTTACGATATTGAAAAGCTTGGATACTACTGTGCATACGCCGCGGAAATGAACGGGACGGCTAAGACCGCAGAGCTCCTGTGTGAGCACGGTCATATCAACGAAAGAAGAGAAGCCCTCATGGTACATCTCGGAAGGTTCGGGATTGAAAATGATATCGCCGCCATGTTCTTCAACGAGCTTTGCGTCGCGCTTGATATCGCGGGGATAGCTTTCAAGGTCCTCCGTCGGGCCGAACTGCATGGGATTTACAAAATCAGATACAACTGTTCTGTCATTATCTCTGTGAGAAGCGTCGATAAGGCTTGCGTGTCCCTCATGGAGATAGCCCATTGTAGGGACAAGTCCCACGGTGAGCCCCTGTGCTCTCCATTCCTTTACCTGTGTGCGGACTTCATCTATGGTTTTAACTACTCTCATTTCACTTTTCCTCCCTCATAAGCTGTTCGATAACATCATCTTCAATAGCGTAGGTATGCTCCTCGGCAGGGAATGCTCCCTCTTTGGTCTCACTGATATAATCAGCGATACCATGACGCATTACCGTACCCACATCAGCAAAATGCTTTACGAATTTAGCAGTATGACCTGTGGTAAGTCCAAGCATATCCTGATATACCAGTACCTGCCCGTCGCAGCCTTTTCCTGCGCCGATACCGATTGTCGGTATAAAGAGTTTTCTTGTGATGATATCCGCAAGCTTTGCGGGGATACCCTCTAAAACTACTGCACAGGCGCCTGCCTCCTGTATTATCAGGGCGTCGTCGATGAGCTTTCTTGCCTTGTCAAGGCTCTTGCCCTGTACCTTGAAGCCGCCGAAGGCATTTACAGACTGTGGAGTAAGTCCCAGATGTGCAACAACAGGAATGGACGCATTCACGATAGCTCTTATCTGCTCGCAGACCTCGGCTCCACCTTCAAGCTTTACAGCATTGGCGCCGCCCTCTTTGATAAGTCTGCCTGCATTGATAACAGCCTCCTGTACACTGACCTGATAGGACATGAACGGCATATCGGCTACGATGAAAGCATTTTCCGCACCTCTTGAAACTGCGGCGGTATGATGTATCATATCCTCCATAGTCACAGGGAGCGTGTTTTCGTAGCCCAACATTACCATGCCCAGTGAATCGCCGATAAGTATGGCATTTACGCCGCACTCGTCGATGATCTTCGCTGTTGTGTAGTCGTAAGCAGTAAGCATCGTGATCTTGTCACCTGATTGCTTCTGCTTCAGAAGGGTTGAAATAGTGTTCTTCATATTCAATTTTCTCCTTAAAAGATGTTACCTTTCCATTGCCTGGATAAGATACAAGAAGAAGTATAACATATAAATGTGAATAAAATATGAACAAAAGGCTTTTCTTTGGTGACAATTACCTAAGGAGCTTCTCCATTTCTGTATAATCTGCCTGTGGGTGACGTTCCTTAGCCATTTCTGTCAGTTTTTTCGAGACCGCTCTGTAGATATCGGAGTCATTCCCGCCGTTTATGCAGGCGATATGCTTTTTAACCGTAGATACGTCGTTGCGCTCCACAGGACCTGTAAGGGCGGCAGTCGGTCCCACTGTGAAGATACGTTTCATATTGCTCATTGCAAGAGGTTCAAGAGCTGAAAGAGCTTCTTCTTCAGTAAATCCGCACTGTTCAAGGAGCTCTGCGCTTTCCGCCATAAGTCCGCAGACGAGATTGCTTGCAACAGAACAAGCAGCATGATAGCGGCTCTTGATATCGCTTGGGATAATGCGCGTAGGATTGCCCATATCCGAGAGTATAGCGCTCCATTCCTTAGCGCAGTCACCCTCTATGCAGAAAAAAGCATTGTGGAGCTCCCTGTAGGACTCCGTTTTGCTGCTTATGGGGAAAAGAGGGTGTATTGATGTGCCTTTTGCACTGTATTTTGCTATATTCGGGAACGCTTCCTCCGCTGACATCGCTCCGCTACAATGGCATATCTGTCTGCCGCAAAGAAGTTCCTTTGGCAGAGAGTTGTATATTTCTGTTATGTCGCTGTCGGAAACTGTGAGAAAAACTGCGTCACTTGCGGAAACAAGCTCCTCCGCGGACACAAACAGCTCCGAGCCTGTAAATACGGCAGCCTCAAGGGCAGAACTCTCCGAGTGGCTGTAATATCCCGATATCTCCAAACCGTTTTCTGCAAAATATTTTCCAAGCGAAAAGCCGACTTTTCCAGCACCTATAAATCCTATCTTCATTACATTCACCTACATAATATAATAATAAAATCAATCTATTTTGAAAATATATGCGATAAATATTAACTACGAACCATACATGAGTTACATTAAACGCAGTCTCGCCCTACACACCCCAAAGCTCTGCTTATCGCGTTCAAGTAAAGTATCAGGGAACAAATTGAGCCACTTGTGGCTGAAGCTGGTATTCCCGAAGTAAGCGTCAAAGTTGGAAACAGGAAGGATAACATAGTCCGAATCGTCAGGCTTATTGGCGATGCAGTAAGCGATAACAGTTTCCGCGACCTCATAAGGCAGACCGTCAGGCAGCAGTCCCTTTATACGCTCTTTTTCATCATCAGAGAAGGAAACTGTCTTATCTGCCAGCGGTCCAAGCTCAAGGGCATCCGCAAGCACATCATCAAACCGCAGAACCCACGCACCTTTGGTCTCGGGCGAGTAAAGTGACACCTGATACTGCTTGACCTTTGCACTCCATGCAGCATCAAATCTGGTTTTAAGCGGCTCAGCGTTGGAGAGAGTAGTCTTGCTCATGTTTTCGCTGTTCTTGGTGATGAACTTTTCGACCTTGTGAACGTGCCTGTAAAACCAGCCTTTTCCAGTCTTATCCACCAATTCGGGGAATTCTTCATGCAAATCTCTGAAATCAGTCCTGAACTGCCACTCCTCCTTCGGAGCGGCAGTTTTTTTGTCGGGGATACTGCACCACGCACACAGAGCTCGCCGTGCATAGTCCACATCGGGATTGCCGTTTCCGAACATATATCCCCGAGCGATTATAGTCAGCACGCGGCTCAGACCTGTGAAGTCCTTCATCATTTCAAAGCTGAAACGTCCGAGGAAGGAAAGGTCACGCTTACCGCTGCACTTGTAAACAGGCTTGCCCGTATAAGCCTTGAATTCTTCAATTTCGTTCAGCATTATTTCTCCCTCCTGACGTGCTTTTCGATCCTGTCATACAGCAGATCGAAGAGCACTTTTCTTTTGCCCAGAGCTACGATGTACCTGACCGCTTCATCAGCCTTCATTACGGCTTCAATCAGCTTGCGGCACTCAGCAGCAACCGCATCACGGTAGTACACATTCACGGATTTATTGAGGTAAGTCTCCATAAGCTGTCTGAAATTTGCGGAATCAACGTCACGGATAAGGCATTTCCTGTCCGTGAGGTTGTTTTCATCGTCAATGTCAGCTATGAGATCAATTAGAACACGGTAACCGCCGAAACGGAAGTCGCTGAAAAGCGGATAATACCGTTCAAGCTCAGGCAGCCACTCAGCTAACAGATCATCACGCTGTTCCTTTGGAGTCAAATGCCAGTTTTTAGCCTGCAACTCCTGCCTGATAGCAGATATCCTCTCGGGCGGTGTGCCCTGAAACAGGGTATACAGCATATCTGCGTCGTATTCACGATCCTGACCACGGCTGTACAGAATTCGCTGAATGTCGTTCCTGCGCTGTCTGTCCTTGACTGGCTGATCGCAGGCTCTGATGCGTGACAGACACCGTTCATAGTCAGTAATAAGAGCAGACAGATTTCTCAGTTTATCGCCGTTCAGCTTGTCCTTCCAGTTCTCATCAGCGGCAAATGTGAAAAGATCGCTGTCATCGGCAGGCTTGTCAACGATAGTCTTCGTGTTCTTTCCAAGCATATACGCAAGGTACGGCAGACGCTCTACATTGGAGTCCACCTTGTTCCAGTCCGTGTCTGCGAAGAACTTCTCAAACTGTTCCTCAAAGGTTGGTTCGTACCATGCACGGCGACCCTCGCTCTTTTCAAGCAGGCTCTTGTATTTCAGGAACTTGCTCTTGG
>NZ_CAMKRR010000002.1 GCF_946415235.1 uncultured Ruminococcus sp. | reverse complement strand
ATAATGAAAAGAATCAAAGAAGCGTGTATCTGCCAGACACTGCATTTTATGCTCAAAGAAGATGTTGGTCACGACTACGCTGTCAAGCTCGTGAAGGAAGAAATAGAAAAGTACAAAGCTTCACTTGAAAGAACAAGAACAAAGTACAAGATAATCGAGGAAACGGAGCAGCCTGATGGCTCTGTTATCATCAAGATCAAGAAGCAGTACAATACAGCTCCTGTCGGCTCATATCTCGACTGATACTACTGAATATTGTTAAAAACAGCGTGTGGCGTAAGCATAAATCCAGCTTTCTGCCTCACGCTGTATTTTTTAGGAGGAATACTATGGAACAAACCGCAAATCAATTCTTAGGACAAGAGCCAGTTGGCAAGCTGATGAAAAAATACGCTGTGCCGTGTATCATCTCTCTGCTCGTCGGTGCTCTCTACAACATCGTAGACCAGATTTTCATCGCAAATGCAAGCTATCTCGGCTCTTACGGAAACGCCGCAAATACCGTTGTCTTTCCGCTGACGGTCATCGCTCTTGCTATCGCTGTTATGATCGGTGACGGCTGCTGTGCATTTGTGAGCCTGAGCCTCGGCAAAGGCGAACCTGACAAGGCAAAGAAAAGCGTCGGCAACTCCGTGCTTATGACGATTGTGAGCAGTATTATCCTCTGTGCCGTGTACCTAATATTCAGCAATGGCATCATCGCAATGTTCGGCGGTACGGTCAATGAGGAAACATTCCGCCACTCAAAAGAATATTTCTTCTATATCTCGCTTGGTATCCCGTTCTATATGTTCGGGCAGGCTATGAACCCTGTTATCCGTGCGGATGGGAACCCAAAATTCGCTATGATCTCGACACTTGCAGGTGCAGTTCTGAACATGATACTTGATCCGATCTTCATTTTCGCTTTCGAGTGGGGTATGATGGGAGCTGCGGTCGCAACTGTTATCGGACAGATAGTTACGGCAGGACTTGCTGTGTGGTATCTCTGCAGCATGAAACTCGTAAAACCTGCAAAGCCTGATTTCAAACCCGAAAGTGCAATTATCCGCAAAACGCTGACACTCGGTCTTACCAGTTTTCTCTCACAGATCTCACTTGTAGCGGCTATGGCGGCGATCAATAATATGATACGCAAATACGGTGCAATGGACAATATTTTCGGGCAGGAGCAGTATGCACAGATACCAATGGCGGTGGTCGGTATCGTCATGAAATTCTTCCAGATCGTTATTTCTATCGTAGTCGGTATGGCAGCAGGCTGTATCCCCATTGTAGGCTTCAACATGGGCGCAGGGCTGAAAAGCCGTGTGCGTGAGCTGTTCACCAAACTGCTGACAGCGGAAGCAACCGTCGGAGCAATTGCTCTTATCTTCGTGGAGTTCTTTCCCCGTCAGCTTATCGGCATATTCGGTGCGGCGAACGAGAGCGATACTATACCGATTTCGCTGTACACGCTTTTCGCATTTATCTCTGTATGATGATATTTGCCTGCGTAAATAAGGCTTGCTTCATCTTTCTGCAAGCAATGGGCAAGGCGGTTGAATCTACTGCACTTTCGATGATAAGAGAGATCGTGTTCGGCGTAGGCTTTGCAGTAATTCTGCCCCTTTTCTTCGGCCTGGACGGTGTGCTGTACTCCATGCCCGTGTCGGATATTCTGACATTTGCTGTTGCCATGTTCCTTATCATCAGGACATACAAGCAGCTCGGAGCGGATAAGAAAGAACAGCACATAGGTGAACTTGCATCTGCAAGCTCTCATTAAAATCATTGCATTTACGCACAAAAACAATCAACAACTCACTTATTCCCGTGCGCTTAAAGGAGATTTTGTTTTTTGGCTCTTGAAATCACCAAAAATCCGGTGTATAATTTTAAAGTTAATAAAATACTATGCAATGACACACGCAGTACTTCTGTACATAAGTCTGATCACGGAATGCAAATTTTGGATCGGTGTACGGAATACTGCGTGTTTCTGCGTATTCAGGAGGATTTTACTATGCCAAGAACACAATTACAGAGAATGATGTTTGCGCTGATGACCGTTATCGTTACCGTCCACGCCTATGTATTCTACAGCTTGTATGTTGTAAACGGTTCGACGCTTATGAACGTTACCGGAGCAGACAGCGTACTCGGAGCAGTCAACGCTATGGGCGGTGTTTATATGCTCGGAAGAAATTTGCCGATATGGGCAGTTGTCATTATTGAGTTTATACTTGCCTACACCCTTGAGATCACAGTAGGCAGCCCGATGTCATTCAAACTCGCCTGCAAGGTATTTGATCCGAGAGAAACACATCCCGTACTCTTTGAGACAGCTATCATCTGTGCAACAGTCGGTATCATGTGTCCGTCCATGAGTTTCCTCGCGGCTGTCCTTTACTATCCATACTATGCAGGTTTCAATATCTTCACTCTCCTTGCAAACTGGATAAAGCTTGTCTGCTTCAATTTCCCGTTTGCGTTCTTCTCTCAGCTTTTCTTTATTCAGCCGCTTATCAGAACGGTGTTCAAGTTTGCTATGAGCAAAATCGGCAATAATGAAACTGCTGAAGCAAGAAAGGCTTCTGCATAAAATATTATAACAGCAAAGCGGTCAACCACTCTCGGCTGACCGCTTGTTTTGCTTATTCGTTCTTGTCTGAAAGCCTATATCCGTGTATCATGGACGGTACTCTGAACTACTATTCCGCTCAGACTGAGGATTTGCAGATAGATGTTCACGGAAATACAGCGACAATTACCGAAAAATCCAAAGTAACTGCTGCTGTGTTCGGTGGTGGTAAGCATATAGATTGGTTCTCCAGATTCAATACTGATAGATAATACTGAAGCAAATGGTTAATTCATAGAAAAAAGGCAGATACCTCATTTGAAGTATCTGCCTATTCTGTTTCATAGCTCGCTGTTTTGGTCATAATATAGTAGTTTGAATTATACTGCTATATTAGCGCAGACACTTAAGGTGTCTGCTTTTTTGCTGTTCAGAGGTCATGAATAGTATTCAATAAGCTCCTGTGCTTTTTCGGGGTATATGAAGGATTCTGCTCCGCACTCGACAAGATTTGTAAAAACATATCCGTTTTCATAAACATTGATGCCGAAATTGAATCTTCCGAATATTACAGCCGATGATATATTACGCCTGCAGCAGCTTTGCGATACGGCATAAAAAAACAGAAGCATATGCTCCTGTTTTTTATGCGTACTTTACTTTGTTATCCTCTCGCAGTAAACAAGATATCTCTGACTGTTTACGCCGTATGGGTGACAGGTATAAAGCGTGAGCATATCCTTGCCGTCCTGAATGAGTATCGGCTTGACATCATCGGGGGCGATTATCCTTACCTGAGTCACCTTGTATTCCAGCGTATACCAGAAATTCTCTATGCGTACGATATCCCCCGCTTCGAGCTTCTCCACATAGCGAAGGAAGTCCGAACCGCCAAGTCCGCGGTGCACCGCTATAACGCAGTTGTTATTGGTTCCGCCGATAGGGTAGGAGGTATTTGTAAGATGTCCGCAGCCTGCCATCATATTATCGTCATTCGCGCCGAGAAATATGGAAAGCCTAAGGTCAAGCTTGCCTATCTCAAGAGTTCCGATGCTCTTTGAGCTTATACCGTAGTCCTTGAGATCTATCTCGGGATACATATACGACGAAGAGCTGTTGAATGACTTCTGACCTGTCTCAAAAAGCTCTTTGTTCCTGCTCAGCATATACTGATACAGCTTATCGAGGTAGGGCTGATCGGACTTCGGCTCGGCATCTGACATAACTATCTTGTAGGGCGCAGGCTTGCCGTTGTCATCAACAGGCATTTTTGTGTCAGACGGCAGCTTGCCGTCATTGATAGCCTCTTCTATGATCTTGTCTCTTTCTTCCTCGAAGATATCGACGTTGTCACGCGCCTTTTTATTTATCACCATTTTGCTTGCAATGGGATATATGAAAAATCCGAGACCTACAAGAAAGATAAGAAGCAGAAGCAGTAAAAGTATCCGTCTTTTTTTCTTTTTTGAGTTTTTGTCATTTTTCAATGTTGAGATCACTCCTAATGAAAAGTGCCGCTTACCAAAAGCGGCACTTTCCGTTAAATAAACCTTGGAGGTATCTAAAAAGCATCAGAGAGGGTGAGAATGCTTTTATGATCTCTCACATCAGTTATTAACCTGCTCTTCGTCTTCTTCATCGTCGTCTCTCTTCTTGAGGATCATGAAGATAAGGAATCCTGTGCCTGCCATGAGGAGAATACCTGTTATTGTGAAGATGATAGTTGCTGTTGTTCCTGTGAAAGGAAGGTTGAAAGCACCCTTTGCAGTATTTACAAACTGTACCTGATTTGATACTCCACCATCTGCTATTGGTGTTGTTTTATCACTTTCATAAATATTGCCATCATCACCTACATATATTAATCTTGGAGTATCATTGAGAAGATGATCTGATGCAGCAGAACCAATACCTGTCTGAGTTATTTTATAAGCACCGGGGGCAAGATTTGCAACGACAACCTTATCCTTATTCGGAGCAGCAAGCGTCGAATCATCTGTTAAAGTGTTAAATGCATCAGATATTGCAGTACCATCTGCCTTTTCGAGCTTATATGTTGCTCCTGCAAGCTCTCCGCTGCCTGTGTTGGATATGATAAGTGTTGCAAGTGTTACTTCCTTAGTGTCTTCAGTAGGTGTAGCGGGGTCTACTGGAGTTGTAGGATAATTTTCAGGAGCAGGAGTAGGCGAAATAACAGGACCTGTGCTTGTTGCGCCATAGGTATATGCTATGCTTGCACTGTTTGAAACAGACGCAGAAGAATAACCGGAAACTATTGTTGAGGATACTGTTACGTCAACAGTTGTTACAGTTCCATTTTTATCAAGCTTTAGCAGACCAGCAGGCGTAAAAGTGATAGTTAATGTTCCGCCTCCCGTAGTTACTGTATAATCCGCAGTTAAAGCTAAATCAGTAGTGCCAACCTTTACAGAAGAAACAGCAACATTTTCAAGTGCTGATGCAGAATATGTATCAGTTATCGCATATGCGCTGAGCTTGGACGGGTCATCGGGGATATCGCCCTTGATTACCCAGTTATATGTATTACCGGCGGCATCATATGCTATCTCTTTATCAACGCCGAGTATCTTCTCGTTTTCAACTGTTACTTGGTTATTTCCAGAAGTACCGTCTATTGTAAACTCTATAGGTGTCTTATCGATCATATAACCCGCAGGTGCTGCTGTTTCAACAAGATAATATGTACCATACGGGAGACCGTCTATGGTTACCTTACCGTCTGCATCTGTAGTATAAGTATGACCTGTATTTACCCATGTTTTTTGATCAGCATCAAGATAGAAAGCATCAAATGAAGCTTTTTTTGAAGCACTCATTGAATCATCGGCGTCACTTAACGTCTTGATAAGCTGAATGGTATGTAAATCCACTGCCGGATCATAACCTGTCGGATCGTCAGTGCCGTTTTCATTATCTGTCAGCTTAGGATAAATATGAACGTCTCTGACATTACCACTTGCCGAAGTTACAGGTATCTGAATTATAAATGCGTCTGAGCCTGCAAAATTAACATCTGTTGTGCTATCCTGCGGGTCTATCTTATAATATCCGTCTTCTAAGCTTGCAAGTGTGCCTCCCGAAGCTATAGTCTGAGCCACTGCTCCTGTATATGCAGAACCGTCAGCATTAACTCTTATGACACTGAAATTCATAGTACCGTCTGCGATCGCAGTGCCATTCTCACCAGCACGTGTTGCATCACCTGTTTTTCCTGTCGGGTCATCATCAGGTGAAGCCAATCCACTTTTTGTTGTATCGTTAACTCGATATGGGTGGATAGTCAAATCACAATGTGTGCTGTCCGTAGCTGCCATAGCCGAAAACGGAATGTACTGTGCCAGCATAAACGCTGAGATAGCTAAAGCTGACGTCTTCTTGATCATTTTTTTCATAATACAACCTCCTGAATTTATTCATCTTCATTTTCTTCTGATTTACTGCTGACATATAAGAACAACAGTAAAGCAGCAAGTAACATTGTTGATATGCCGCATACAGTGTATCCCGTAAGCGGTTTGCCGCCTGCCATAGGCAGCTGGAACGGGGATCTGTCAAGGAAGATGTTTTTTACAGCTTCGTCTGACCCCGAACTTATTATGACCGTTTCTTCTTTACAGCCATATCCTGTCGGCGGAGTCTCACACCTTACTGTATATGTGACACCGTCCTGAATATTAGCTTCGACATTGCTCCATGTCAGAGTACCTTCTTCGTTAAGCTTTAATGCTCCGACACGCTCATTGCTTTGGTTATACAGTGCAAATTCTCCGCCTGTGAGCTTTGGTGCGTTGTTTTTGGGGTTGCCCTCAGCATCTTCAAAGGATTTGCTGTATACATTGATCGTTATTTTCTTTACAGAGTTTTCGCCTTCATCCTTGTAGTAAACTGTTTCCGTCCTGCTCGTCAAAGCCTCACCTTTTACAGCATCAGGATCAGGTGTGTAGTTATCTAATGGTGGTGAAGTGACTTTATAGACCATACCATATGCTTTGGTGATAGTTTTAGTTCCCTCAGTTCCTATTTCAGCAACTTTTTTACCTTGTTTTTCTGTATCGGAAATATTCAATGCATACTTGTACTCAATTGTGATAGTTACCTTTAACGGCTGCCAGTGTGCATACAAGTCGATCGGACCATCACCGCTCGGAACTATCGTTGTTTCATCTACGGGATTGCCTGCCGAATCACACCAGCCGACAAATCTCCAGCCACTTTCGATCCAATCATTTTCGCCTTCACCGCTTACACTGCATTCAGCTCTCGGGAGTCCGACATATTTGTTTTGTTCGGGATCGTAGCCGTATTCTTTGCCGGGACTTACTTTTCTGCTCGTCATTCCGATCGTAATATTGGACGGATCAGGTTGACTCTCCCCCGGAGCAATCTTATTGAAATTGACCTTTACCATAGTCGGTCTTTCTCTGCAATAAACATAGAATTCAGCCTTTTCGCCTTCTTCAAGCTTGCCGCTTACAGAGTCGACATCAATTTCCTTGTTATTGTCGAGTTTGGTCCTTCTGATTATCTGACCATTGCTAAAAAGCTCTGTTACCTTATTATTCACTACATTATTTCCCGATCTTTCAAGATCGAAATTTCCTTCTCCGTCTTTAACACCTGTATAAGTCTCTCGCTGCGTATCACTTTGCAAAATGGGAATACCATCACCGTCACATTTTACATAGTTCACTATAACTTCGGTGCCATCTGGATCTGTGTTAGAAGAATAAGTAACAGTTACCTCGATAGGACCGTTTTCGGGAGCTATACCTGCTACGACTGCCTTATCGGGAACATAGCCAGCTACATCAGGTGATCTTACGCTGTAGGCGTCACCAGCTGCGAGATAGAAGTAGTATCTATCTTCCGCTTCATTGTATACTGTTGTCTTGTATCCTTCCATTGGTGCGGAATACGTTGGAGCTGCTGGACTTCCGTTCTCGTACTGATATGTGATTGTCAGCGGGATATTTTTCTTCACGAACTTACCTATTACATAGATATCGCCGTCAACTATCGTGTGAGTGCCGCTGCTTGTAACTTCGTCTGGCCACTCCCAGTAGTAGTTTGCATATCCGCCCCACGGAGGATAATCCGTAGGAGTTAAACCATCTGTCAGATTAGTAACATTATCCGAAACATAATAAACTGTTGGATCCTCAAAATGTGCTGTCTGTATCATGTTCGGAGTTTCAGGATCGTAGTACTCATAGTAGTAATGAACGTGATATTCCTTTTTAGCAGCACCCGCAGCATTTATGGTGATGTTGTTTGTGAAAGAACTGCGCGGTATGGTTACTGTTATAACGCCGCCGCTCTTTGTCACATCTGCTTCCGCTTTATCCTCGGGATCGCTTCCGTAGTAAACCTTAACATCTGTTGCATCTGGCAGCTCATGATCACTGTCTGCCTCAAGCCTGAGCACATAAGCGTCTTGAATCTTACTAAGAGTGAGCTTATCCTCTGTCGCGGCAAGAATTGCCTCATTTTCATCAGCAGTAATATCAGTCGGACCAGCTTCACCGCTGATATACTGTACCGACCCTTGCTGCTCTACGCCATTTGTCAGCTCCTTCGTAACCGAATACCTTACCTTTATATCTGCCTCAGCGGGCTTGCTGACAGCTTCTACAGAAGGTATCTTCACAGCTTTTGTCGCCTCAGCTTTCGGTTTTATAGTACCGATCACTGTGCGTTTGCAATCCTCGGTGACTGCTCCGCTCGGAGCTGTATCACTTTCAGTATCAACAAAGGTATAAATATTTGAATTATCGTTCTTGCCAGCAAACGTAACTGCGCTGCTGAGATCAGGTTCATTAGTGTCTCCGCAATCAATGATTATCGGATTTTCGGGAGCTGTTACCGTCAGGACACTTTCATCAATAGCCACATTTGCCCAGTCTGTTGCGTCATTTCGCTTCAGATACAGCCTGTCATCATCTGTAGTTTCAGAAGTTGTACCCGTATGGTAAATATTTACTTCTGTATTCTCGGTCTCAGCCATATATGCATCATTGCCGCCCGTATAATCATTAATCTCAGCGAGTGTTTTGACCGCCAATAGCGGTATATCATTACCGCCGACAAGGTTGGATTTGGGTTGGAGCTTGAAGGTTACCGAACCGCTTCCTTTTAAACCATAGCTATAATTATCTGTAACCACACTATAGCCTGCAAAAGTAGTATTATCAGTTGAACTGTCGTTAGAAACCTTATAGACATCAGCATTTGTTAAGGAATATTGATAAGTTCCTGTATACCTTCCTGTTTCAGCGTCTAAAGTTCCATTATTTGTTACAAGGTCAAAGTATTGCGAGAAATTACTCGTAACTGTAAATCGACGATCATATTCATCCGTATAATCATTTTTTATCTGATCAACAACATCATCAAGAGTATCAGTTGTATCGGTAAGAGTGGTAGTTGCTATATTGTCGTAATCATGACCGCCGTAAACGCCGAGTCTTGTTATTCTTACTGCGCCTGCTTTCTGAGATTTTAATTCAGCTGATGTTTTGGTTGTTCCTGTGTAATATGATATACGTTGGAAACTATCATCATCATCATCAGTACCACCTTCACTCCATTGACTGACATAAAAACCTCTAAGTTGGTTATAGTTATACACATACTCATATAATCCAAGATTAACAGATGTAGTATCATCTGTAAGATCTGAAAGTGAAATATCATTATCCCCTGATTTTTTAATAAATAATCTATTTGAAATATCGGTAGTTAATCCTGATGAAACACCATCACCAATTTTACTAAATCCTCCTTTAGCAAAATTATTCCCGATATTATCATTATCATATTCAGAAAGACGATGATTTGACGATGATATATCCTTACCATTTTCTCCATCATATACGTTATCATTGAAATATCCGGATGTTTTAGGAGTGCCATAACCTGAATTATCAGCAGGCACGCCACGATAAGATGATTTTCCGTTTATTCTGTAGCCGTCATTTCCTGAATAGCCCATATGATCATTTTGATCAGCGAGCGTTGCATATCTCATATAACCAGTACCACCGCCGCCACCACCTGCAATAAGGTCTGCATTTGCAGGTTCAAGACTACTTTGATCTATCCACACATAAGTTGCTTTTCCACCTTTTCCACCACTTCTATTACTACTATCATTACCTTTAGTACCTAATGTTATATCAATACTTTTGGTAGTATTTGCATTCACAACTACATACCCGCTGATATAACCACCTTTTCCACCATATCCACCTTGCTGTTTGGTTCTTGTAGTAGTACTGCCTGACGGAGTTGGAGAACCACTTCCGCCGTCGCCGCCCCATGCTTCAACATAATAGATACCGGGGGCAAGCGTTGCCTGATAAGTATTTGAGCCTTTTGAAATCTCCGTTACATAAGAGCTGTTAATATCAGGCGTATTCATAGAATTTGAATTATTCAAAGAAAGGTCAAGAACCTTTACACTCGGGATAGCCTGATTGATACTGAATGATTTATTGAGGCTGCTCTGACTTTCAACGTCAAAATCAACAGTAAAATCGTAGGTGTCTGTCGATGAAGTATAATCAAGTGACTTGCTCGCCTTAACGGTAAAGCCGTCGAGTTTCTCACCTTCGATTATCTCGATAACAGAATGCGCTCTGATGTATGTAGGATTTGGATTAGCCGTTCCCACATAGTCAGCGCCGTCATATTTCGGGACTACCTCCACAACAACATCAAATTTATGCAGACCCTTGGTATTGTAATCAGCAACTGTAAAATCTGTTATCTTATTTGTTTCGTCGACTTCGGCAACATACTGAGACGATACTGAGTTGGCAAAGTTTGCATCTAATGTGTTGGTCACTGTGCTGTCTATAATATCGCTTTCGTCATATGGCGTATCCTTGCTAATGGTCTTCGACTTTGCCCCTGCTTTATACTTGAACGGGATATTTACAAACCTTACGTTTTCAGCATATGCAAATGAACGCTGCTTATCAGTCGTTGAATTTATATCATTATTCTCATAAAAACGGTCTACCATTGTTTTACAGGTGAACTCTCCGTCATCTGCAAATATCGGGACCTTATTTCCGCCCATGAAGTTCGTTTTCGGTCTCAGTACAAGCTTCAGCGTCATGGAGTCGTCCGCCTGTCCCTTTGTAATGCCTGAGCTTACAGGAGCAATTGAACCTGTGAAGTCTATTTTTCTGTTACCCGTACCTGACTGATTTACAGTAATGGCACCTCCGCCTTTATCCGTACAGGTTGCGGATACTATATCAAAATAAGAGGATACCGTACCGCTTATCTTAACATCGTTAAGATAGTCGTAATCAGCATTTTCGGGGAGGTATCTTATAACTACCGCGCCGCCTACATCTGCATAGATATTGTCTTCTTGCTTAACGAAGAATGGTTCCTGTGCAGAGGTCAGCGTAGCATGCGGTGTGAAATTTGCCATTACAGCCGTGTACGACGAACCGCCGCCTCCGCCGCCGACGTTGTTAGCATCGATCATAGCATTCTGCAAGCCGCCGCTTCCGCCTGCGAAGCCTGCGCCGCCGCCTGCACCTCTGAGGTTTCCTGCGCTTCCTGCGCCGCGGTCACCGTCTTCAATGTAAAGTCTCTGCCAGTCGTTAGGATTATCTCCCTTTATGATATTAAGAGCGTCGCGGGTAGCCTCGCCGGGTTTGTCAGTTCCGCCATGTCCGACGTACCTTGTATTACCGCCCGCACTTGTACCGTCTGCGCCCGAATAATATTTACCTGTATTGAATACGCCTATAGCAGGAGTCGCCTGTATAGCACTTTTGTTTGAGCCGCCGTCGCCGCCGTCACCTTTGGCTTTCAGGAAAAGCTCATAGAAATGGATACCGTTTCCTCCTGCGGCACCGCCGCCGCCTCCGCCTGCTATCATCAAAACTTTTTCAGGATCATCTCTGAGGTTAGGTTTCAGATCGGCAGGATCAAGTTTTTCATCTTTCTCAGGGTCAGGATCTGAATCAATCAGATATACTGCCGAGTATCCGCCGCCTGCGCCTATGGAGATAAACGTGATCGTTCCTGCGCCGCCGCCGACACCGCCTGTACCGCCGCCGTCCAACTGGAAGGTACTGCTTTCGCCCTTACTTCCGATTTCGTAAACGAGCTTCTTTCCAAGGAGTTCATTTTCTTCGCTTACGTCAAGGATTCCGTAAACAAAGCCGCCTTTTCCGCCGACGCCGTTTCTTCCTGTTAAGAGTGATCTTGAACCGTCGCCGCCGTCGCCGCCCCAGACCTCTATAAGGTATTTTCCTTCCTTATCCAGTTTATATTCTCCGTCTTTACTTTTAAGTCGGCTTTCACTGTAATCCGAGTAGGAATAAGCGGAAGTGATCTTTGATGTAAAGGTAAATGTTCCGTCTCCGTTATCTACAAGCGAATCATCGTGATAAAGCTTTGCTGATTCATTACTGCCGTCTGCAACAGCAGGAAAGAATACCGAATCGCTGTTTGATGCGCTTTTTGCAGCATTTGCAGCTGTAAAATTCACAAACGGTATTGAATTCAGAGCTATTATCGCTGCTGATACGAAAGAGTATATTCTGTTTCGCATAGCTGCTGATCTGCTTCTTGTCAAGGAACATCACCTCACTTTCTATGAATTTTTTTATGACTTTCAGTTCATAGCCGTTTTGTCAAACTGCATATTAATTATACTCAGTTTAATCCTTTTTTGTCAATCATTTTATCGTTTTTTTATCTGTCAGCAGAAGAATTTTGTAGTTAAATCCAAATCATTCAAATTTCTTTTGTTATTTCTTACAACTAAAAATGAACATATTATTTCCTTGGTATTAACGAAATATTTTCCATAAAGTATATATATTTCCGTATTTTTTATAGGCTGAGCCAATTGATATACTTGTAGTATTTTATTTGCTGTTAAATACATATTTCATTCTTTTGAAAGTTCTACAGCCGATATAAATTAATGTGCAGTTATTGATGCGTTTTGCAAGACGCCCTATGTTTGTTATATAGATAATTATGTTAATCATTTTGGACGATTCCATTTTTCATTTTACTATACGCCCCGTTCTTCATAAATACTTAACTTTCAAGACAAAACACGTTGCATAATGGCAGCTTTAGTGTTATAATGTAAGTAACAGAAATTATATTAATCATAGAATACAACAGCTTAAAAACCTATGGAAAGTTTCACGTCAGCGTGTTACTGCAATGAATAACTAAAAATATATTAAAGGACGATATCAATGAATTTTATAGTAAGAAAGATCTTTAAGTTTTACCTGAGAGATTTTAAAAAGATAAGCAGGCTCGATACCGCCGAATTCGCAGCAGGACTTGAAAAGCTCAAGAAAAAGCTCCCGAAGACATCCGCACCTTCAAAAAGAATAAAGAAGAAAATGGACGTAAAGACCCGCAGGGTAAACGGCGGTATATACTACATCGCAAAGGATAAAACAAACAGGAGCAATAAAAAGGTGCTCTTTATACACGGAGGCGGATTTTTCCTCGAAGCCCTGCCGCCCCACTGGAAGCTGTGTCAGAGCCTTGCGGAAGATACAGGCTGTGAGATAGTATTCCCGCAGTACCCTATGGTCCCCGAGACCACCGCAAAGGCTTCACATGATATGCTTATGGAGGTATACAAGGAATTCGTAAAGGGCAGCCGTCCCGAGGACCTGACTATAATAGGGGACTCCGCAGGAGGAACTCTTGCCTTGTCCGTGACAATGCTCGCAAGAGACCGCGGAATGACTCTCGCCAATGAGATAGTACTGATATCCCCGGGCTTCATGATAGGCGATATGACCGAAAAGGAACGCCGCAGAGCCGAATATATCAAAAAGCATGACTATATACTGGGACAGTTTCCCATTGAAAAGATGAGCGAGCTATGGCTCGGAAAGCTTGGTACGGAGAATTACAGGAACAGCGTCGCAAAGGTCAGCCTCAGCGGCTTCCCTCATATAACGATGTTCTCGGGAACTCATGATATACTGAATATCCCTGCAAGACGATTTGCGGCAAGGCTGAAAAAAGAAAACCACCCCTTCTCCTATTACGAGAAGAAGGGCGGCGCTCACGATTATGCGCTTTTGAAAAAGAACAGAAAAGAGTACGATATCATCGTATCAAAGGTCAAAGGGCTGTGATACGCATAAAACTTCGGAAAAAATACTTTATGCACCTTATGTCAGGCTGCGTAACTACGGTTACGCAGCTTTTCTTTTTTACCAAAGCAGCTTTCCCGCTGATAGTGACAATACTCACATGATAGGTGTCAAATCACACCAATAAAGTGACAAATGACACGTTCAAATCCGCTTTCGTATGTGATATCATAATGACAGTGAAAAACACGGATAACAAAAACAGTCGGAAAGGAGGCAAAAACTCAGGGGGTAATTGTTATTCAGGTCTGTTCACGAAATGAAATCAAAAAAATATTTAAAATGGAGGTTGTCAATTATGAAAAAGTATTCCAAGAAAATGCTGGCTTTATTACTCGGAGCAATAACTCTGCAGGGCAGTATCACAGCTGTTTCGGCAAGTGCTGAAACAATATCGCGCATATCCGTATCAGAAACGAGCATCTTTGAAGAAGCAGACTCGGAGTTTTCCGAAGATGAACAGACCTTACAGAGAAAGGGCGGCTCGCCATCAAGACCTGTATTCAATTACGGCATGAACGTCGAGCCTATCTATACTCCGCCTTCGTCTATGGCTAAAGGAAGCTATGCCATAGTTATAACAGGAAAGGCAAAGAAGTTGATGAAAGGCGAAGCTCAGATCGCCAAGCCTCAGAACGAAGAATATGCCGATATGTGCAAGCAGATAGATACGGCTCTCGAAGACGGACCTGTTCTCTTCTGTGTGGGCGTCACGAAAAAAGACGCAGAAAAAATGGCTTCTGTCCTCTCAAATGACTATGAGCTGGATATAGTTACCAAAAAAGGTACTATTTCCGTTGCCGTTACCAATGATAAGGACGCATACATCATAAAATACGGCGAGTCGGTAGAGCTCGGCGTTACAGCCACAGGCGGCTATGGTACTCTTTCTTATCAGTGGTATAAGGACGGAAAGGCGGTAAAGGGCGCAACTGCTGCGACATATACCGCAAAAGAGGTCGGAGAGTATACCTGCACGGTCAGTGACCCCATAGGCTTCAGAAATTCCTCAAAGGGAATAAATGTCGTATCCGAGCTGTCATTCACAAAGCTTCCCGATGATATCCGCATAGCAGAGGGCGGAAACGGAGAGATGGCTGTAGAGATATCGGGCGGACTTGCTCCGTATACCTATCAGTGGTACAAGGACGGCGCTGAAATAGCCGATTCCAATTCAGCTTCCTGTACTGTCACAGAAGCAGGCAGGTACAACTGCAAGGTAACGGATTCACTCGGACAGTCCATAACAGGCAGATACGGTACCGTTTACGTTGTTGACAAGCTTGCTCTCTCAGCCGATCTCAGCGAAACAGTGATAATGCCTGCAAGCGGTACCGTCCTCAGAGTAACTCCAAAGGGCGGATACGGAACTTACACCTATAAGTGGTACAGGGACGGCGAGCTTATTATCACAACAACAGCCCCAAGCATAGGCACCTCAATTGCAGGCAGCTATTACTGCATCGTTACCGATGAATCAGGTCAGTCCGTACAGAGCAGGACCTGCGATGTCATCGAAAAGCTTGCTATTGCATCACAGCCTCAGTCCCAGATTTTAGCCAACGGAAAGTCGGCGAATCTCTCCGTTGCGGTAATGGGCGGCAAAGCTCCTTATACCTACCAGTGGTACAAGGCAGGTACAGCCATAAGCGGAGCTACTTCAAACGCCTACACCGCCTCTGTTTCAGGCTCTTACTACTGTGTTGTCAAGGATAGTTCAGGTCAGAGCATTTACACAAATACAGCTTCCGTAACTATAGCCTCTGCTATAAACATCACATCACAGACTCAGAATTATCCCGTACTCTCATCAAACGGTACAGCTTCACTCAGTGTGACCGCAAGCGGCGGCTACGGTACTCTTACTTATCAGTGGTACAAGAGCGGCGTTCTTATCGAAGGTGCAACAAAGTCAACATATACAGCTGCCTCGGAAGGTACATACTACTGCACAGTAAAGGACAGCATTGCTCAGCTCAAGAGCACAAGCAATATCGTCGTAGTTAAAAAGCTCACTATATCTTCACAGTCAGGCAATGTTACCATCAACAGCGGCAGCAGCGCTTCACTTACAGTCACACCAACAGGCGGAAAAGGCCCATACAAGTATCAGTGGTACAAGAGCAACGGTACAGCTATAAGCGGAGCTACATCATACATATACACCACATCGGCAGCAGGCACATACTACTGCAAGATAACAGATCAGTCCAATCAGACAGTATATTCAACAAACAAGACAGTCACAGTAATCACCTATCGCATCACATCACAGCCTCAGAGCGGCGTTATCGCTTCCGACAAGGGCTATAAGCTCTCAGTCGACGTAACAGGCGGCAAGACTCCTTATAAGTACACATGGAGGAAAGACGGCGGTTACGTGGGAAATGAAGCAAAAATCACAGCTTATGAGCCGGGTAAGTACTACTGCACTATCGTTGACGCAGACGGCAAGTCACTCACAAGCGACACAGTCACACTTACAAAGGATTACCTCAGATTTACAAATACATTCCCGACATATGCAAAAAAAGAAGGCAATTATTACCACCTCAAGGCAAGTGCGGCAGGCGGCTCGGGCAAGTATTATTACTACTACTGGCAGAAAATGGCAGCAGGCACCAATGAGTGGGTATACACAGACTGTCACGACGCCGAGCTCTATGTATATGCAGGCACATCAAAGGGCGACATCTACAGATGCTGCGTTACCTGCGAACATTCTTACGATCCCGGATACGCATATCTCTGGGGACCGAGAGTATACATTGCCGATCCGATGACTGCAAAATCAAGCACAAGCTACAACAGCACAAAAGGCATTCTTACAGTCAATGGTTCTGATGGATTCGGTCCTTATACAGTAAAATGGTATAAGAGGACAGCAGAAGAAGAATATAACCTTATAAGCGAAAAGCTCATATCATCTTATTCAACAAGCAGCATAGCAAATATATACTATACTGTATATAAGAGCAGCACAACTTCGGGACAATACACTGCACAGCAGTGGTATGATCACGGCGGACTTGATTTTGGCTACAAAAATGTAAAACGTGATAATTACGATATCTACAGATGTGAGATAACAGACGCAACAGGAACAACAATAACTGCTTCAACATTCCATGTATTTAAAAGCTGCTTCAAGTAATACTTCCTTATCTTAAACAAAAAAGCTCTCCCCGTGTCATGTGAAAACGGCACGGGGAGAACTTCTTATATACTGTTGTCAGCCTTTGGAACCGTAGCCGGGAGCGTTCTTTCCGCCGTCGATACGTGCGTATTCAAGGCCTATTTTATCTGAAGAGTATGCTGTTCCCGCACCGCCTTTAAGTTTTTTGCAGTCGAAGAACATATAGTAGCCGTCCTTTGTGTTTTTTACAGACCAGTTACTGCCGAGCTTCAGGGTCTCAAGGGCGTAGCATTCGTAGAACATCCAGCGCATATCTGTTACTTTTCGTGTATCAAAGCTGCTGAGATCGAGAGTTTTTATCCTGGGTACATGATCGAACATTGCCTGCATATTTGTAACATTGCTTGTATCGAAGCTGCTGAGGTCGAGTGAGGTAAGGTGTGTGCAGCAGGCGAACATCCAGTTCATATCGTTTACTCTGGATGTATTGAAATGGCTTACATCAAGCTCCTGCAGGCAGATATCATAGAAGAACATTTTTCCCATATTTGTAACTTTAGAGGTATCAAAGCCGCTTACGTCAAGGCTTCTGAGAGAATGGTCATAAGCGAACATTCCGTACATATTTGTGACATTTGAGGTATCAAAGCCGCTGCCGAATTTTATTTTTACAAGATTATAGCATTCAAAGAACATCCAGCGCATATCAGTCACTTTGCTTGTATCAAAGCTCGTCAGATCAAGTACTCCTATCTTTGGGAGGTGATCGAACATTCCCTGCATATTTGTGACATTGCCCGTATCAAAATTGCTGAGGTCAAGTGAATAAACGGAGGTACAGCCGAACATCCAGTTCATATCCGTGACCTTAGAGGTATTGAACTTGCTTACGTCAATAGAAGTAAGGCGCATATCGAGCATGAACATTTCCGACATATCCGTGACATTTGAGGTATCAAAGCCGCTTACGTCAATGCTGACGAGAGAGCCGCACCGTCCGAACATTCCCGACATATCCGTGACCTTTGAGGTATTGAAGCCGCTGACGTCTATAGAGCTGAGGTATGCACAGTTATAGAACATCTTTGACATATCTCTCACCTTTGAGGTGTCCGCATTTTTAAGGTTGGCTGAGAGGAGATTTTTCATTCCGACGCATAAGCTGCTACAGTTTTCGGGAAGAACAGTGCCCTTTTCCGCGATGATGTACTTTATTTCTTCTCTTTTTACGCCGTCGGGAAGTACAATGCCCTTACCGTCCGAAGAGTTCTGTATACTGCCCTTAAGGTGAAGCGTCTTTGATGCCGCGTCGTAGTATGACAGATCGGAGGCGTTTTTGGCAGCTGTCAGGTATCCGGGGTCCTTTGCGCCGCCGTCGGTATGAGCGTACTCAGCTCCTGTTTCTGCGGGATCGTAGACGGTTCCCGCACTGCCCTTAAGCTTGGGACAGTCGGTGAACATATCGCTGTCATTGGGTATACCGTATGCTTCCGAGATGCGTCCGCCGCCGACATTCGCAGTTGACCACCTGCTGCCGACATATATGGTCTCAAGTGAGCCGCAGTCATAGAACATACAGGTCATATCGTTCACATTCGAGGTATCAAAGCTGCTCAGGTCGAGAGTCTTTATATTGGAGCAGCAGCCGAACATCTGACTCATATCCTTTACCTTAGAGGTGTTGAAGCTGCTGAGGTCGGGGGGAGCTTCGTGCTTGTAATGGGCGAACATTCCGCGCATATTGGTGACATTGCCCGTATCAAAGTTCCCGACATCGAATGAACCGATAGTAGCTCCGCCGAACATCCACATCATATTCGTGACCTTTGAGGTGTCGAAATCGGAGAGGTCAAGGCAGTCTATGTACGAAAAATAGAACATATAGGACATATCCGTGACCTTTGACGTATTCAGCCCGCTAACGTCGAGGGAGCGGAGCTTCCAGCAATTCGAGAACATATGGGACATATCCGAAACATTTGAGGTATCAAAGCTGCTGATATCAACGTGCTTTGTGTAAAGGCAGTACTCAAACATTTCCGACATATCCGTGACATTTGAGGTATCAAAGCTGCTCAGGTCGAGGTCGGGATCGGCGCTCCACTTGAACATACCCTTCATGCTCGTTACCTTTGAAGTTTTGAATCCCCCCACATCTATCTCCTTGAGGGCAAAACCTTCATCGTCAACGGGCATGAACATATAGGACATATCCGTGACATTTGAAGTGTCGGCATTCCTGAAGTCCGCCGAACTGAGGCTTGTCAGTCCGCCGCAGAAGTGGCTGCAGTTTTCGGGGAGGACAGCTCCCTTCTCGGCGACAATGTGCTCGACTTCATCTCTCTTTACTCCTTCGGGGAGAATAACTCCCGTGCCGCTGTTTCTTACGCAGCCTTTCAGATGAAGCGTTTTCGCCGCCGCGTCGTAGTAAGAGCTGTCGGCTTGCGCTGTCCCGGTAGAAACATTTGCGGAATTTACAGTAGGTATATTATAAGAAAATAACTGATATCCCGTACCGCTTGCCGCAAATATTAACGAGAGTATAAACGCGCTTTTTTTCTTACAAGAATCTTTCATTTTTGAACCCTCCTTTTGATTAAATACCTGAATTTTTGAAACAGCTCAAAATAAGCTATATCTATATTTTAGCACTTAATACGCTCTAAGGAAAGTCGAAATCCAAAAGTTTACGATTTGTTTACCGAATGGATTTAAAAGGAAAACATAATGGTAAATATTCCTTAAAAATAGCGCCCACTGATAATACTATACGTATATCACGATAAAAAAAGCTCCGAACGTAAACCTGCTTTGGGAGCTGTTTTTGCTTCAATTCTGTATAAATGAATTGACTTTTTCCGCAGAAGTGATATAATTTAAATAGACATTTATTTTTTAACGAAAGGAACGATACATCATGGATAAACCTATCACTGCCCTCCCCGAGGAGCTCACAGCCGCAGAAGTCAGCAATTCATGCTGCGAGCTCGGAGATATAATCCCCGACCGCACCGAAAACCACGAAATAGTGGTCGTAGGCGCAGGAGCTTCGGGAGTTCCCGCGGCAGGCTGGGCGGCGGAGCTCGGCGCCGATACAGTGCTTTTGCAGAAGGAAACAACTGTTATATCGCAGGGAAACTGCGGCTCTGCTATAATCAAGTCACGCTCTACAGAGGCAGGCATCGCAAAGTGGATACACCATACCAACAGCCTTTGCGACTGGAGAGCCGATACTAAGCAGCTCCGCGCATATGCCGAACATTCCGAGGAAGCCATGATGTGGTTCCTTAACCGTGCAGGACTTACCAGAGAGACCGAATACGGCGACGGCAGCAAGGTGGACAATAACGCCGAGAGCACAAAGCTCCTCAACGACGGGGACAAGCTCTGCGCTTTTAGAAGCACGAGCGGCGACTTCACAGGCGTATGGAAAGACAGAATGAGCAGCTACGACTACGGCGATGACCACTGCTATTTCTTCGCGCCGTGGGTAGGTCCCAAGCCCCTAAACGTGGGAAACGCCCTGCACAACGTCTTAAACAGGGTAATGTCGGAGCACAGTGATCTCCATGTTTATTTCTCCACCCCTGCCGTTAAGCTCGTTATGGACGGAAAGAGGGTTTCGGGAGTTATCGCAAGGGACAAGGACGGGAAATACATACAGTTCAACGCCTCAAAGGCTGTTATCCTCGCAACGGGGGATTATACCAACAACGCCGCTATGGTAAGGCGCTGGTGCCCCGATATCGCGGAGTTTGACAAGAAGCAGTTCGGCAAGACAGGCGACGGTCATATCCTTGCAATAAGTGCGGGAGCGAAAATGGAGCCCCTCGGACATACAAAAATGATGCACGATTTTGACTCCGCCCTCATGTTTGAGGAGCCTTTCCTCTATCTCAACATGAACGGCGAGCGCTTCACAAACGAGTACACGGGCTTTGTCTATATGGGAAATCTGCTGAAATATCAGCCGAAATTCAAGGGCAGTATGCTCGACGCCGACCATAAGGACGGCTCAAAGGGCTGGTACTGCGCTATATATGACAGCAGCTATACGGATTGGGATAAGGACTCCTTCGTGGCAGGCTGCGTTCCGCCTTTCGTTATGGAGAAGTTCATTCCTGGAGCAGTTGAAGAGCCTCAGGGCGTTTTCAGAAACCTCATCGACCTGCACAGGTGCGATACCCTTGAGGAGCTTGCAAAAGAGCTAGGTATACCCTACGACAGCATGAAGGCTTCCATTGACCGCTACAACGAGCTCTGCGAAAAGGGCTGCGATACGGATTTCGGCAAGCCTGCGAAATATATGCACAAAATAGAAAAAGCTCCTTTCTGGGGAGCAAGGAAGCATATCCGCGTTTCTGCCGAAGTATCGGGAGTTATCACCAACGAGAACGCTCAGGCTCTCGACTCGGAGGGCAAGCCCATAGAAGGACTTTACTGTGCAGGAAACCTCGGCGGTCCTTTCTACGGCGGAGCTGATTACCCATTCCACCAGACAGGTCTTTCCCTCGGCAGGTGCTATACCTTCGGCATGATAGCCGCCAAACACGCTCTCGGAGCTCTGAAGTGAAAATACGGCAAAAGCCGCATGACAGGATCACCCTCATGCGGCTTTTTGGTCAGACCATGTTTAATAAACGGAAAAGATCATAAGGGCATGATGCTTCCCGTTTTCTGACAATACCCTCTCAGGCACCTGTTCCCGCGCAGCAAACGGCAAATAAAAACGCCCCGTACGGGGCGTCTTACAGCCGCTTACGGAGCAATGTTAGAGAGGTAAAAGTCTGAGGAATATCTTCCCCAGACTTTTACTAATGAAGAATACTAACCCCATGAACACAGGGAAGGGACAGGAGGTTGTATTGAGGGGAAAGCTTCAGTTAGCTTCCGCATAGAGATTTTTCCCTGCGGAAAGTTCGATGTGCTTGTATATCTCAAGCCATATATTCTTACAGGGCTCGGCTTTTCTGAGTCGTTCTCTGCGAACGGGGTCAAAGAAGCTTTTGAACTCGGTAAGCTCGTTAAGGAATTTATCGTTGTATTTCCTGAGCATATTGTCGAGGTTGGTCTGCCATTCGCTGTAGCGCTTGCTGTCGAAATTCTCCTTTTCGTACAGCCTGAGTACGGCTACCTCGGGATTATACATGAGCTCGACGCCGTTTTTCATCATTCTGTAGCCGAACTCCCAGTCCTCTATCTCCTGACCGCAGAATTCCTCGTCAAGTCCGCCGAAGCGTCTGATACATTCCATGGGAACGGAGAGGTTAGAGGTCTGTGCGAATATCATTTTATAATGTACCTTATCGAAATCGTATCGGTAGGTCTCAAGCATTTTTATACGGATATCCTTTATGAAGTAATAGCTCTTGTTCTTGTCAAGTCCGTACTTCTCGGGCTCTGTGAGCCAGTAGCGGATACCGTTCCTGAATATCTCGGCAGCATCGCCGGCAGTTTTTGAGTTGTCCTCAAAGACCAGCTTGGTGAGACCAAACTGCATGACAGGTCTGCCGATCTCCTTATATGTATTGTAATGACCGGATATAAATGATCTTGTGGCGATCTCGTCACCGTTCAGGAATATGACAAGCTCCCCCGAAGCTTTTCTTATGCCGTAGTTTTTCGCCTCGCCCACGCTCCTGCCGTAGAAGGCAAAGCAGCGGACCCTGATGTTCGCGGAGTTCTTTGCGATATACTCCTCAAAGCTGTCCTGTCTGCCGTAGTTTACGAAGATGAGCTCGTAATCGCTCTTGCAGAAATCCTGATTCTCAAGCGAATGAAAAAGTCTTACTGCTCTTTCCGTAGAAAAAGCATAGGGAATTATCACACTGCATTTCATTTATTTCCCTGTCTCCTTTTTGAAAATCTAATATCCCATACTACTGCGCTTTAAGGCGCACCTGCTCGCTGAGGAGGTGCATACCCTGCGCTCACATAATATATTATAATATACTGGACGGATAAATGCAACAAAAAATTCCTAAAGTGTAAAATTTTGGCGTGAAATGCCAAATTTTGTTCATGGTTTATTCATTTTATTATTAGAAATAGTTGAAAAACGATTGACAAATTATGAATAATATAGTATAATCAAGTAGCAATGATATGTTCAAGCAGCTTCAATATTCCGTCGCTCAACGTCTGAAACATAGTCAGCCGGGTAAAAAATGATGACAGTCAGGAGGGACGGTATGTGAATATAGCTATATGTGATGATGAACAGAAGTATATTTCCAAAGTAAGGGAAGAGCTCTGCTCATTCCAGTCATATGAGAATGAATTCAGCTTTGATGAGTTCAGCAGCGGCAAAGAACTGCTTGAAGGCTTTTCCAAAGGAAAATATGACATAATAGTGCTCGATATCGAGATGGACGGCATGACAGGCCTTGAGGCTGCCGAATTCCTGCGTGATATCGACGACAAGGTCATCATAGTATTCCTTACGGGATATGAAAAATTCGCGTGTCAGGGCTATGCGGTAAGGGCTTTCAGGTATATACTGAAAAATCAGCCCCGTTCCGTCTATATGAAGCAGCTTGAGGACGCAGTGCGCGAATGTTACAGAAATACACGGTACATCATCGCTTCCGACGGCGACAAGGAGGAAAAGCTTTCCACCGACGACGTGTATTATATAGAAGTTTTTTCACATAAGCTGCTCATACATACGAAAAACGGAGATTATTTTACAAAGGGCACTCTTTCCGAGTGCGAAAAGCAGCTTGCCGACCTCATGTTCGTAAGGCTTGACAAGAGCAGTCTTGTAAATATCGCAAATATAGACTACATACGAAAAAACGAAGTTATCCTCAGCAACGGTATTACCCTGTTCGCAAGCCGTAACCATATAAAGAACATAAAACAGTGTTTTATGGAATACAGCAGAAGCAGGTGGAGCTGATGGAGCTTTCGGATATTATTATAGAGTCCGCTAATTCGCTGTGCGAAGCGGGCATAATCGTTTTTTACCTGTACCATATAATGAAGCAGAAGTACAGGTACTGGCTGTGGTGTCTAATACCCGCCGCCGCCGTCATGTTCGGCGTAATAAACTGCGTTACCCTTTTCAAGGCAAATGCATGGGTCAATATCGGTATTACGCTGGCATCAATGATAGTCATGTCACTTATAATGTTTGAAAGCAGGGTAAGGGACGTCATTTTCTACTGCCTGCTGTTCGTTATAGCCGTTATCGCTTCGGAAGCTCTGGCAATGGGCGCTCTGACGCTGCTGAATTTCGGCACTCCCAACGAGCTGCTCAATATGGGCATGGGACGTATTATAGGTATGGCCTGCTCGAAGCTTTTCTGCTTCTGGATAGCAATGTACATATCCGAGTACCTCAGACCGAAACAGCGCGAGATACCCTTCAAGAACTGGCTGCTCATCATATTCGTGCCGCTGCTGAGCCTTATCATACTCAACGGCATATTTGTTTCCGATAAGCTTGCCCCCCGCGAGACTATAGTCTACCTGATATCCGTAGCGGGAATATTCCTGCTGAACGTGTTCGTTTTCGACTTCTTCGATACCTATTCAAATACTATCAAGCTCCAGCTCATGGAGCAGCGCCTGAAATCGGAGGAGGAAAACTACAAGCTCATAGAGGAAAAATATTCCGAGATACGTCAGCTCAAGCACGATATCAGCAATCAGCTCTCAGCGGCGAGGATAATGTTCGGACAGGGCGAAAGCCCGCAGGCTATGGCGCACCTCGACAAGCTCTATTCATCGGTAATGTCCGCAGGCGGCGTCTGCTATACGGGTATATCCTCCGTTGACGCCATAGTCAATATGAAATGGGAGCGCTCAAGACTGCTTGACCTGCCCTTTTCCTGCAAGGTGGTATTCCCCGATGAAATGCATATCGACGAGCTCCTGCTGTGCAGGATAATCGCAAATCTCCTCGATAATGCCATAGAGGGCGCGGAAAGCGCCTCTACAGACGATAAATTCGTATATATTTCGCTTATACAGAACAACAACAAGCTGCGTATCTGCGTTATGAACTCCTCGGACGAGGTGGACGCTGACCACCTAAAGACCACGAAAAGTGGATACGGCCACGGCATAGGCGTCAGCAGCGTAAAGGAAGCCGTAAAGCAGCTTGACGGCATATTCTCGTTCAAATGGGATAAAGGCATATTTACAGCCGATGTCCTTATCGCATACAAATGATATGCTATCTGCACATTTGTATATAAATCATTAACAAATAATGAACAATAATCGCATTTCACGTCTAAAAAATACATTTCACGCATAAGTCTTGATTTGAATGCTCCGATACGATATCATAAGAAGTAGTCTGCTCCGTCAGAATGCAGGCATCTTATCCACAGCCAACGCCGTGGATACTCCGCTTATTATCGCGGAGCTTCGTGATATTGTCATCGGGTACATACCCCACCCCCGCTGACAAAGAAGGAGTATCCGTGATAGAAAAATTAGCCTTGAAAACTGCGGTTTTCTTTTCAGATAATAATATTATCGACCCTGATGATACCGAAGCCTATGCCTTCGGGCTGGAGATCATGTTTTCCACGCTCATCAATTTTTCTGTGGTCGTGACAGTTGCAGTACTTACGGGAGAGCTCCCCGCATTTGCTCTTTTTACAGTCTCGTTCATTACGATGCGGCTGAATGCGGGCGGATTTCACGCAAGGACGCATATAGGCTGTACTGCCGTGCTCGTTGCAGCGCTCATAGCGTATGCGGCGGCATTCAAGTTCATGCCTGATGCTGCAAAAACTGTCTCAGCGGCGGTGTTCCTGATAATTTCCGCAATCACCGTACTCATGTTTGCTCCCGTTGAACATCCCAATAACCCTCTTTCCAACAGATCAAGACTTAAACTCAGGAAAAGAGCCATTATGCTTCTGTGTATATGGTCTGCGCTCTGTGTAGTATTATTTTTTATACGTCCCGATCTGCCGTTTTACACAGCCTCGGGAGTATCACTTTCAGCCGCCTCGGTGCTTGCTGAAAAGATAAAAGGATCACTTATAAAATAATAATAATTGGAGGGAAGGATGTAATTATGAAATTATTGAGATCATTCATGTCAAGATATGGTACAGTTATTGCAGCTGCTGCGCTTGCAACAGGTAAGCTCGCAGCGTCCAGAGCCTGCTGGTTCTGGTTCAATCAGCCAAAAGTCCCCGAAAGTATAAAGAAGTACATAAATGAATAGGATATTTTGATAAAGCTTCCTGCTTTCGCTTGCTGGAAGCTTTTGTTATACATTCCAAGACATGATATCGCCTTATGGCGGTATTTTTTTATTTGTTTGCGGGGAACTCTGCATTATTTCAAAATAATGACTTGTCGTTTATTGCTTTTTCGCGAACATTTTTTGCTCTTTTTTCTGTATAATCTTTACAAATTTCTACAAATGGTGTATATTTAAGATGAAATAGAATAATATAGAATGGGAAATCAGGAGATTATATCTCACTTTAACAAAAAGGAGGAAAGAAAAAAACACTGTCGCAGGAAGAAAACAGAAAAAATGTATAATGAGGAGTGATTTTATTGAATTTCAAGAACTTTAAAAAAGCAGTCAGCGGTACAGTTTCTGCTCTTATGATCGCATCATGCTTACCTACAGCAGTAAACGCAGCTGACCAGCAGACAAGAGGAAACATCGGCGGTTACGACTACGAGATGTGGAATCAGAACGGACAGGGACAGGCTTCAATGAACCCGTCAGCAGGCTCTTTCACCTGCTCATGGAGCAATATCGAGAACTTCCTTGCTCGTATGGGTAAGAACTTCGACAGCCAGAAGAAGAATTACAAGGCTTTCGGAGAGATCGTACTTACCTATGACGTAGAATACACACCAAGAGGAAACTCTTATATGTGCGTTTACGGCTGGACAAGAAACCCTCTTATGGAATACTACATCGTTGAAGGCTGGGGCGACTGGCGTCCGCCCGGAGACGGTGCTGAGAGAAAAGGCACTGTAACTCTCAACGGAAATACATACGATATCGCAAAGACGATGCGTTACAACCAGCCCTCTCTTGACGGTACATCGACTTTCCCGCAGTACTGGAGCATCCGTCAGACAAGCGGCTCGGCAAACAATCAGACAAACTACATGAAGGGCACTATCGACGTATCCAAGCACTTTGACGCATGGTCACAGGCAGGTCTCGATATGTCGGGTACTCTCTATGAAGTATCGCTCAACATCGAAGGCTACAGATCAAACGGTCAGGCTAACGTAAAGAGCGTTACAGTAAATACAGACGGTACAGGCGCAGGCGCTACATCTGACAACGGCGGCGGAAATGCAGGCGGCGGAAATGCAGGCGGCGGTCAGCAGTGGGGCGGTCAGCAGGGCGGCTTCGACTGGGGCGTGCAAGGCGGCGGCGGTCAGCAGGGCGGCGGCTTCGACATGGGCAACTTCGACTGGAGCCAGTTCCAGGGCGGCGACAACGGTGGTCAGCAGTGGGGCGGCCAGCAGGGCGGCTTCGACTGGGGTCAGCAAGGCGGCGGCCAGCAGGGCGGCTTCGATATGGGCAACTTTGACTGGAGCCAGTTCCAGGGCGGCGACAACGGCGGTCAGCAGTGGGGCGGCCAGCAGGGCGGCTTCGACTGGAACCAACAGGGCGGTCAGCAGCAGGGCGGCAACAACGGCGGCGGCAATAACGGCGGCGGCGCAGCTGCAACAGATAAGGTAATAAAGATCCTTCCTGCAGGTGACTCTATCACCAACGGCGACGGCGAGCAGGGCGGATACAGAAAGTATCTCTACGACGCACTTACCAAGGACGGCTATAAGATCGATATGGTCGGACCTAACGGCAGAGACAGCTCTTCCGCAAACGGTATCACATACGACGACAACCACGCAGGCTTCAGCGGCTACCAGATCAAGGAAATTCCGAGCTGGGGACAGCAGCAGGGCGGCAAGGGAAGCTTGTACAACGAACTCAAGAACGGCAATGTTGTCAAGCAGAACCAGCCTGATATCATACTCCTCATGATCGGTACAAACGATCTGACAGCTAACCGTTCAATGGACGCTTGTGCATCAGATCTCCGCGCTATGCTCGACTATATGCTTGCAGATATGCCTTCTGACGGCGTAATATTCCTCTGTTCTGTTCCCGAGCATACAGCTTACGGCGGAAACACACAGAAGATCGGCAACTACAACAGCACAGTAAAGAGCGTTGCCGAAGAGTATGCAGGCAAGGGCAAGAACGTAAAGTTTGCCGACGTTCACGGCTGTCTTGACGGTATGAACGATATCAGCGGCGACCAGCTCCACCCCAACGGAGGCGGCTATAAGAAGATAGGTAATTACCTCGCAGGCGTTATCGAGGACTACGAGAAGGCTTCTGCTCCTGTAACTACTACAACAACCACTACCACAACGACTACTACAACTACCACTACTACAACTACTACAACTACTACGACCACAACTACAACTACTACAGAGCCTACAACAACGACAACCACAACTACAGCAGCTCCTGAGTTAAAGGTAACAAAGGCAGGAGACGTCAACAACGACGGCAATATAGATATGGGTGACGCTGTTCTCATCATGCAGGCACTTGCTAATCCTAACAAGTACGGCGTAGGCGGTACAGACCCCAACGCTCTCACAGAGCAGGGTAAGGTAAACGGCGACGTTTATACAGAGTCCAAGGGACTTACATCAAACGACGCTCTCAGGATACAGGAATTCCTGCTCGGTATCATCAAAAGCTTATAAGACATAATTTACCTTATACCAAAACAAGGCCGGGACAATGTTCCCGACCTTGTTTTTTTGCCCTTATATTATAATTTCCGTTATAACGCTCAAACGCCCCTTTAAGCATAAGCTCAAAGGGGCGATGTATTACTTCCTGGTCATAAGGGAAAGTGCGTAAAGTGTTATTATGTGATGAAGCATAACGTCTTACGATATAAAACAGGGGAGTTTATTCAAAAACTACGCCCCAGCCTGCACTTACCTTGCGGTAAAGGCGCATTTTTTCCTTCTTCTTCTGTACCTTGAGCAGATAAACAGCTCCGAAAAGCACGAGAAGTGTAAGAAGAGCACCGATTATTATTCCGATAATAAGCTTATCCTTGAACAGCAGCAGAGCACAAGCCCATATGATGATCGCTGCTATAAGGATTATAGGAAGGCAGAATGAAGCAAAGTTTCTGTTCTTGACCTTTATGTAGTGCTGTATATCTCTTATACTGAAGCATTCATAATTTCGAGCGATGAAGTTATCAGGCTGACACCACTTACAGAACGCAGAAAGATTTTCAAACTTTGCTGTGTAGTCCTGATAATCGTGGAACTTTTCATTATATCTTGTAACGCGGTAATAGACTATTACAGCCTGTCCCTGCTGCTCGGCATCCATTACATGGATTATAGTGCCGACCTCAGCCTGACCGCGCATTGCCTTTGTTACAAGAAATTTCCGGTCAACCGCTTCATCAATATTGAGCAAATAATTCATAGCTATCCCTTTCCTTAACGCATAATATATTCTCCTGTACCCTAAAAGGTACAAAGTCCGTGCAAAGTTAATGGTTTAAAGTACTGTCGCAGTGATACAAATTAATTATAACACATAAAGACAGAAAATGCAATACCCAAAACTTTGTTAATAATTGCCAAGCATTAAGATCATAAGTCATTAAAATGGCCAAAACAATTCAAATCTTATTTCTTTAAATTGAGATTTGCCTTTGCGATCTTCTTTCTGTCCTTTGCCTGCTTGAGCATATCTTCTTTAGACATACCTGCGTCAGCGGAATCTGCGCCGTTAGCCATATCTGCATCGTCTGTGTCAAGGAAGCTGTTGAGTCTCTTCTTGAAAGCGCTCTCTCCGCCCGGTTTGGAGGTAAGGGTAACGCTTACGCTCTGAGACTGCTGATATACTCCGTTTCTCATGGGTGCGCCGCCGTGAACCGAATGACCTGTATATCCCTGTCTGTAGGGAGCAGCATTCATGCCCTGCGGGAAGCCGCCCTGCTGAGGATAACCCTGCTGCGGGAAACCGCCCTGCTGAGGATAGCCCTGTGGGTAGCCCTGCTGCGGATAACCCTGCGGGAAACCGCCCTGCTGCGGATAACCCTGTGGGTAACCCTGCTGCGGATAGCCCTGCGGGAAGCCCTGCTGCGGATAGCCCTGCGGGAAGCCCTGCTGAGGATAGCCCTGCGGGAAGCCGCCCTGCTGCGGATAGCCCTGAGGATAACCCTGCTGCTGGTTCGGATTTATATTCGGGAAACCGCTTGCGCCCTGCATCTGAGCTTCCTCGGGATGCGCGTAGAGGGAATTGGGAGCGCCGTCCTGATTGCCTGTTTCATTATTAAACGGATTAGCGGAATCAACGTCTATGCTGTTTGCAAATTCAGCGGGAGCACCAAGATCTGCCTCATCGTAGCCGCTGAGGAAATCGGGAGCTTCGGAAGCGGGAACGAGACTTGCGGCAGTAACCGCCTCGTCGGGTGAGAGCACTATCTCACAGCTGCTGTTGTCCACGCTTGAATTTACAAGTATACCCAGAGCCTCGTCATCGGGTCTGATATAGATGAAATCGTCCAGCGAAACAACGATAAGCTGTTTTGCGATAACGTGCTTTGCTGTGACCACAGACATTACTGCGATCTTTGCAGCTGAAACGTCCTCAACTGCACCTTCGTTTATGGATACAGTTGATACTCCTGAATAAATATCTCCCGTATCTGCGATGATAAGGCAGAGTTCAGCGTCATACTGTGTCAGCTCGGGCCTCTTCTGCTTTAAAGTTTCCGCAAAGTTTTTGGCTGTATTGTATAATGAGCCTATTTCCATAAAAAACACCACTTTTCTTTATTTATTGAACGCATTCCCTGCGTTTTAGCCTCATAGTGAAGTCATTCGACCTCTACCTGTTTGCTGAGCGCTGCTGTTTTTCTTTCGGCAGCAGCCTTCTTGTTTTCAGCTACGCGCTGATTGATAAGGTCAAGTTTCTCATTAAGGAACGCTTCATCATAGATACAGGCGAGTGATATATCATCCTCTGTACCGAAATGCGATCTCTTGCTGAGATTGTTTTTTATGACTGTCTTGAATGTCTCAAGGTTTACCAGCTGACTTGTGATTATCGTATGATAATCAAGGAAGTCATACTCACTTCCGAAGGAAGTATAAAGTCCGTCGGTAGAACCATAGAGCGCTATAAGTCTCTTGTTGGGGGCATAAAAGCTGCTGAACATTCCCGCTGCATTTGAATTGCACACGGAAGCTGTAACATTTGCAGGTGCAGCCTCGTTATATTCCATCGGCATGACTGCCTTGCCGTCTTCAAAGATAGCAACAAGGCTTCCGTCACCTATCTGTACTCCGAAGGTATAGTTCTCGCCTGCAACAGCGACAACGAGAGTAGAGCCGTAGTAGGACTCGGGGAGTATAGCCTCGAATTCCTCTTTTGTGAACTTGCTCTTTTCCTCTTCGGTAACAGGGTTCTCCGCAAGGTGCTTTTCGATCCTGACATTCCAGTTTGAAATGATCTGTTTTTCGATATTTTTGAGTATTAATTTGTAATTGTCGGGAAGGTTAGCTTCCAGCGCCTCACGATCCTCATAATATCTGTCTATAGCCTCTATAGCGGCCTCGACAGCGAATTTTGAGCCAAGGTGACTTCTGAAGTGCTTTTTGCTTCCGTGTCCGTCGGCAACGACAGCGATAGCATAATGATCTTCTACCTTGAAAGCAGAGCTGTCCTGACAAACAAGGTTCGTTTTTTCATGACTTGCGCCCATTACCGAATGGCTGAAGCCGTTGAACATATTTTTTCAGTCCTCCTCAGGAATAATTTCCGATGGCCTAATTACCAGCCTGTATCGAACGGCACATCGTCGCCGTCGCCTGTGGTATTGACAAGCTCCTGTATCTGCTGACCGAGAAGCTTCTGCTTGGCAGCGAATACGTTCTCTTCGCCGAGCTCCTGTCCTGTATCATCAGAGAGTGTCATACTCTTACTGCCTATCTGAGCTGATGTTACAGCGATGATCTTGATCATCTGTGCGAGCTGACCGCCTGAATATGCGTGAACGACTGTATCCTTAGAGCCTGTGAATTCGGCAAGGATATTATCGTTTGCTTCCTGACCGATACCCAGCGCAGCCTTGAGGCCGAACTTGTACCAGCTGTTTGTCTGGAGCTCTCTGAGTCCTTCCTTGTAATCGTCGGAAGGATATCCGTCTGTCATAAGGAATATAACAGGAGCGAACGAGAGCGAAGGCGAATTAAGGAAGCTGTTTCTTGACATTCTGTGGTTGAGCTCCTTGAATGCAGCGCCCATGCTGGTAACGCCGCTGGCGCGGAGCCTTGCCCACTCAAAATCCTCTATCGGGATAGGATTAGCGTACATCCATCTTACTTCCGTAGAGAAAGTAAGAACAGCGACTTTTACATCTGTATCAGCTTCGCCGACTCTGCGTATCTCTGGGATGAGCTCTTCCATAACGGTATTGAGCTCGCCCATCTTCTTACCTTTCATACTTCCCGAAGTATCTATCAGGAAGAATACTACAAGGCTCTTTTTGGAAACGCTTGTAGCGCTAAGGGGATCATCGTCAAAATCGAGAATGCTGTCGTCTGTTTCAGGAGCTGAAGATACAGATACATTGTTATTCAATTCATCCGAAGGAGTAATGTTCTCATTCTCATTAACTTCGGGTTCTGTAAAACGTTCATTGCTCATAATTTACATACATCCTTTCAGTATTACTGCTCTGGCTTGGCAGATTAGATCTGTGCTTTAACTTCGCCGAAATCGATCTCGAGCCCCTGCCATACAGGGAAGCCCTTTCCGGGAGCGATATCGTAGAAAACTCCGTCAGGCATTTTTGCCTTCCACTGTCTGTCGGAGCAATTCTTGATTCCGAGGACGCCCTGCTTGACTTTATTCTCCACAAGCTCGCCTGCAACAGACGTGAAGTCGTCGGATTCGGGAACTATCTCGCAGGTGTAGAACTTACATCCGAGATAGAGTGGCGTGCGGTAATCGCGGTTACTGAAACCGATGGTAACGAATTCCATTCCGCATTTCGGACACTTGAAGGTCTTTTCGTTATGCTGGATGAACATTGAGCTGAAATTCGTTCTTCCGCAGCCGCACTGTATAATTTCTGATCTGAGGCGTATGAACAGCTTTTGCCATTCGTTCTCGATGATACGCTTTGTAGGATCCGAAACGCCCGTAGTGAAGGAGCGTATGAAAGCCTCCTTGATATAGTCGGGGTAGATCCTCCAGAATTTGATGATGTTATCATGGATGCCTCTTACGGGGCGGTTTGAATCGTCATTGGGGTCATATACGAACACTGCGTTCTGACCGTAGTGCTTGAGCTCGGACGATTCTGTAAGGCATACATCTCTTACGACCTTTTCGCCCTCCATGGGGTCTCCTCTGAAGAGGAGCTTGAAGAGTACTACCGCAAGAGAGTACTTATCGGTCTGTACATTCGGCTTGGCAATGCCTCTTACGACTTCGGGAGCCATATATCCCGGCTTACCGCCGATACCGAAGTTGCTTCCGTCAGGTGCGATGTTATCACAGTCGCAGACGAGGACGGCTCCTGTATTCACATTGATGAAGAAGCCTCCGTCGTTAAGGTCCTGATAGCTCTTGCCTGCACGGTGGAGCTGTCTGAAAGCGTTTACGATATTGATGACACAGGTCACCATTGCACTGAGAGTATTGAACTTAACGGGACGTTTCACACCGCGTCCCGTGAGCGGATCGATCTCAAGCTTATAGGTATTCAGTATATCAACGAATGAGTCAAAGCCCTCGGGCTTGAGCTCCATGATATATCCGAAGGTACCGTCCTCCGCTTCTTTTGTAAGGTATTTCGGCCAGAGGAACTTATTGCTCGGCGGACCGTCGTTTATATTGTTCTGGAGATTCTTGCGGAATGCGGCAGGCTTGCTCATCTTATTGATGTCGTACCATTTCAGCGCCCATTTCTGACCGTTGAAGCGGACGAGGTAAACAATACCCTGACCGCCGCTGCCGATGACGCTGAGGACCTTGGCTTTGCCGCCGAATTCCATCTCGACCTCCTGACCTATTTCAAGCTCTATCATATGATCTCATCCTTTCTTTCTTAGTCAAGCTCATATTCTTCAGCCGAGGTCACGAGGATGAACCTTATTCCAGTGGCTAAACAGTATTTATGAACGTATGAATTCTCTATGCAGTATATAACAAGATTGGGGCAGTAGGAGAAAGCATTGGCGTCGATGAACTTTATGCTTTCGGGGAGGAAGAGCTTTCTGAGCTTATCGCAGCCCGAGAATGCCTCCGCACCTATACTGCTGACGCTGGGCGGTATCTCTATGACTTCGAGGCTTGTACAGAAAGAGAATGTACTGTCCTCGATCTCGAGAACTCCGTCGGGTATCTTGACTACCACAAGATTTGAGCACTGGCTGAAAGCGCCCTGCTTTATTATCCTGAGTCCATCGGGGAGCTCAAGTCCTCTCAGTCTCTTACACGAAGAGAAAGCATATTCTCCGATAGCGAGGAGAGTCGAGGGGAGCTTGATAGTCCTGAGCGAACCGAACTTGTCAAAGCAGAATGCTTCAAGCTTGGTATATCCGTCGGGAATGACTATATTTCCGCTGAGTCTGTATCTCAGAGCGTTACGCGGCATGAATACCATCTCGTTGATATCCATAGGTCTCTTTTTTGCATTGTCGTCCTTCTTATCCGCTCCGTCCTCATCATCGGGATATACCTTCAGATGCGATTCGTAAGGCCAGCCGAGAAGGTATGTATAACAGGCAACTACGAATTCGGAAGCGCTTTCCGAGAGGAAAAGATCGCCGAGCATGAAGCTCTTGGCTTTCATTATGGATATTTCGTGGTTCTTGTCCTCGAGGAGTATCTTAAGGATACCCATTTTGTACATATTAATAAGAAGACGGCGCTCCTTATCGTAATCAGGTATATGATCGCTAAGCAGACCGATAAATCTGTCCTGATTGGCAACGGCGCGGGTTCCGTCATTTACAACGATCGCACGAAGCTCATGCTGGAATTCCATTGTGTTTTCAAATCCTTCGATATTCTGCGGAACAGGGGCTCCGCAGCTTGGGCAGGCAGAAAGCTTCGGGTCAAGTGGTGCGTTGCATTTTTCGCATTGCATGGTCTCTCCTCCTGACATAAGAATATAGCAGCGCAACTGCAAATTTGCGTATTTATATTGTTATCACGATTAGTATAACACTTTTCTATATTGATGTCAAGCGAAAAAAGGGCTCTTGGACAAAATTGAATTATCTTTTACAAAAATCGTTAGCTGTATTTGTGCAAATTTTTTAAGTTCATTACAGAGCGTAATATCGGCAAAAAATATCAGCGGTAGGATTGGCTGTACCAATTTTTGTATAGTTGATTTTGGTTTAAACCACAGGTATAAAATTGATTAAAATGCATAAGTTTTTTTGATTAATTTTGTTTATCACGCGGACTACTGATTTACAAAAAGTTGTTGAAATTCTTAAAGAAATGTGCTAAAATGAATTATGGATATCAATAGTGGACTTGTACAGGGGTAATGTCGCAGGCCAACGGTTCGTCAGATACGAAAAAAAAGAAGCGTTTGCAGATATCCCGCGGCAGTATAAGGTCTAATTGATCAAAGGAGGTTCGATATAATGAACAGAAACAAGAAAAAAGGCGTTTTCAGAACAGTCACTGCTTGTACACTGTCAGCTATCATGCTGTTGTGCGGCGGCTGTGGCGGACCACCTGCCGGAGTAAGACAGGGCGGCGGAAAGATCGCAGTTATAACCAAACAGCCCATCGCTTTCTGGGATGATGTTAAGCTCGGCGCTGAGGACGCAGGAAAAGAACTCGGATACGACATAATCTACTCTGTTGCCGAAGGTGACAATGACTATGCTACACAGATCGAAAGCATCAAGAATGCAATGAAGGATAAAGTCGATGCTATCGTTATCGCTCCGAACGGACGTACAGAGCTCAACGATGTTCTTCAGCAGGCAGTTGACAAGGGCATCAAGATAATCGCTATCAACTCTGACGTAACTTCACCCGATGCAAATAATCCTCTTACGATCTCCCTCGTAAACTCATCTGATTTTGACGGCGGCGTATGTGCTGCAAGAAATATCATTAAGAGCTGGAAGGCAAAGGGCAAGGAAGTAAGTGATATCGGAACTATCGGTATAGTAGGAAGTACAGCCGCAACATCGGATATGCGTATGTTGGGCTTCTTCGATACCATGAAAAGAACTCTCGGAAGGTCAAGCGGCGTTGAATTCGCCGAGCTCAGCATGATGGGCGTTATTATGGGTACTGCATCAGGCGCACCTGTTCAGGCATTCATGTACGAGACCGACGATTCCGCAGGCGGAGGCGCTGCTGCATACGGCGGAGAAGGCGGAGAAGGCGGAGATGCCGCTGCTTACGGTGCTGAGGGCGGAGACGCTGCTGCCAACGCAGCAGGCGGTGCTGACGCAAATGCAGCTCAGGAAGAAGAGACTGAGCTCACAGCTGCCGAGCTTGAAGTTCTCGCAAAGGAAAAGGAAAAAGCCGATGCCGATGCCCGTATCAAAATGGATATCGTAAACCGCTTCGTACAGTCAGAGCCCTGCTCAAAGCGTAAGGAAGCCAAGGAAAAGGCTAAGGCTTTGATAGATCAGAATCCTGATATTTCTATCCTCTTCGGCACAAACACAAATATGACGCTCGGTATATGCGACGCCATCAACGAGCTCGGCCTTGCAGGCAAGGTATTCGCTGTAGGCTTCAACACTGACGATGAGATCATAAGCAATATCAAGAATGGTGTTCTCCAGGGTACAGTTGTTCAGAATCCTTACGTTATGGGATATGTTGGCGTTAAGTTCGCAACAAGTGCCATAAACAACGACAACATCACTTCTCACCTGAATACAGGTGTAACATTCGTTAATGCAGACAATATGAACAACGATTTCGTTAAGCTCATATTGAATCCTGATGCAGATATTTCTTAATAGGAGGCGAGAATATGGCAAAGAATAAGAAAAAAGGCGCCTCGAGCGGATTTATTGTTGCTGCGATCCTCGTTGCGGTGATGTACATCCTGAATACCATCCTCGTATGGAACATTTATAACAACAATAACAAGACGGGTACAATGACATCTACAGCTACCCGTGCTATCAACAGCATCAAAGGTGAGCTTTCAAGCCTTAATACCAATACCGTCGGTCTTGCTGCAAACCTCTATGACAATCCGCTTGAGATAGTTGGCGATACAGAACGTATCTACGGCAATATCATTGGTTACGAAAAGATGTTTGAGAGCCTCGATATGAACGATACTGTCATGAAGAGATATAACTACGCTAAGTCTATCATAGATACGTTCCATGAGAAGCTCAACTCTCTCGGTACCGATCAGCTCCAGGAAGGCGACGCTGCAACCATGAACGAGACCCTTAAGCAGGAGCTCTATCCTCTTCAGGTAACTGCCGATCAGATGCTTACAGCTACTATCACCATCGTTGCCAGCGAGACAGCAAGACTCTCAAAAAGAAACGCTATCAGAGCTTATGTCCTCATGGGACTCATGGCTCTCATCGCTGTTCTCTCAGAGCTCGCTATCTGGCTCTTCGCACGCAGAGCTAAGAAGGCAAGAGCCGAACTCGAAGAGCGTGAGCTCCGTCTCGCAGAGGTTGACGCTAAGCTCAAGAATACACGTCAGAAGGCTACCGACCTCGCTGTAACAAACGTTCTTACAGGTATGAAGAACCGTTACGCTCTCGATAACGATATCAGCGAGAGACTTGAAACGGGCAGATTCCAGGTCGCTGTATTCGATATGGATAACTTCAGAAGCATCAACGATACCTACGGTTATGACTTCGGTGACGAGTATCTTGCTGCTGTTGCTGAAAAGCTCAAGGAAGAATTCGGCGATGTTGCTGAAATTTACAACATCACAGGAAACGAGTTCTGCTTCGTATTCAACAAGAATATCTCCGAAAGTCAGGCAGCAGGCATCGCTCAGAACATCCAGCGTGTAATGAGCAGTCCTTACGAAGTACTGAACCTCAATGTTCAGCTTCCTTGCTCGGGTGCATTGTATCACTACCTCCCCGGCGACTGCCTCAACGTAAACTCACTGCTCGTTAAACTCGATACAGCAATGAGAAACGCTAAGATGAACGGCGGCAACATGATAAATAATGTTGTAAATATGTAATATTGTTGAAATATGGCGGCTGTCAACACTGACAGCCGCTTATTTTATGGCAATTCGCAGAAAATAAAGATAATAATTGACATTACGTAGAAACTGTGATAAAATATACCTATGTTATGTGCTATATGAAAGGTAGGTGTTTCGGAGTGAAGAGAACAAAGAAGAAGAAAAAGAAATATGCAGTATACAAGTCCTCCACAGGCTCTTACTGCTATCTCTATGTCGATACCCTTGAAGCCCTCGAAGGTACAGGCTTTGAGGATATAATCTCCGAAGACCAGCTTCCCGTCGTTTTCGACGGAAAAGGAGGCTACTACCATTTCAGGGAAAATGATTACGGTTTCCTGCGTATCATCGAATCGGACAAGGAACAGCCCCTCACCCTTGAGGAGATGTTCGACAAGAATTCTCCCGATTTCAAGCTGGGCTGGATATCTCCCGACGGCGATACCTACTCCTGTGCATTCACCAACCACAGCAAATGTGCGAAAATGATAGTCGAAAAATTCTATCCAAACTCAAAATACCCCGAAACAGAGCTGGACAGACAAGGCTGGCTGCAGATCATAGACTCGTGGAACGGCACGGAACAGCACCACGGACAGTTCGTATTCACGGATCAGGGAAAGATCACAAGCAAGCAGGCAGACCGCCTCTTCGACCTCGGTCTTTACGAAAACGAAGAAGTAAAAAAACTCATCGCTGACAGCGAAAATGATTGGTAATTTACGTATAATGCCGAAACTGCACGATAAGATTGGGTGATTTACATAAAATCGCCCTGTTTTTTGTGCAGTTTTTTTATTGACTATATTTCAATTTTGGTGTATAATAATTATGTATCAAACTCGGTAATTGTATCCATTTGAGGGATTATCGGGTGACCGCTCAGTAGGTCGGTTGTAATAAGGAGGATATAAATATGGCTGAACCAAGATTTATCAAGACCGTGACATTCGGCGGCTATGAAAAGGAAGCCGTTATCAGAAGGATCGAATACCTTAACGAACAGGTCCATGATCTCAGGAACGAACTGAGAGAAACAAAGCTTCAGATGGAGGCATACAAAAAGGGGACAGAGCCCGAAAAAGCTCTGGAATCAGTTCTTTCGGAAGAACGCGCAAAGCTCACGCAGGTCCAGGTTCAGAACAATACTCTCAGCCTCAAATTAAAAGCAACGGATGACGAAAACAACAGCCTTAAAGAAGATATCAAGAAAATGAAGGACGAAATGTCCGAATTGCAGGATAAACTCAAGGCAGCAGAATCAAAGTGTGCAGCACTTATGGCTCAGGACGAGGCTATGGCTCTCAGCAATGTTTTCATCGAGGCTCAGAAGTCCTCTTCAATGCTGGAAGGCACAGCAAAATCAAAGGCAGCCGAAATAGAGTTCCAGACAAAGAAGCTCGCCGAGAATATAGTCGCCGAAGCCAACGTGGAAGCGGAACAGATCATATTCGAGGCTGAAAGGACAGCTGCCGAAAAGATAGCTGAGGCTCAGTCCAGGGCAGAGCAGATGGAAGTTGCTTCAAACAACCTCAGAGCTTCTCTCCTTGATAATGTAAACTCGCTCAAGAGACATATGGGTCTGGTAAGAGACTCCCTCGAGGGCTTCCGCAAGGACGGCATCAGCAGACTCATCGAGGCAGACGAGTGCCTCAACAAGACAGAGGCTACCCTTAAGGAGGGCGGCGTTCCCGTATTCAGGCAGCCCGAAGTCTTTGAGCCCGAGATTCCCGAAAGACCTATGCTCCTTTCGGATCAGATCAAAAATGAGGACGACAAGCGCAAACAGCAGGAAGAGCTGGATAAGCTCAAGCAGATGGCTGAGTCCATAAGCGGCAAAAAAGACGACAGCAGGAAAGATGACGAAAAAGACGATAAAAAGGAAGAGTCCTCCGGAGGACAGCAGAAGAGCAGCGATAAGAATGACGGCGGCGAAAAGAAGGGCAAGATAGACCTTGCTGCTCTTGCAGCCAAAGCCAATTCCATCGGAAAGAAATAAAGCAAAATAAGTTTCTTAAATGTCATAAGGAGTTTTTATAATTATGAGTGAATTGATCATTGTAAAACCTGAAAAATGCGTGGGCTGCAATGCCTGTGTAAGAGAATGTCCCGCTCCCGAAGCCAATATGACAAAGCAGCTCGAAGACGGACGTTTCATAACCATGGTTAATCCCGCTAAATGTATCGCCTGCGGCGAATGCGTAAAGAAGTGCAACCATGGCGCAAGAGATTATATCGACGATACCGACGAATGTATCACCGATCTCCTCAAGGAAAAGATCATTATTATGGCTTCTCCCGCTATCAAGACCATTCTCCCCACAAAGTGGAAGGGTGTGCTCGACTGGTTCAAGAAACAGGGATGTACTATCTTCGACGTATCACTCGGTGCTGATATATGTACATGGGCTCACGCAAGAACTCTCGATCAGGACAAGATCGGCAACGTGATCACACAGCAATGTCCTGCTATCGTAAAGTATATCGAAACATACCAGCCCAAGCTGCTGCAGAACCTTTCACCTATACACAGCCCCATCGCCTGCGGCGCTATATACATACAGAAGTATCTCCGCAGAAATAACCCTATCGCTGTTATTTCTCCGTGTATCGCCGAGTCCTTCGAGGCTAAGGACACAGGTCTCGTAAAGTACAACGTTACTATCAAGAAGCTTCTTGAATACTTCGAGAGGAATGATATCATCATACCTATTGATACTTCCGAAAATTACGAGTATAAATTCGACGATATGCAGGGTCAGCTGGGCTCGATATACTCCCGTCCCGGCGGATTCAGAGATAATATCTGGATGCACGATCCCGAGGTAAATATCACAAATTCCGAAGGCGTACACAAGGTTTTCGGCGAAATAGATATGTACGGAAGAATGCCCGAATCAAAGCACCCGAAGGTATTCGACGTGCTCTCATGTGAATTCGGATGTAATATAGGACCCGCTTCGGGTACAAATCAGACCGTTTTCGACGTTATGGCTACTTCAAGAGCTATCGAAATTGAGGCAAAGAGCCGCCGCAAGTCCACAGGTATCATGGGACGAGGCGATGACAAGCTCTTCAAGAAGTTCGATGACGAGCTCCATGTGGCTGACTTCCTCAGGAACTACAAGGGCTCGATGCCTACACCTGTTCCGAATATAGCTCAGCTTGCTCCTATCTTTGAGAAAATGGGTATGCACACCGAAGAGGACCGCAAATATGACTGCCATGCCTGCGGATACAATACCTGCCGCGATATGGCTACAGCTATCTACAGAGGTCTCAATACTCCCGATAACTGTATCGTTCACGCAAAATCAGTCCTCATCGCAAGACACTCTGCCCTCAACAGACAGAACGAGCAGCTGGAAGAGATCACAGAAGAAGTTCTCGCACTTTCCGACAAGCTCAAGGAAAATGTTGCAAGCATTACGGAGAATATGCAGAATATCGGCGAATCCACATCTGCTACCAGCGACAGAGCCGCTGTCGTTAAGGACCTCCTCGAGAATGTCGTTTCATTCTGCAACGACAACTCAACAATGGACGCAGACAGTGTTTCACAGCTTACTTCTATCCTCGAGACAACTATCAACGCTTTCAGCGCTCTTGATGATAATGTTACCATCACAAATGAGAGCTCAGAGACTATAAATAAGTCCATTAACGATATTATTACCCTTGTGGGCGATATCAACGGAGTCCTCATTAAGGCTGGTCAGACCGAAAAGGTCGATATTTCCGACGTAACAGGCGTGAAAAAGCCCGCTGAGGAAAAAAAGGATAAATGATCCGCGCGGTCAAATAGTATGAACAAGCCCCGAGGCGCTGCCTCGGGGCTGTACATTTATATATTCATTCCGTCTTGCTGTCAAGGATCACTGCGGAGAGATTATATCTGCCGTAAGTTTTGCGCTGATACAGTCTTTTCTTATGCTTGTTGACCTCCTCTTTTGTTACGGCTTCCTCATTATAAGCAGCAAGGAGACCGTCGTCCGACATTTTGAGTATGGCATCTGTATCAAGCTCATCGAGATGTCCCGCTCTGTACATTTCTATATTATACTTCGCAATAAGAGCTTCGGGGCGCGAGAAGCAGAGAACTGCAAACAACAGCGTGAATATCACTGCTAAATGCTTTGTGAACTTCATATCAAAGCGGAACTGCTTTATTATTATAAGCACAAATATGAACGCAAGAAGTATCATGAACCAGCTCGTGTATACTCTCAGCTCTGTAAGACCGTAATTATCTATATACATTACCATTTTGCTCATGGCTGTTGCTATGAGGATAAGAGTGAAGATGCTCAGAACAACGCTGTAAAGCTTCAGTGCAAATGGCTTTTCCCTGCCTGATTTCTTTGAGAAAAGGCTTACAGCGCAGAGTACTATAAGATTTATCACTGCCACAGCAAAGAGCTCAAAGAAGCCTTGTCTTGCGTAATCCGCATAGGTAAATCCGTCGGGGAGCTCACTGCTGAACGCGGACAGGAAGTAGCTCGCCTGCGAGAAGAAAAACAGCACGTAAAGTATGCATATGGGAGTAACGGCTGTATACATTATAAGGTTGCTGACAAAACGGATACTGAACAGCTTTCTTATGCAGCCCTGCTCGTCAAGAGGCTGTATCCCGCCGCGGTGAGTGTTGGAGTAGAACATTCCGAAAAGGTACATGGAGCAAGGTATCGCTAAACAGAGCTGCAAAATTATATTCCATATCTCCTCGCTGAATATCCTTTCAAATATATCGGAAAGCATTTCCGCAAGTCCGTCGTCTGCCGACATGAGAAGCGACGCTACTATAGCAGTAAGCGGTACTGTGAGAAGAAGTCCTATGATGATATACTTCACATTCGAGCCCGCCTTTGACTTTGAAAGGCTGTCCTGAGTTATAGCCGCCTGCTTTCCGAAGTGGGAGAAGGGGTACTCGAATATCGCCTTGCATACCGCAAAGGGCAGATAGCGCTCGATATCCTTGTTTCCTGCCGCTGCGGAGTATATAAGGTACGCTGCCGCACCGAAAATGAAAAGGGCATCAAGGTCTTTTATGAAGTTGTTTGCAGTAATTGAAAAAACAAAGCTGAATACATACAGAACTGCCGCAAGCACTTTATTGAACGCGGAAAATTCGCAGCCCTTCTTCTTCATGTAAATAATTGCCGCGGTAATAATAGCAATGAAAACTCCCGTAGTTATGAAGCCCATTGCGTTGAACAGTATATATCTTACCGCACAGAATGCAGCTATAAAGGCAAATACCGAGAGTACCACTTCTGCCTTTGAGTATTCGGGCTTTTCCTTTACCTTTGTCACAGGCTGCGGTATATAGGGAGCCTGCGGTCCGTTATAGATATTGTTATTCATGATGCTTTTCTCCTTTTCTGTATTCGTAAGCTCTCATATCATACACCTGCTATAAGGAAAAAGTCGATACCGTACAGAAGAAGTGCAGTCTGCACGGCTCTGTACACTGTCATTACTGCTCCCACTGACCTCGGCGTGAACTCGTCCTTATAGTACAGCCTCTTGAAGCCGACAGGTATTATAGCAGTAACAAGTGCGATGACTCCCGCAATATTGAGCCATTCGCTGCCCCCTGCACAGAGCAGCGAGCATATAAGGAAATTGAACACGCAAAGTGCGATATCAATACCGTATGTATATTTCAGTTCCCGTTTGACAACAGCTGCCTTTTTCATGATCGTACCTCCTCCGATTTGCTTACTATAAATATGTTTATAGTAAGTATTGTATTTGTTACGGTTCGGGGGAGCATCCCTGCTCCCCATATATGTCATACCCCTGTATCATGCTTTACCCCGCGGATATGCCTATTCTCTCTGATACTCAAGTATATCTCCCGGCTGGCAGTCAAGCTCGTCGCATATTCTCTCCAGCGTCGAGAAGCGGACTGCCTTTGCCTTGCCCGTTTTCAGTATCGAAAGATTAGCGGTAGTAATGCCCACCTTTTCCGCAAGATCCTGTGAGGACATCTTCCGCTTTGCCATCATAACGTCCAGATTTACTATAATCGGCATGGAAAACACCTCCGTTATATTGTAAAGTCGTTTTCCGACTTTATTTCTACTGCCTTTTCAAATACATTTTTCAGTACGCGCATGATAAGTCCGAACATGAGGGCACACATACCGAAGAATGCAAATATGGAGCTCCACAGTCCGAATATCATCATCATAACGCCTACACCCATACATATCCATGATATCCTCCGCAGGCAATTTGTGTTTTTCTGTATGAACACCTCGTCCCTGCTTATGTTCCTGAGGAGGATATGCAGGTTCCACAGCGCCCCCAGCGCAAGTGCATCGCATACATATAAAGTAATGCACATGGGAATGAACATAGTGCTCCTGTCAAAAACGCTGTTTGCTTCAGCAGCCATTTCATACTGATACCACCCGGATATCGCAGGTATAAAGACTGCAACTATTACGGCTGCCATAGCCGCCGCAAGTGTAAGAATACGCGACAGAATAAGTGATCTATCCTTGTTCCACATAAGTCCGCTCTCCTTTGTATTGTTTTACTGTGACTATAGTATAACACAGAAAATATCATTTGTCAATAGAAAATTATCGTTTTTCAATAATTTTTTTCTGTTTTTCAAAGAGCTTGCGATTTTACGGAAAAAATGTTAGAATAATATGTCTGATATCAATGCTTTCTTTCGATTATATTATTGAATGCATTCAATAAAGGAGGAGTTCCCGATGACAGAGAACGAGCTTCGTCTGCTTATGGCGGAGTCGATACAAAAGTGTCATAGAGTGATTTTCGATAAATACTGCAATTATGTTTATGCTATCGTTATCAATGTTCTCAGGAGCTGCGGCTCACGCGAGGATATTGAAGACTGCGTCAGCGATATTTTTATGAAGATATACAAGAGGCTCGACAAGGATACTTCCTTTTCGGGTGATATCAAAGGCTTTATCGCTGCGGTATCAAGGAATACGGCAATTGACGCTTACCGCAGGATAAGTACAAAAAACATGAGGAATATCAGCATAGACGATGACAATATGGAGACCTTCGGCTCTGACGAGCGTCTCATCGAGCACACCGAGCAGAAAGAACAGTCGAGGATAATACTCGACAAGATAAAGGAGCTCGGAGAGCCCGATTCAACTATCATAATTCAGCAATACTACTACAACAGGACTGCCAAGGAGATCTCAAAGAACATTTCAATGACAGCCACAGCCGTTCAGAAGCGAAGCAGCCGCGCCAAACAGAAGCTTAAACTGCTGCTCGCAGAAGCAGGCATAGGCAGGGAGGGATTGATATGAATAAAAACGATCTTTTCAAGGAGCTGGACAGTATGGATATTGAGAATATCGCTCAGGAATTTCCCGTACTCACCGACGAAGAAAAGGAGAGAATATACGCAATGAGCGAGAGAAAGTACAATATATCAGACAATACTAATGAAGAATTCAGCAGTGAAACAGAAGTAAGCGGAGTTGAGGTATACAAGCGCCCGAAATGGAGGACAGCTTCCATAGCTGCTTCACTTGCGCTGCTTATAGGCGCAGGCTCATTCGGCGGCTACAATATCTCAAAGCAGCTGAAAAACAGCAGCAGCGGCGACGATGATACCGTAACTACTATAGCGTCGTCAGAAATGACACAGCCCTCAACAGAAGACCCACGTGCGGAGGAATACCGCAGTATAGCAAGTGGTCTTGCGGACGAATTCGATAATTTCCTCGATCCGCTGGACGAGGACAAAATGCCGGATTATCCCGAGTATGACCTCAGTGAAGAACAGGCCGCTAATATGACAGAGGAAGAGTTTGAAGCATATTACGATAATCTTGAGGAAGAATGCCGAAGGATAGACGAGGAATGCGGTCAGTCCGCAGATAGTATATGGTTTGAGCTCGGCAGAGGTGATCCGCTCGACCACGCGAATTATGCCCTTCTCGGCGGATGGTATTACTATCATTATGATGTCGGTATGAAATACAGCAATACCGACGAGGTAATGGAAAAGGCTCTTTCATTCATGACACAGGACTGTATTGACAAGGAGTTCCCGCATCTTATAGGCGAGGACCTCTCAGGCTATGAACCAAACAGGATATATGATGCTGATACCGAGAATTATCCTGACTTCGGAGTATTTGCAATGTATAACGGCGCCCTGTACTTTGACAGCGATAAAAATGAACGATACAGCCGGCTTTATTACTTCTTCGACCGCAGGGACGAACCTATAGAAATTACCGATATCACCGATGATTCATTCACAGCCATTGTAAAATACGATTTTACCAGCGTTCCGAACAAGTATGATATGTCCATGAAGGTCATCAATAACGGCGGAAGCTGGGTCATCAGCGACGTTGAACCCATAGGTCCCGAGCTTGATCCGCAGAAGCTTGAATTAGTCGATAAGCTCATCAATTCCTGCGATTATTACGATAAGCTCAGCGCAAAATATGCAAGTATAGAAAAAAACGAGCAGTACTGCGAAGAAGGTGAAGATCGCAGGATAAATAAAACGATCAACAATACGGTATTGTTCTGTGATAACAGAGCTCCGAAGGAATACACCTACTCAGATAACAATTATTCTGATTACAGCGGAGAGTATGACTGCGCTTCTCTGCTCGAATATGTCAAGGGAATAAATGCCAATGATATTGAAAAGAACAGTGAGACCTACTGTGACGGAGAAAAGGAATATTACTGGACAAATCCGACCGATGACCAAAATGATAACGGCCACTATCACTATAATACGTATGCTGTACCTCATGAAGGCGATGCTGAAAAATACGACGGCTTTGATAAATTCAGACTGAACAAATACAGATCACCAAACTGGTATGCTTTCAAATTCAGACCCATGTTCATATCTGAAGGTCCGTGGCTTGTACGTACTTATATGTATGAATTCAGCAAGTGGGACATCACGGGAGAAACAAACATACTTGACAGAGACTGCTGTATAGTAGAAGGCAGGATCGATTTCAGGAATGATGAAATGTGCATATATCCCGAAGATTATTACGGAAGCTTCAAGTTCTTCATCGACAAGGAAACAGGAATACCAATAGGTACAGAGTTTTACGCCAAGGACGGCGAGACCGTACACTGCACGGTTTACTATGATATACGTCTCAATGACGAAGCCGAGCCTGTTCCCGACGTCGATATAAGCGGCTACAATTTCACTTACAAATAATATTTACAGCAAAAAAGGTGTGATAAGATCTATCACACCTTTTTATTATCGTTTATCCTGTATATCTGTCGATATATGCGCTTCTGCCCGACATGGGGTCTTTATTTCTGACGCCGCATACTATAGCTTCGATAAGCTCGGGCTGAGTCTGCGTGAGCTTGCGGCGGTCGAAAAGTCCGAAGCCGTTCGGCCCGTTGTAGCCGTTATCCCAGTACACGGGAGTTATGCCGTTCTGAGCCGCTGTTCCCGCAAGAAAGCCGTCATAGTAAGCACGGTTCTCGGCTATCCTGTCGGGAAGCTCCGAATGCTCAAGAGTCTTGTCGATACAGCCAAATTCGCCGATAACCACGGGTATTCCCCTATCAACGTATCTCTCCTTAAGCATGGCAAGCTGAGCCTTTATGTGCTCCTCCTCGCCCCAGTCTGCGTCGTATATAGGGTCGATATTGGTCATTTCGATTATTTCCTGACCCTTCTGCCCCCACAGGAATATCTTTTTGAGGTCGTCGCCGCAGTATTCCCACGGGTCGTAGCAGTGAACAGAGAGCATAAGTCTGCCCTCGTCTGCGGTATTTCCCCTGTCCTCGGGAAACCTGAAGCCGTAATTGCCGCAGGTATACTTTATATCCGTGTTCCAGCCCGCAACAAGCAGCCAGCGGTGAGTATTGCAGCCCCCTGCACTCCTTACGGTATCCACGAATATCTGGTCGTAATCGTTTATATTCTCATAGTACTCGGGAACGGGATCATGATAGATCCCGTCGAACACCTCATTCATGCACTCAAAGATAAGATGCTCGTCATAGTCAGCGAAGCGGACAGCGACCTGACGCCACACAGCGGCAAATTTCGCCTTAACGTAGTCCTGATCCTCGCTGTCGCATAAAAGCCAGCCGCCGTTGATGGTATGATAGCCGTCGCCGTGCATATTTATGATAACGAACATTCCCCTGTTATAGCAGTAATCAACGACTTCCGCTATCCTTTCAAGCCATGCTTCGTCTATTTTAAAGCCGTTGCTGTCGTCTATCTTGCTGAGGTATGAAATAGGTATCCTTACTGTATCAAAGCCTGCTTCCGCGACTGCGTCCACCATTTCCTGTGAAGCCTTCGGGTTGCCCCATACCGTTTCGTCGGGAGTCCCGCCGAAATTCGCTTCGAGAGTATTTCCGTAGTTCCAGCCTGCACCCATTTTTTCTGCTATTTCATCGGCTGAAATAATGAATTTTCCTTTTGTTCTTTCCATTTGGCGTCCCCCTTTAAATACTGACCAAAAAACAGCATCTCACCTTAAAATCTTACACATATTATATCATATAAGAATACATATTTCAACCATATATCCTTCACAGAAGATTATTTGCAACAAAGAGGCTGTTTTTTTACCCATAGCTTGACAATCCCCCTTAAAACTGTTATATTTAAAATAGACATTATATAAAAATCCGATATGATATCAAAGCCATATCTCAGGGGGATAATATGAACTGGGTCTTACTTTTTCTGATACTTCTTTTAATGTCCATAAGCGGGACTGTTTACCTTATTACGCGGTTTCACCGTTTCAGCTTCATAGAAAGGCTGGGTGAAAGGCACAAGGTGCTCTCGTGGCTAGCAAGCCTCATACCGCTGGGCGGCATAGCCTGTTTCGGCTTCATAAACTTTTACAGCGTTATCGTGGTGATACTTCACCTTATCATATTCTGGCTCATTGCCGACCTGATAGCCTTCATAGTGCGGAAAGCCGCAAAAAAAGAACGCCGCCGAAATATCGAGGGCGTGTGCGTACTGCTGTTTACGGCGGTATACCTGTCCATAGGCTGGTACAACGCTCACCATGTGATCTCAACGCCGTACAGCATAACCACCGAAAAGTCCATAGACAGCGGAAAACTGCGTATAGTCGGCTTTGCGGACTCTCACATAGGCATAACTCTCGACGGCGAGGCTATGGCAAGAGAAATGGAGAAAATACAGGCAGAAAATCCAGATATCGTAGTTATCGCAGGGGATTTCGCCGATGATGACTCCAAACGCAGCGACATGATAAAAGCCTGCGAGGCTCTCGGTAAGCTTGATACTACCTACGGAGTATACTTCGTCAGCGGCAACCACGATCAAGGCTATATGCAGGGATACCGCGATTTCTCCCTTGATGATATGTACGCGGAGCTCGAAAAGAACAATGTGACCGTACTTGAGGACGAAGCCGTTATGGTAACGGATAATTTCGCAATAATAGGCAGACGCGACAAGCATGACGAGTCCAGAAAGTCTATCGGCGAGCTTACAGCGGATATCTCTCCCGATGTATACACTCTCGTGCTGGATCACCAGCCAAACGACTATGACAATGAGGCGGCAGCAAAGGTCGACCTTGTGTACTCGGGACACACTCACGGCGGTCATATATGGCCCTCAGGATATATCGGGCTGTGGATAGGGGCAAATGATTTCGTCTACGGCCATACGGTCCGCGGAAATACGGATTTCATCGTGACTTCGGGTATCTCGGGCTGGGCAATACCTTTCAAGACAGGCGCTGTTTCCGAGTACAACATTATAGACATCACAGGTAAGGAGTGAGCTTATGAACAATATCGCAGTTGCAAACGAGACAATAAAAATAACTGCCGAAGGCTTCTATGAAAAGGACGGAAAGCGGGTGGAGCTGCCAAAAAACGACTTCACGTCAGCTGCGGCATATTCCCCCGAAAAGAGCGCGGAGCTCCTGAAAAATATGGTCATACCAGACGGGAAAATGTGTGAGATCACCGTTACCACTGAGGACACGTTTACTGCTGCGAGCCGCTTTGAAGATCCGTTTGTAATGAATTTCGCCAATGCTCATAAGGCAGGCGGCGGTTTCAGACTCGGCGCAAACGCGCAGGAGGAAGCCCTTTGCAGGTGCAGCACACTGTACGCTTCCATAACCTCTGAGGGCGCAAAGGAAATGTACCGCTATAACAATACTCACCTGAGCTCCGTGGAGTCCGACTATATGCTGTATTCCCCCAATGTATGCGTATTCCGCGATCATCACTGCGAGCTTCTTGATAAGACCTTCACGGCAGCCGTGATAACAGTTCCCGCTCCGAACAGACGGGGGGCAGCTCTGCTTGCTTCGGGAAAAAAAATAGCCGAGACCATGACAAGACGCATACGCATTATGCTTGCCATAGCCGCGGAACACGGTCATAAAAACCTGATACTCGGCGCGTGGGGCTGCGGAGCCTTCGGCAACAAGCCCGATGAAGTATCGGAGTATTTCAGAAAGGTCATAGCCGATGAGGGCTACGGAAAGCTCTTTGAGCATATCTGCTTTGCCATATACGGCAAGGAGGACGGACGAAATTATCTGAGCTTCAAGAAAACTTTTTCAGCATAAAATTTACGGGCGCACAAAATGCGCCCGTAAAATTTTAAATGCTCATATTATCAAAGGGTTATTACCCGAATATGCTGTTATCTTCGGAAATTCATCCGAACTGAATTTAAATATGACCAGTCCTTCATCATATTCTTCTTCATATTTGTCCACTATCTGAATGGTGAAAGACAATTGATTGTCAACTATTACATCTCTGATGTATTCGGGGATAATATCCTTGTCATTTGCCGAAAGTTTCAGTACTTCACCGCCTTTTAAAGCAAATATCCGCTCTCTCCAGACATGAGAAATGCTTATTTCCATTGCTATATCGCTGATATTATCCGAATAAATCTGTTCCCGCTCCATCATTCCTGTCACCGCATGGTCACTCAACAGTCAGCATCACAGGACAGTGGTCGCTGCCCATTACATCTGTAAGTATCTCGGAGTTTTTCACGCGCTTCATGAGGCGCTCGGACACCACGAAATAGTCTATACGCCAGCCTGCGTTCTTTTCGCGGGCTTTGAAGCGGTAAGACCACCATGAGTATGTAACGGTTTCGGGATAGAGCCTGCGGAACGTGTCCGCAAAGCCTGCACCGAGCAGCTCCGTGAACTTGCCGCGCTCCTCGTCGGAGAAGCCTGCGTTGCCGCGGTTGGTCTTGGGATTTTTCAGGTCTATCTCCTCATGAGCTACATTGAGGTCACCGCAGTAGATAACGGGCTTCTTTTTGTCAAGCTCCGAGAGATAAGCCCTCATATCGTCCTCGAACTCCATGCGGTAGTCGATACGCTTCAGACCGTCCTGAGCGTTGGGAACATAGCAGCACACGAAGTAAAAGTCCTCGTACTCGCAGGTGATGACGCGCCCCTCGTCAAGATGAGTGCCGTTTATGCCGTAGGCAACGGACAGAGGCTCGGTCTTGCTGAATACAGCAGTTCCCGAATATCCTTTCTTTACGGCGCTGTGAAAGTATATGTGATAGCCCTCGGGCGTGAAGTCCGCCTGATCGGGCTGCATTTTTGTTTCCTGCAAGCAGAATATATCAGCGTCCGCAGCCTTGAAGAAGTCCTCAAAGCCTTTCTGCAAACAAGCGCGGAAGCCGTTGACGTTCCATGATATGAGCTTCATTGTTATACCTCCGAAAAAATTTCTCCGCAGCCATACCGACTGCGGAGACTTTATATTATTATATCATAAAATTATCCGAATGGCAACACTCGCGGAAGTAAACTGCCGCTTTTCATATCTTTGCCGCGAACATGGCGGCGCGGGCTCCGAGCTTATATCATAGAATTTTATAAATAGCAACTTTCTGTTGTTCTTTATTCCTTTCAGTTTCAGTTATTTTTTATCAGGTGCTTTTTCAGAACATCATTGTAGGCTTCGAGGTCACTTTCGTTTTTGAGCTTGTATGTCTTTCCGATACCGAACTGTATATAGCCGTCCTCTGCTGCAACAAAACCAAAATCATAGCTGTTTACATCGCCGCTTCTTATAGGCGCTCTTTCCCATTCAAACGCCATGAGCTCGTTTGCAAATTCTTCTCTGCCTGTAAGAGTATATTCTTCCTGCCTGTTTTCGTCTGCTATATAGTAGTACGCTTTGTCGTATGGGTTGTTCTTGAAGCCGTTGCTTATCTCGTTTTCGAGCTCCTTATGCGTAACTCTGTCAAATATCTCAATAGTCGCCTCGTCAGCATACATATTCAGGATATCATGAAAAACCTTATTGCCCTCAACAAATTCGTGATATGTTTCTCTCTCTTCGTCCTTTACTTCATGACCCTTATCATTCTCACGGAGTATATAACATCCGTTATCGTACAGTTCAAAGGCATAGCAGTGATCCTTTACTTCACCTGTCCTGCAATCGAAATATAATTTGATACACCTCATGGTTGAGTCAAAGTCTTCTTTTTCTATCTCGGCTGTAGTGTCGAACTTGTCCATGTAATCAAAGAACTTTTCTGTATTCACATTATTCTTGGTGTAAATATTGCCGCTGAGGTCTTCCCATAAAACCATATCCGTATTGAAATATGCTTTATTTGCCCTCATATTATCGTATATTGGCGCATTCAGGTCGATATTGTCAGTGCTGATACTGTCTCCGCTGCTTCCCTGCTTTGAACTGCCGTTCATACGTGAAAGCTGATATGCTCCGCCGCCCACAGCTCCGCATACAAGCACGAAGGCTGCTGCCATAGCAGCTATCCTTCCCCAGCTGTGCCTTGCTGTGATGACCTCTGTACCGCTTACACTGTCCGCGTATTCATGCATTTCTATAGTGGGTGAGCTGAGCTTTTCCCGCATACGGCTGCGGAACTCGTCACTGCACTTTACCCTGCGAAGAAAACCGTTATATTCATCTCGTTTCATACATGAGATCCTCCTCTTCAAGCTCTGTTTTAAGTTTCTTTCTTCCGCGCTGCAAAAGCGAGCTCACAGTATTCTCATTTTTCCCCGTAAGCGCAGCTATCTCCTTTATGGTATACTCTTCATAGTAATAAAGGAATATCACTGCTGCATACTTCTCGGGGAGCTTTTCTATCCTCTCTCTTATCTCGCTGTCCCGAGGCGTGAACTCACAGCTCAGGGTATTTTCGAGAGCCTCGTCAAGGGGTGAATTTCTAAGTATACGTGCGCTTTTTCTGTAGTTTTTGCAGCGGTTTATGGCTGAACGAAGCAGCCATGCTTTCATATGTTCATCGGTATCAAAGCTCTGCGGCTTTACATGGAGCGTCAGAAAGACCTCCTGTGTTATGTCCTCTGCTTCGTAATAGCTTCCCGTCATAGCATAGGCAGCCCGCAGAACGGTGTCTCCGAATTTATTGAATGCGTACAGCGCTGAACTGTCTTTCATGGCAATTCCTCCTTTCAGTCGGAAGCGTCGCTTCAATAATATATACAATCGTGAGAAGAGTTTTCGTGCATATTTTTTTGCAGGGGCGCACAGTTTGCGCCCGCAGATACATCATGAATTATGAATGACAAATGTGTAGGGGCGATGCCTGCATCGCCCCTTGCCTTTTCGTTGTCGGACTGATGTTGGCATCAGCCCCTGCAACAGTAAAGCTCACCGACTTTCATCAGTGAGCTTTGTTGTTACTTTATATCGATCATTTTCAGGATCTCTTCCTTAGGCTGAAGTCCCACAGACTGCTTTACGGGAAGTCCGTCCTTGACTACTACGAGCAGCGGAATGTTCTCAACTCTGAAAGCAGATGCAAGCTCGGGCTGTTCGTCAACATTTACCTTGCCGACCTTTATTTTTCCCTTGTATTCGTCGGCTATCTGCTCTATAACAGGTCCGAGTGCCATACAGGGTCCGCACCACATTGCCCAGAAATCGAGAAGAACGGGGGTATCCTTATAATTAAGCACTTCCCTCTGGAAGTTTTCCTTTGTTATCACTACTTCGTTCATATTAGACCTCCTCTGAACTGTTATTCAAACTCTTTTGCGTAAAGACGGTCTGTGCCGCCGTAAACCTGTCTTAGTCCGCCAGCGACTTATAATACAGCATACAGTGGCAGAAGCCCTCAAAATTCGGGTCTGCTATCTGGTCACGGAACTCCTTGCACATACATTTGTTTTCGGGAGTTTTCGCAAGTCTGCACGGACAGTAGCCGTCCTTTAATTTAAGTCCCTCTTTTATTCTGTCAACAACTTCTTTGTCGGGATTGAGTGTAACTTTCATATTCAGTCCCTCCTTGAATATTTTATTTCATCAGCTCGTCCGCAAGTGCCTCTATTTCGGCTATATTTGCTGCCTTTACAGCTGACTTTACAGATACTGTGGTATCTGTGAATGTGATGTTCTTTGACTTCTCGAACATGGACTTTACTACCTTTGCAGCTGTAGCTGCCCAGCTTCCGTTCTCGATGATACCGATAGTGCGGTTCTGATAATTCCTCTCTGTGAGGTCGAGAATGAAGTGCTTCATGAACGGGAATATATCGGCATTGTAGGTAGTAGTTGCGATAACAAGCTTTCCGTAGCGGAATGCGTCCTCAACGGACTCTGCCATGTCCTCTCTTGCAAGGTCTGCAATAGCGACCTTCGGGCAGCCCTTTGCTTCAAGCTTTTCCTTGAGAAGCTCCGCAGCCTTCTTTGTATTGCCGTAAACCGATGTATAGGCAATGAATACGCCCTCCGACTCAACGCCGTAGCTTGACCATGTGTTGTAAAGTCCGAGATAGTATCCGAGATTTTCTTTAAGGATAGGTCCGTGGAGAGGACATATAGTCTGTATATCAAGTGCGGCAGCCTTTTTGAGTACGCCCTGTACCTGTACGCCGTACTTGCCTACGATACCGAAATAGTAACGGCGGGCTTCGCAAGCCCAGTCCTCCTCAACGTCGAGAGCTCCGAACTTTCCGAAAGCGTCAGCCGAGAAGAGCACCTTGTCTTTGCTGTCGTATGTGAACATTACCTCAGGCCAGTGAACCATGGGAGCAAATACGAATGAAAGCTCATGCTTGCCAAGTGAGAGCTTCTCCCCTTCCTTGACCTCAAGCTTGTTTGCGATAGAAATCCCGTCGAAGAAATTGTCTATCATGCCGAAGGTCTTAGCGTTTCCCACAACTGTAGTATTCGGGTACTTTCTGAGGAAGTTCATAAGGTTTGCGGAGTGGTCGGGCTCCATGTGCTGAACGATGATATAATCAGGCGTTCTGTCGGCAAGGACCTCGGTTATATTGTCGAGCCACTCGTCTGTGAAGTTACCGTCAACAGTGTCAAAAACAGCTGTTTTTTCATCAACTATAATATATGAATTATATGCCATACCGTTGGGCACATCATACTGTCCCTCAAAGAGGTCGACCTGATGATCGTTGACTCCGATGTAGTAAATGTCATTAGTTATCTTATTCATTGGTAATTACCTCTTTTCATAATTATGGTCTTATTATATCATATAAACAAGCATATGAAAAGTGGCATTTGCAACAAATTTAAAGATTTTTCTAATATTATGTCTGATTACAGTGGAAATATTCATGTTTTTAAGTGATTATACAGAAATAAAAAGCACATAATAATATCAGTATAATAATATGAAAAATGGTGATAGAATGATAAATTTTATTTTAGGTACAATGTTCGGCGGGACAATTGGAGTTATAACGATGTGCCTCTGCACAGCGGCAAAGTGGGGCGACGAGCATATAAATTAGCCTTCAGCTATTAGCCGTTAGCCTGTAGGTAACGCCGCCCTCGGGACGCCGAGGGCGGCGTCCTCTACATATTGTCATTTGAAGATTTACGAGCTGTCGAGGACGCCAGCCCCTACACATCGTCATACATAAAAAAGCGGCACAGCTTGAACTGTACCGCTTTAAATCGTGCTTACTTCTTCTCAGGAACTTTAATGATATCCTTACGCATATAGGGCTGGAGTGCCTTTGGTATACGGATAGAACCATCCTCGTTGAGGTTGTTCTCAAGGAATGCGATGAGCATTCTCGGAGGAGCAACAACTGTATTGTTAAGTGTATGTGCAAAGTACTTGCTGCCGTCCTCAGCCTTTACTCTGATGCCGAGACGTCTTGCCTGCGCGTCGCCGAGATTTGAACAGCTTCCTACCTCGAAGTACTTCTTCTGACGGGGCGACCACGCCTCAACGTCGATAGACTTTACCTTAAGGTCTGCAAGGTCTCCCGAGCAGCACTCAAGAGTACGTACAGGTATATCAAGTGTGCGGAAGAACTCAACTGTATAGCTGTAGAGCTTGTGGAACCAGTCCATAGACTCCTCGGGCTTACATACAACGACCATTTCCTGCTTTTCAAACTGGTGTATGCGGTATACGCCGCGCTCCTCGATACCGTGAGCTCCGACCTCCTTGCGGAAGCAGGGAGAATAGCTTGTGAGAGTCTTCGGGAGCTCCTCCTCGGGAACTATAGTATCAATGAACTTGCCTATCATGGAGTGCTCGGAGGTACCGATAAGGTAAAGATCCTCGCCCTCTATCTTGTACATCATGCCTTCCATCTCAGCGAAGCTCATAACGCCTGTTACAACATTGCTTCTTATCATGAAAGGCGGGATATAGTAAGTAAAGCCCTTGTCTATCATAAAGTCTCTTGCGTATGAGAGTATGCAGCTCTGGAGCTGTGCGATATCGCCGCAAAGATAGTAGAAGCCGTTGCCGCTCGTCTTACGTGCGCTGTCGATGTCGATACCGTTTACTCTCTCCATGATGTCAACGTGGTAAGGAACTTCAAATGCAGGAACAGCAGGCTCTCCGAAGCGCTCAACCTCTACGTTCTCCGTATCGTCCTTTCCTATAGGAACTGTCTCGTCGATGATATTCGGGATAACGAGCATGATCTCGCGGATATCGGCTTCGAGCTTTATCTCGAGCTGCTCCTTTTCTTCGAGCTCCTTGCCCATTGCCGATACCTCAGCCTTTATCTTTTCGGCCTCTTCCTTCTGACCGTTCTTCATGAGACCGCCTATTTCTTTACTCTTTACATTACGGGTATTTCTGAGATTGTCACAGGCGAGCTTGGTCTCTCTGTACTGCTTGTCCAGCTCGGCTACCTTGTCAACGAGCTCCAGCTTGTCGTTCTGGAACTTCTTTTTGATGTTTTCCTTTACGAGTTCGGGATTTGTTCTTATAAGCTTAATGTCAATCATATTTATTCTCCTTAGTCCTCTTTTGCAAGCTTTTCAGCCAGTGCGGCGAGGTCGTTTTTATCATAGAATTCAAGTATCAGAGCGCCCTTGTTCTTGCCGTAATCCACCTTGACCTTTCTGCCGAGGCGCTCATTGAGCGAGAGTTCCATTTCCTTAAAATAATTATCAATTTTCCTGTTTGACTTTGCAGCAGATGCTTCCTCGGAATGTTCCGCTGACTTCTGTGCAGCCTTTTCCACCTGACGTACAGTCAGTCCTCCGTCGGCAGCTCTCAGAGCCGTTGCAATGAGCATTTCCTCATCTTCAAAGCCCAGCAGAGCCCTTGCGTGTCCTGCGGAAAGCTCGCCGTTCTCCACCATTTTCAACACTCTGTCCGGAAGTGAAAGTATCCTCACGGCGTTGGCAACTGCCGAACGGGAGCGTCCCACCATTTTTGCCACTTTTTCCTGCGTCATACCGAATTTTTCGATAAGATCATTGTAGCCTGCGGCTTCTTCAATGGGATTGAGATTTTCACGCTGCAAGTTCTCAATAATTGCGATCTGCATTGTTTCAAGATCGCTGAGCTCACGAATTGTGACAGGTACTTCATCAAGCCCCGCCATTCTTGCAGCTCTCCATCTTCTTTCGCCCGCTACTATCTGATAGCCGCCCGAACTGATCGGACGAACAAGTATAGGCTGAAGCATACCGTGCTCGCGTATTGAGTCCGCAAGAGCTGTTATCGCTTCGTCGCTGAACGCTTTACGGGGCTGATCCCTGTTAGGCTCTAACTCAGCGGTACGGAGCGTCTTTTTAACCTGTACCTCATTGGCATTGTCAATGAACAGCGTGTCAAGGCCTAAGCCCAAACCACCTTTTGCCATATTTCAATCCTCATTCGTCAAGACGAACGTTTTCCTTTCCTGTTTTTTTTGAAAGAAAATATCTTTTTCTTTTTCGGGAGCTCCAGCGGTTCACCAAGTATCTCATGACAAACGAGCTCGTAAGACTCCGCACCCTTTGAGCCCTTGTCGTAGTACATTACAGGCTTTCCGTGGCTGGGAGCTTCTGATATACGTACATTTCTCGGTATCCTTGTCTTGAACAGCTTGTTCGGGAAGTACTTCTCCACCTCTGCAACAACGTCATTTGCAAGGTTAAGTCTGCCATCGAACATCGTGAAGAGTATGCCCTCTATCTCAAGTGCGGGATTATAATTATTTTTAACTATTTTTATAGTATTCACAAGCTGTGAAAGTCCCTCAAGAGCATAGAACTCCGCAAGCATGGGCACGATGATACTGTCGCAGGCAACAAGTCCGTTGATAGTTATGGTACCGAGCGCAGGCGGACAGTCAATGAATATGTAATCATAGTCGTCCTTGCAGGTAAGCAGCTGCATTTTTAGTCTGTTGACTCTGTTCTCAAACTCAACGAGCTCGATCTCGCAGCCTGCAAGAGCTTCCGTAGCAGGGACTATTGAAACATTCTCAAACTCTGTTGTGAGAATAGCCTCCTGTACACGAGCCTTGCCTGTGATAACGTCATATGCGGAAACGCTCACGGACTTTTTCTTGATACCGAAGCCCGTTGTCGTGTTTCCCTGAGGATCGACGTCCACACAGAGTATCTTGAAGTCCCGTGAACCGAGATATGCTGCGATGTTTATGACGGTTGTTGTTTTTCCTACGCCACCTTTCTGGTTGGCAACAGCGATTATCTTGCCCATATTATCTTCCTTTCAAGATTTACTTATACTATTATAGCACTTTTAAAGGGTATTGTAAATATTTATCCGAGATTTTTTTCAAAATTTGTTTCACATGAAACATTCTGCAATAAAAAAACACATGAAACATAAAAATGTTTCATGTGAAACAATTGTGTCAGGTCTTTTTCTGAATTGGTATCCTTACACGGTATTCAATATAATCTTCATTCTGTATCTTTCGTGAGTCCGCAGAGATCCCAGCAGCCTGCATGGTCTCTATTGCTTTATTAATAGTGTTTACAAAAAGCTTCACATTCTGAAACACAACTGAGCGTTTTTTATAACTTACCTTATCTCTTTTGCTGCCGATGAACTCGTCGATGAGCTTCTCCGAGCGCTCAACATTAAGATCACATTTAATGATCTTATCAAGTATAAAAAGCCTGTCCTCGGCACTTCCGAGGCGCAGGAGCGCCCTTGCGTGACGTTCAGTAAGTCCGTACTGAGTGATAAGAGCTCTTTCCTTTTCGGTCAGACGGAGCAATCTGAGCTTATTCGCAATTGTACTCTGAGCTCTTCCGAGCTTTGAAGCCGCGTCCTCCTGCGTCATACCGTAAAGAGTTATGAGCTTCTCGATAGCAGATGCTTCATCGAAGAAAGAAAGATCCTGCCGCTGGATATTCTCCACAAGTGCAAGAACTGCCGAATGTCTGTCGCTGACTTCGTGAACTATGCAGGGAACTACCGGAAAACCGCATAGCTTAGCCGCTCTAAGTCGTCGCTCTCCCGCAATTAGCTCATACTTCGAGCCCTTTCTACGGACTGATATTGGCTGCAATATGCCGTTCTGTGCGATAGAGTCTGCAAGCTGAGATATATCCTCCGAAAAGTCCGAGCGGGGCTGATTTGGGTTCGATATTATGTCATCTGTTGATATTTCTACGACCTTGTTTACAAGGCGTTCCTTGGTAAAATTTAAAAATCCTGCCATGTTTGTGACCTCCGATCAAGTTGATAGTTTAATTTTAACACCTGTCGGAAATATTTTCCATAAAAAAAATCCGCCGTTTATCGCTAAAACGACGGATCTTGTGACAATTTTCAAAACGGTCAGAGCTGTTTCTTCTTGATCTGACTGCTATTTCGCGGATATTTTGGCGGAGTCTGCGATATTTTCTTTACAATTATTATCCTGCGCTGCTCGCCGAAAAGGTCATATTCTGCAATATCAGAGATCTCACCGCCAAGGAGCTTTACAGCTTTCTCGCCCTCGGATATATCCTCAGTCGGTCCTTTCATAGATATGAAGCTGCCGCCGACTTTTACAAAAGGTATGCAGAACTCGCTGAGAAGTGAGAGATTAGCAACTGCACGGGCACATGAGAAGTCGTATTTTTCCCTGTACTCAGAGAGTTTTGAAAAGTCCTCGGCGCGTCCGTGAATGAACTCCGCTTCGATACCAAGCTTTTCGCAGAGCTGACGAAGGAACTCCACACGCTTATTAAGACTATCAAGCAGGGTGAGCTTTATATCAGGTCTGAAAAGCTTAAGGGGAACGGACGGAAAGCCCGCACCTGTTCCGACGTCAATAATTGACGAATTATCGGAAATTGCAACGTATTTTGAAAGAGCGATACTGTCAATAAAATGCTTTTTCAGTATTTCGGAAGGGTCTGTAATTGCCGTAAGATTGACTTTTTCATTGTACTCAACGAGAAAATCCGCGTAAATATCCAGCTTCTCATAAAGCTCACGTGAAAGCTCAAACCCGACGGACTTAAATTCATTTCTGCAATAATCAAGATCAGGAAGCATCGTTTTCTCCCTTCTCGTGCATGAGCCACACCGCAAGCATTGAAACATCGGCAGGGGAAACTCCTGAAATACGCGAAGCCTGACCGATTGAAAGTGGCTTTATCTTGTTCAGTTTTTCAGCGGCCTCAAGCCTCAGACCGTAGATCATGCTGTAATCGAGGTCCTTCGGAAGCTTTTTTGACTCCATTTTTCGCATTTGCTCAATCTGCTGGAGCTGCTTCTGGATGTAGCCCTCATACTTTATCTGAAGCTCTACCTGTTCCGCAACATCTGCGGGCAGATCAGGTCTTTCCCCGTCAAATTCCGCAAGATCATTGTAGTAAATCTGCGGACGCCTGATAAGATCGGACATCTTGCAGCCCGTAGCAAGAGGGGAAGTTCCTTTTGACTCAAGGAACTCATTAAGCTCCTCAGATGGCGATATATTGAGCTTTGAAACTCTTTGAATCTCCTCTGCGGTAAGCCTTTCCTTTTCAAGAAGCGCATCGAAGCGCTCCTGAGAGATAAGCCCGAGCCTGTGACCAATGGGAGTAAGCCTTTGATCGGCGTTATCCTGCCGCAGAATAAGCCTGTACTCGCTTCGTGAGGTCATCATTCTGTAGGGGTCTGAACAGCCCTTGGTAACGAGATCGTCCACCAAAGTACCTATATAGGAGCTCGCGCGGTCAAGAATCATCGGCTCTTTTCCTTTTATTTTAAGTGCAGCATTAATGCCCGCGACTATTCCCTGCGCCGCCGCCTCCTCATAGCCTGAGCTTCCGTTGAACTGTCCTGCGCCGTAAAGTCCCTCCACGTTCTTGAATTCAAGGGTAGGGAGCAGCTGATTCGGATTGCAGCAGTCATACTCTATGGCGTATGCAGGTCTCATTATCTCTACGTCCTCAAGTCCGTCTATTGTCCTGAGAAATGCAAGCTGTACGTCCTCGGGCAGCGATGACGACATTCCCTGCAAATAGTACTCTTCTGTGCTCATTCCCATAGGCTCTACAAAGAGCTGATGTCGGGGTTTATCTGAAAACCTGACTATCTTGTCCTCAATTGACGGACAGTACCTCGGTCCTACTCCTTCTATTCTGCCTGAGTATAAGGGTGATCTGTCAAGGTTTGCGAGTATCACTTCATGAGTTTTACTGTTGGTATATGTCACATAACAGCTTACTTTATTATCAAGCTTCTCTGGATCAGTCTCAAATGAGAAGGGGACGATTTTTTCGTCGCCGTCCTGTCTTTCCATTATATCAAAATTAATACTTCTTTTGTTGACACGGCAGGGTGTTCCTGTCTTGAATCTGCGGAGCTCCACACCGCTGTCAATAAGACTTTTTGAAAGAAGATTGCTTGGGAGAGCTGAATCGGGTCCGCTTTCATATGAAACCTCACCAATATGTATCTTGCCTTTTAGGTAAGTTCCCGTGGCAATTATGACAGCTTTTACTTTATACTCAGCACCGAGTTTAGTCCTGACACCTGTGATCCTCTGATTTTCTACTATTACATCTGATATTTCTGCCTGCTTTACAAACAGATTTTTCTGTTTTTCGCAGACATTTTTCATGTACTTATGGTACTCAACTCTGTCCGCCTGAACTCTCAGACTGTGGACAGCAGGACCTTTTCCGCGGTTGAGCATTCTGCTCTGTATGAAGCATTTATCCGCAGCTTTTCCCATTTCTCCACCTAAAGCGTCTATTTCACGCACCAAATGACCCTTTGCAGTTCCGCCGATTGAGGGGTTGCAGGGCATATTTGCGATCTGATCCAGTGATATGGTGAACATGACAGTTTTGCAGCCGAGCCTTGCAGCTGCAAGAGCTGCTTCAACTCCCGCGTGACCGGCGCCGACAACTGCCACATCAAATTCACCCATTTCGTAATTCAAAAATATCCCTCCTTCATTGTTTCACATGAAACATTACTTTCCTACACAAAAGCGTGAAAAAACTTCATCAACAACAACATCCGTGACTTTTTCACCTGTAAGCATAAGCAGCGACTGCTCAGCTTCGTCAACAAGAATATTCACAGCATCGAGCATTTCACCGATTTCAAGTGATGAAATAGCACTTTCAATACCTTCCAGTGCCTTGTCTATACACTTTTTCTGACGTTCGTTTGCAGCTGTTGCAGTATCAAAATCAGCTTCATTGAGCTTGAAAATGGTCTGAATTTTATCGTAAAGATCATTCACACCCGTATTTTCCTTGGCAGAAAGATATACAATATGTTGTATTTTTTGCTCAAGCAGGGAAGTGTCAAGGAACTGTTCAATATCATTTTTATTAATTACGGCAACAGTATTGCTTTTGTTTATTTTATTAATTAAATACAGATCGTCCTCCGTGAGTGGACAACTTCCGTCAAAAACTGCGATTACGAGCTCCGACTTTGAGATCATTTTCTCAGCCATTTCAACTCCGATACCCTCGATAACATCATCGGTCTCGTGGATACCCGCCGTGTCAGAGAGCCTCAGTGTGATGTCGCCGATACGCACCGACTCCTCGATTATATCCCTCGTCGTACCTGCGATCTCGGTAACGATGCTCCTTTCGCAGCCGCTGAGGCAATTGAAAAGTGTGGACTTTCCCACATTCGGACGGCCGATAATGGCAGTAGCCACGCCCTCCCGCAGAATACGGCCGCTGTCATAATTCTTTATGAGGGAGCTCAGATCATCACGAACACTTTTCAGCTCCTCGGATAAAACCTCGGGGCGCACCTCGGGGATATCCTCCTCGGGATAATCCGCCCACGCAGCAAGGTCACCGAGTATCTTCAGCAGCTTGTCCGAGCATTTTTTCGCCTTTCTGAAAGCCGCACCCTCGCGGAGACTTTCAGCCATTTTCAGCTCACGCTCGCCCTTTGCGGAAATAATATCCATTACAGCTTCTGCCTGTGTCAGGTCAAGCTTGCCGTTGAGGTAAGCTCTCTTTGTGAACTCGCCCGCTTCGGCGTTTACAGCTCCGTTGGCAAGAGCTGCTCTCAGTACTTTTCTTGTGACGTACAGACCTCCGTGACATGACAGCTCCGCAATATCCTCACCCGTGTAGCTGTGAGGAGCGCGGAACACTGTAAGTATGCAGTCATCAAGGTGTTCCTCACCGTCGTGAGCTATACCGTATGCACAGGTATAGCCTTCCATATCCGCGACCTTCTTCTTTCCGAAAGGGGAGAATATCTTTTCCGCAACTTCCAGAGCGTCCTCGCCCGATATGCGTATCACCGCAATTCCGCCCATTGCATTGGGAGTAGATATGGCAGCTATTGTTGACATCTTATCACTTCCTAAAAAAACAACGGCATTACGCCGTTGTTTCAGATATTCTATCAAAGCTCGATCTTGCCGTAAAGACCGCCCTGTATCTCGTCCTCGGGCTTTGGTCTCTTATAGTCCTTTTCAAAGCTTGTTGAGAGGTCAACGCTTCTGCGCTCCATATTTACCTCTCTGTCGCGGTTTCTCTGACCGCCGTTCCTTCTGTTGTCATTTCTTCTGCCGCCGTCGCGTCTGTTATCGCGTCTGCCGCCGCCTCTTCTCGGGTTATTTGAAGAAATGATTATCTTTCTGTAAGGCTCTTCGCCGACTGAACGTGAAGAAACTCCTTCGATATTTGATATAGCTGAGTGGATAACTCTTCTCTCGTAGGGATTCATGGGCTCAAGGGGCTGTGAACGGCCTGTTCTGAGAACAGACTTTGCAACCTTTGCAGCGAGCTGCTCAAGAGTATCCTTTCTCTTGTTTCTGTAGCCGAGACAGTCAATAGTGATCCTGTAGTAGTCCTTATCGCCCTTGTTTGCGATTATAGAGCAGAGGTACTGGATAGAATCGAGTGTCTCACCGCGTCTGCCGATGATTGTGCCGTTATTGTCGCTTTCGAGATTTACTACAGCACCTGTTTCGTTCTGATATACCTTGAATTCAACGTCAACATCCATAGCTCTGAGTATGCTTCTGATGTAGTCCATTGCGAGCTTTACCTTTGGATTGATAAGAGCTTCGTCCTCGATAAGGGTAAAGTTGTCGAGTGAGTATGCTTCCTCGTCAAGAGCTTCGGGAGCATTTTCAGCCTCAGCTGCTTTTTTCTCAGACTTTTCTGTTACAGCCTTTACAGTCTCGGCAGCCTTTGTTTCTGTTGTTGCAATAGGCTTTTCGGCTGCTGCTGTCTTTGTCACAGGCTCAGCCTTTTTCTCGGGAGCTGCTGTTGTCACAGGAGCTTCGGGAGCAGCCTTCGGAGCTGCAGCCTGTACAGTGCTGCTGTCTGCAACAGTTGCCTTTACTTTTGCTTCTTTTGAACCTATTCCGAAAAGACCTTTTTTACCTTCATCAAGAATTTCAAATGTGATCTCACCGATCTTTTTTCCGAACTTCTCTGCGGCCATTTCCTTAGCCTCTTCAACGGATCTTGCTGTGAAAATTTCTGTCATACTTTATACCTCCCTGAGGACTCAGTCCTCTTCATCATTATCATCCTCGTAAGAATCTCCATACTTTTCAGCCATACGTTTTCTTGCTTCCTTGAGCTTGTCGCGGTTCTGCCTGTTCTGTTCTGAACGTGAGATGCCGCTTGCCTTGCCCGAAGAAGATGAAGAAGCGTTCTTCTGTTCCTCAAGAGCAGCCTGCTGTTCCATCATTTTCTGCATGAAGGTCTTCTTGTTCGGATGTTTCTCTGCATAAATTCTTGCTTTTTCTTTTTCCTGTTCATTTATTTCCTTTACACGCTCGGGAGTAAAATAGCAGTTAAGCGCAAAGGTTATAATGAATGCGAATACTGATGACCATATCCAGTAAAATCCTATACCTGCGGGTACCTGGAATGCGAACCATATGGAAAGGAGGGGAAGTCCGTAAAGCATTACAGACATACATCCGCCTCCGGGCTGTCCTGCGGGATTGGTCTTTTTCTGATGTATCTGACCGTAAACAGATACAAGAAGCTGTGAAAGACCTGCAAGGAAAGGGATAGAAACAAGTATTATTGCTTCCTTTGTCCAGCTTTCGGGGTGCAGGGTAGGAGTTTTTCCGAGATTTGCACCGAAAAGTGTAAATCTCTCGTTGAATTCAGATACCTTTGTGAGGAAATTCTCACCCAGCGAAGAATACTTTTCTCTGTTGTTGCTGAGATTTTCCATAGTCATGAGCTCGCATCTTAGGTTGCTCATGTTAAGGTTTTTGTCCTCTGTGATACCTCTTGCGATATCAACAGCATTCTCGATAATATTCTTGGATATATTCAGGATATGGGTTATCGGTTTGTAGATAACGTCGATAACACCGAAAAGCAGGAACATCTGTATAAATGCGGGAAGACATGAGCCCATGGGGTTCACTCCCTCCTGCTGGTAAAGCTTCTGCTGTTCCTCCTGCAATCTCTGAGGATTGTTTGCGAAGCTTTTTCTTAACTTTTCAAGCTTTGGGTTTAAAAGCTGCATTCTTGCAGCGCTCTTCTGTGTCTTGTAATTGACGGGGAAGAGCAGTATTCTCGTAACTACCGTGAAAAGTATGATAGCCACGGCGTAGTTATTGCATAGCGAGTAAATAAGTCTCATCAGATAGCCGAAAGGCACACCGATAATGTCATAAAGTGCGTTCAATATTCATCCCTCTTAATTATTGATATCATCATCGCCGTAATCAGGATCGATGAAGTCGTACTTTTTCACCCTGAAAGTAAACTTTTCGGGAACGTAGTCTATGCCGCCCATTGACCATGGATTGCAGCGGAGGATCCTCCACACGGCAAGAGCCGAACCTCTTACAGCGCCGAAGCGCTCAACAGCTTTCAAAGCGTAGGTGCTGCAGGTGGGATAATATTTGCATTTAGGGGGAAAAAGCGGAGAAATGAATTTCCGGTATATTTTTATGATCCCCAGAACAATATATTTCATATACGTTTATTCTTGACATCAAAGCTTCTGAACATCCTGTTTATGTCATTTATGCCGTATTTTTCCATATAGCCGCAGTATTCGTCTGACTTTATGCTGCATATAGCAGCTCTTGCCACTATGACTATATCCATGCCAACAGGCATATTCACTTCCGAACTGCGGTAGGCGAGGCGGATAAGTCTTTTTGCTCTGTTGCGGCAGACGGCATTGCCCACCTTTTTGCCTGCGGTGATGCCGAGGCGGTTGAAGGGTCTGCCGTTTGGTCTGACATAGATGACCGAATATTTTGAGGCAGCATACTTACCCTTTTTGTACAGGGTAAGGAAGTCCTTATTATCGTTCAATATTTCCGTATAAAGCATATTTGCACCTGCATACAGTGTCCTAACAAAAAAGACCACAAAATTTATATTTTGTGGTCAGCCTCGTCAGTGAGTTAATCTTGCTCTGCCCTTAGATCTTCTACGAGCTAAAACCTTTCTGCCGTTCTTAGTAGCCATTCTCTTCATGAAGCCGTGCTCCTTCTTTCTGTGGAGCTTCTTAGGCTGATATGTTCTTTTCATATTCAGTGTCCTCCTCTCTTCAAATCATATACAAGAGCCGTCCTAATCAACAGCTCTGATCGTCTTTTTTTGCGTACAGAGACAGCTTGCCCTGCATTACACTAAATCATTATATATTAAAAAAGCCTTTGTGTCAAGCAATTCGGGAAATTTTTTTACCGCCGAAATCATTTTCAGTTTTTTTACCAATATATCTTGAATATTAAACCTTGAAATTTCAACACATTGTCTGATTTTTATTTTCGGTCCGAAAAATCATAAAAATTGTCAAAAAAAATTATTCACAACCGTCATTCAACAATTTCACAGGCGCAGGACAGAGATATCCGAAGCTTTTCTCTTATCATTCAACACAGTTTTCAACAATATGTCAATTTACGTGTTAAAAAACCATTCATTTTTTAAATACTTGACAGTGAAATTTGCTTGCATTTCAATGCCGTTTATGGTATAATTGTCTTATATATTAATATAGGAGAGTATCGAATTTTTCTCCATCAAAACTTACAATCATTCGGAGGTTTCTATGAATTCATTTGACGAGGTTTTTGAAACAGTAAAGGGCTACTGTCTCGAAAACGGAAAAATACCCGAAATAGGAATAAAAACATGGATTGATCCGCTCGTTCCCGTTAATTTCAACGGATCAGAAGCTATTTTCAGCGTACAGACAGACTTTCAGAAGAATATAGTAATGACTACATACAACGAGATCCTCAAGGATGCTTTCTTCAACGTCCTCGGACTTAATGTGAATATCGTCATAAATGTACAGTCCGACGAGCCCGAAAAGATAAAGGTACCCACGGACGCAGAGCTCGAGCAGAAGCACGCCGAGTTTGAACAGTCATATAAATTCGCAAATTACGATTATACCTTTGATACCTTCATCGAGGGCAGATCAAACGAGTTCGCCCTTGCCTGCAGCAAGTCAGTCGCAAAGAACTGCGGCTCAAAGGCAGTTCCCGATTATAATCCGCTGTTCATATACGGACCCTCGGGAATGGGAAAAACTCACCTTATCACGGCTATCGCCAATGAGGTAAGGAAAAATCATCCCGATTTCAATATCGTTTACGTTACCAGCGAGACCTTCGGAAGCGATCTGGTAAGCGCTCTCAACAAGAGCTCCATATCGGACTTCCACGACAAGTACAGAAATGCGGATATACTTCTCATAGACGATATCCAGTTCTTCTCGGGAAGAGAGCGTATGCAGGAGGAGTTCTTCCACACCTTCTACAAGCTCCATCAGGAGGGCAAGCAGATAGTTATCACCTCGGATAAGCCGCCAAAGGAGCTGCTCACCCTTGAAGAGCGTCTCCGCACACGTTTCGAGGGTGGTCTCATAGCTGATATATCAGCTCCGGATTACGAGACAAGACTTGCTATCATAAACAGAAAATCCGAGCTTCTTGAGCTTAAAATGCCAAGCGAGGTCGCTGAATTCATGGCTAACCGCCTGAAATCAAACATCAGACAGCTTGAAGGCGCAGTTGTACGCCTTAAGGCTCTCAACCACTTCGCAGGAAGCCCCATAACCATATCAATGGCTCAGAGCGTTATCCGCGACGTCCTCACAGACGAGCAGCCAATACCGATAACAGTTGAGAAGATCATCTCCGAGGTATCCACAGTGTACGGCGTATCTCCCGACGATCTCCGTTCGAGCAAGCGCTCCGCTCAGATATCCACAGCGCGTAAGGTAGCTATCTACGTTGTAAGAGAGATCACACAGATGCCTCTTGCTTCCATAGGAACCGAGTTCGGCGGCAGAGACCATTCAACCATCGTTTACTCCGTGACCAGCGTTACCGAGTCAATGGAAAAGGATAACAACCTCAAAAATCTCGTAAACGATATTATCAAGAACATCAAGGACAAGAGCAAGGTTTAAACTGTTTATAATGTTGAAAAGCTTATGTTTAAACACAGTTTTCAACACAATGTTAAAAACTGTTTTGGTATTACCAATCAGATTTTGACCGAAAACATTCCGACTTGATTATTACCCTACATAAAAAGTCAGGATTGATTTCAACATCTTTGATTTTCAACACTTAACACCATTGTGAAATAAAATATCAAAAAATATTACAAAATATCCCTTTCCACTTTTTTCTCAACTATTTTTCCATTTCAACTCAACATCAATAAACCTTTTAAACACAAAAACGGACAGGAATTTTCATTTTCCCCAATTTCAAAAATTTCACAACAGTGCGGTGTGGACGAGCTGTGCGGCTTATATCTTCAAAAAAGGCACGTTCCAACTTTTCCACCGACACAATAACAACAACAATATATTTATTCTTATCTTAGCTTATCTTTATAAGCTGAGTTCAAAGGAGTCATATACAATGAAATTCATTTGCGATAAAACAGAGATCAGTGAGGCAATAGGAAATGTCTCCAGAGCAGTATCACAGAAATCCACCATACCTGCCCTTGAAGGAATAAAGGTACGCATATCAGAGGGAAGTGTAGAGCTTACCGCTTATAACCTCGAAATGGGTATACGCACCTCTATCAATGCCGATACTGAGGGAGAGGGAGAATTCGTTGTAAGCACAAGACTTTTCAGCGAATTCACAAGAAAGATGTCGGGAGACCGCATAACCTTTGACATTGACGACAATCTTGTTATCAGCATCTCCTGCAGCGCTACGGAGTGCAGCTTCCCTGCAATGTCCGCAAGCGAATATCCCGAGCTCCCGAAGGTAGATTCCGCAAGGAGCTTCTCCGTAAAGCAGAGCACACTCAAATCCATGATAAATATGACAAGCTATGCTGCTTCCCTCAACGAGAGCAAGCCCGTACTCACAGGCGAGCTTTTCGACATAGAGGACGGCAGTTTCAATATGGTAGCCATAGACGGCTTCAGACTGGCGATCAGGAATGAAATGACAGACTGCACCGAGAAGTACCATTTCGTAGTACCGAAAAAGGCTCTTCTCGAGGTATCAACACTTATCAAGGACGATACCGACAAGCTCTGCACTGTCTGCACCAATGACCGCCACATTATTTTCGAGATAGGCAACGTTTTCGTGATATCAAGACTTCTCGAAGGCGTTTTCCATAACTATAAGCTAAGTATACCAAGCGGCTGCAAGACAGAGGTAATAATAAGCAAGAGAGATTTCTCCACCAGTCTTGAGCGCTGCTCGCTGCTTATCGATGACAAGAACAAGTCTCCCATACGCTGCGAGATCGGAAACGGCGTTATGAAGATAAGCTGCAAAACAGGAATAGGCAAGATAAATGACGCTATTTCTGCCGATATTTCGGGTGAAACTGTTACTATCGGCTTCAATAACAAGCTCATACTGGAAGCTCTCCGCGCGGCTGAGGGCGATAAGGTACGCATCCGCCTCAACGGAGCTATGAAGGTAATAGAGATACTTCCCCTTGAAGGAGAGAGTTTCATATTCCTCGTAATGCCCATACAGCTCAAAAACTGACGTAAAATAAGCTATTGAAAGGCTGGTCGTTATGGCTGAAAAGATAAAGATAACTACCGAGTTCATAAAGCTGGACGCTCTTCTGAAGTTCGCTTCGCTTGTTGGCTCGGGCGGAGAAGCAAAACAGCTCATACAGGACGGTGAAGTTCTTGTAAACGGCGAGGTTTGCACCATGAGGGGCAAAAAGATACGCCCCGGGGACAAGGTAAAGCTCGGCGGACAAGAGGTAATCGTAGAGTGATAATCACCTATGCGGACATAGACGGCTTCAGGAACCTGAACGGTATATCCTTTGCCCCCGATCCCAAGTACAATATTATTGTCGGACCAAACGCTCAGGGAAAAACCAATCTTCTTGAAGCGATGTGGATACTTTCGGGCTGCAAGAGCTTCCGCGGCTCAAAGGAAAAGGACTATATCCGCCTTGACGGTAACCGTATGGAGTCGAAGATAAAGCTCCTTGACAGCGTAAGGGAACAGAAGATATCCTTTGAAATGACGAAAAGCGCTTCAAATCCCAAAAGTATACACCTTAACGGCGTAAAGCAGAAGGGTACGAGAGCTTTATTCGATGTTTTTAAGTGTATCGCCTTTATTCCCGACGATGTTGAAATAATAAAGGGCTCTCCCGAAAAAAGGCGAAATTTCATAGATATGGCAGCTTCTCAGCTCAATCCTGTTTTCGTTATGCATCTGAACAAGAACAATGCCATAATGAATCAGAGAAATGCTCTTTTAAAGGGCATAATGCAGGGAAATACAGACAAAAGCATACTTGAGATATGGGACAGGCAGGCTTCAAAGGAAGGAGCCGTCATATCCTATATGAGGTATGAGTATATACAGAAGTTCAACGGGATATGCGGCAGGCTTTACCGCACTATTTCGGGCGGAACAGAGGAGCTCGAGCTTGAATACAGGTCAAATTTCTACAAAAATGAGGATTTTGAAATACCCTGTTACTAAAAGGCTTACGAGCAGTACTACAGAAAGCTTTCCGAGACCTCGGAATACGACATAAGAACGGGAAGCACCCATGCAGGTGTGAACCGCGACGAGATACTCATAAAGATCAACGGCGTCAGCGCCAAGGATTTCGGTTCTCAGGGACAGATAAAGAGTGCAGCGCTCGTTATGAAGCTTGCACAAGCTGAGATCTATATGCAGAAGTCGAAGGACGCTCCTGTTATATTCCTTGACGATGTTATGGGCGAGCTTGACGAAAACCGTCAGCGGTTCGTGTTTGATATCATCAGGGATATGCAGGTGTTCATAACAACTCCGAATGAAAATGCGCTTCTTCCCGAAATAAAGGGAAAGGTCCTGCATATCAGCAATGGGAGCGCTGTTGAGGTGGAAGAAGATGTATCTTCACATAGGGAATAATTACACGGTGGATATAAGAGATGTGGTGGGGATTTTCGACATCGAGAACACAACTGTTGAAAAGTGTACCAAGAAGCTGCTTGAAAGAGCGGAAAAGGATCATCACTGCATATATACCACCTATGAGATGCCGAAAAGCTTCATAATAACCATGAAGAACGGCAGAGAGAGAGTATATATATCACAGCTGTCGGCGGCAACGCTGAGGAAGCGTATCAAAGAGGGCGGCGGGTTCTGATATGGAAAATGCTGACCGCAAGCTGAACAGATTGGAAAATTACGATTATTCGTCGAATGGTCTGTATTTCATAACCATATGCACCAAAGACAGAGAAAAATATCTGTCGGACATTATCTCTGTAGGGAACGCCGCCCTCGGCGTTCCGCAAAATATAATGACGGGAAATGATATATTTGACGTTCCGATCGTAAAATTGACCGAATACGGAAAAATCGTAAATGAAAATATCAAAAAAATAAATGATATATACAGATATGTTTCTGTTACGAAATATGTGATAATGCCAGACCATATCCATATGATATTATTTGTTTCGGATTATGAGGATAAACCGTTGAAGAACGGAACGCCGAGGGCGGCGTTCCCTACAAAATCCGTTTCTCAGATCATTAATGGTTTGAAATCAATATCAACAAAACAAATAGGATTTTCATTATGGCAGAAATCATTCCACGACCACATAATCCGCAATGAAAAGGAATTCCTTGAAATTTGTGCCTACATAGACAATAATCCCATAAACTGGGTAAATGACATATACAACCAAAATCATTGGAGGTAAATCATGAGTCAGCAGAACAATAACTACGATGAAAACGACATACAAGTCCTTGAAGGACTGGAGGCAGTCCGCAAAAGACCGGGTATGTACATCGGTTCAACAGGACCGGGCGGACTTCACCACCTCGTTTACGAGATAGTTGACAACTCCATAGACGAAGCGCTTGCAGGCTTCTGTACCGAGATAACTGTTGAGATACTCGAGGGCGACGTTATCCGCGTATCCGACAACGGACGAGGAATCCCCGTAGGTATACACCCGAAAGAGGGAATATCGGCAGCAACAGTCGTATATACCATACTCCACGCAGGCGGTAAGTTCGGCGGCGGCGGATATAAGGTATCGGGCGGTCTCCACGGCGTCGGCGCATCTGTAGTAAACGCTCTGTCGGAATGGCTGGAGCTCACCGTAAAGGACGGCGAGCACGTTTACTTCCAGCGCTTTCAGCGCGGTCACTACGATGAGGAGATCAAGGTCATAGGCGATACCAAGGAAACAGGTACTACCGTTATGTTCAAGGCTGACGGCGAGATCTTCGAGAGTACAGTCTATGAGTACGAGGTGCTTCTGAAGCGTCTGCGCGAACAGGCTTTCCTTAATGCGGGAATAAAGATAATCTTCACAGACAAGCGAAATAAGACCGAAACTATCGGCGAAACTCTCCACTATGAGGGCGGTATCCGACAGTTTGTCGAGCATCTTAACGCAGTCCGCGGAAATGAAGCTATCAGCGGAGATGTTATATACGTTTCGGGAACTCAGGGCGACGCATTTGCGGAAATAGCCATGCAGTACAACGACAGCTACAATGACGTTGTATTCTCATTTGCTAACAATATTCACACAAAGGACGGCGGAACTCACGAGACAGGCTTCAAGAACGCGCTTCTTAAAGTAATCAACGAGTACGGAAAGAAATTCGGAAAGTTCAAGGAAAAGGACAGCAATAAGAAGGGCAAGGACGCTCCCAAAAAGGAAATAGAGAGCCTGAGAAAAGAGGACGTTTTAGAGGGACTTACCGCTATCGTGTCCGTAAAGCTCACAGAGTGCGAATTTGAAGGACAGACAAAGGGACGTCTCGGAAATCCTGAGGTTAAGCCCTTCGTCGAGAAGCTCGTCACCGAGAAACTCATGAACTTCCTTGAAGAAAATCCCGATACCGCAAATATCATATTTGAAAAATGCCTTTCCGCTTCAAGAGCAAGAGAAGCTGCAAAGCGAGCAAGAGAGGCAGAGCGTAAAAAGAACGCATTCGGAAATAATTCCATGCCCGAAAAGCTGGCTGACTGCTCCGAGCGCGATGCAAGATATACCGAAGTATACATCGTCGAGGGAGATTCTGCGGGAGGTTCCGCAAAGCAGGGACGCGACAGACGCTATCAGGCTATACTTCCTCTGTGGGGAAAAATGCTCAATGTTGAAAAGGCGCGTATAGACCGTATTTACGGCAATGACAAGCTGGAGCCCGTAGTCACTGCTCTCGGAACGGGTATCGGCGAGGACTTCGATATAGAGAAGCTCCGCTACGGAAAAGTCATCATCATGGCCGATGCCGATGTTGACGGTATGCACATCAGAACTCTTCTGCTCACATTCTTCTTCCGTTACATGAGACCTCTCATAACCAACGGAAACATATATATAGCTCAGCCGCCTCTTTTCAAGGTGGAGCGCAAGAAAAATGTACGCTACGCATTTTCCGATGAGGAGAAAGAAAAATTCATCGCTGAGCTCTCTGAGGACGGAAAGTATAATGACGTTGCTGTACAGCGTTACAAAGGTCTTGGTGAAATGGATCCCGAACAGCTCTGGGAGACCACTATGGACCCCGAGCACCGTACTATCGTAAGGATAGGAATGGAGGACGCTCTCAAGGCTGACGAGACATTCAGCATACTCATGGGCGACAAGGTAGAGCCAAGACGTCTTTTCATAGAGAAAAACGCTAAATTCGCACAGGATCTCGATATATAAAGGATTCGGAAAACATGGAAGAAAACTACAAGCTCGAAAAGGAATACAAGGTGCCTGCCGCTCTTTTCAGCGAGGCGTACCTTGCGTTCCAGAAAAAATACATTTATCCCAAAAGCTGTATCTATATGGCAATATTTGCTGCGATAGCGCTTGTAATGCTGATATTCGGGATATTATCCATGAATGATGCTTCGGATAAACAGAAATACCTGACATATCTTGCCATTCTCATGGCTTGTGCATTCGCTTTCCGCGAGTGGTACAATCCGAAAAAAAAGCGCCGCAGCCTTACCGAATCGGTAAAAGCTCTGGGCGAACCAGTATACAAAATAGGCATAGCCGATAATTACGTTGATATATCCACTGTTTCTGACGATTTGGAAGATCTTTCCGATGAGGAGAGCTCAGAGGCGGAGGAAGAAGACCCGCTTCCCGAAAAGACAAGGATAAATACGGACGAGAACTATCAGCTTCTTGAATATGACGGCTTTTTCCTGATATTGTCGGGAAAGGAAAAGATATATATACTTCCGAAGGAAGGATTTTCGGAAGAGGAGCTGAAAACGGTCAGAGACACTCAGAAATGAAAACTGCGAATTAAAATAAATTCTCTCAGGAGGAAAAAATGCTTTACACAGACAACTCAAAGGTAATAAATACCGAACTTGTCAATGAAATGGAAAATTCCATGCTGAATTATGCCATGTCGGTAATTGTTTCCAGAGCGCTTCCCGATGTAAGAGACGGTCTGAAGCCCGTACACAGAAGAATACTGTATACGCTCCATGAAAACGGACTTACTCCCGAGAAGCCTTACCGTAAATGCGCTGATACAGTAGGTGCTGTACTGGGACGTTATCATCCACACGGCGATACTTCGGTATATGACGCACTGGTAAGACTTGCACAGGATTTCTCTATGAGATATCCTCTTGTTGACGGTCACGGAAACTTCGGCTCAATCGACGGCGACGGCCCTGCTGCTTACCGTTATACCGAAGCAAAAATGGCAAAGCTCACCCTTGATATGCTCACGGATATCAACAAGGAGACAGTTGACTTCGTATCAAACTACGACGACCGTCTCAAAGAGCCTTCCGTACTTCCCTCACGTTTCCCGAACCTGCTCGTAAACGGTTCTGTGGGTATCGCAGTAGGTATGGCGACAAATATACCGCCCCATAACCTCGGTGAAGTCATAGACGCATTGCAGCTTCTTATAGACGACCCCGACTGCACTCTCGAACAGCTCATGGAGCACATACAGGGACCTGATTTCCCTACAGGCGGCATAATCATGGGCAGAGCGGGTATCCGCGCAGCCTATGCAACGGGCAAGGGCAAGATTACCCTTCGCAGCCGCACTCACTTCGAGGAGATAAAGGGCAGGAACTGCATTATCATCGACGAGATACCATATATGCTTCGCAAGGAGAGACTTCTCAAGAGCATAAACCAGCTTGCAAGAGACAAGCGCATAGAGGGACTTTACGACCTCCGCGACGAGTCCGACAAGGAAGGTATGAGAGTAGTTATCGAGCTGAAAAAGGATGCTGTTCCAAATATCGTCCTCAACAAGCTTTTTGCTCTTACACAGCTTCAGGACACAGTGGGCATCATCATGCTTGCTCTCGTAAACAACGAGCCGAAGATACTCACTCTCAAGCAGATGCTCCAGCACTACCTTGATTTCCAGGTAGACGTTATCCAGAGAAGGACACGCTTTGATCTCCGCAAGGCACTTGAAAGAGCACATATCTTACAGGGCTTCGTGCTTGCGGCAGATCATATCGACGAGGTAATAAACATAATCCGTTCCAGCTCTACGGTACAGGAAGCAAAGGAGCGCATGATAGAGCGCTTCAAGGACGTTGATATGTCAGCTCTTCTCGACCGCGCTCAGTACGACCTCACAGGACTCCACATCGAGGCTCAGACAGGTCTTTCACAGGAACAGGCTGAGGCTATCGTTCAGATGCGTCTCGGACAGCTGACAGGTCTTGAAAGACAGAAGATAACCGATGAGCTCTACGGACTTCTCACAAAGATATCCGACTATGAGGATATACTCGCGGACGTAAACAGAGTTTACGCTATAATACTCGAGGACCTCAACGCTATCCGCAAGAAGTTCAGCGACAAGCGCCGCACAGATATCGAAAATGTCAGCGGCGAGGTGGATATCGAGGACCTTATCCCTGAGGAGGACTGTGTTGTAACTCTCACAAACAACGGCTATATCAAGCGTATGCCGCTTACGGAGTACAAGACACAGCACCGCGGCGGACGCGGAATAACAGGCATGAAGCAGCGTGAAGAGGACTTCGTTGAGGAAATGTTCATCTGCGGCTCTCATGACAATATCCTGTTCATATCCAACAAGGGTATAATGTACAAGCTGAAATGCTATGAAGTCCCCGACGGCTCAAAGGCTTCGAGAGGCTTCAACCTCATAAATCTGCTGCCTCTTACCGAGAATGAGAAGATAGCGGCAATGATAAAGACCACCGATTTCGGCGATGACAAGTTCATCACCATGGTCACAAAGAACGGCAAGATAAAGAGGACAAATCTTTCTCTTTACAAGAACGTCCGCAAGAACGGTCTTATCGCTATAGGACTTGACGAGGGCGACGAGATAGAAGGAGTCCGCATGACTGACGGCAGCGCTCAGCTTTTTGTTGCCACAAGGAACGGTATGGCTATACGCCTTGAAGAAAGCAAGATAAGAGCCCTTTCACGTTCGGCTCACGGTGTAAGAGCTATAAAGCTCCGTGAGGGAGACTGTGTAGTAAGCATGGCAAGAGTCCGCGAGGGAGCTTCTCTACTGACTGTTACCGAAAACGGCTACGGCAAAAAGACAGACCTCGACAGCTATCGTATACAGAACCGCGGCGGCTACGGTCTCACAAACTACAAGGTGGACGATGTACGCGGACACGTATGCGGCATAAAGATAGTTGACGAGGAGGATGATATAATCCTCGTATCCAGTGACGGTATCATCATAAGGATACTTGCGAGCGATATCCGCATCATGGGACGTATTGCAAAGGGCGTCCGCGTCATGAGAGTTAACGAGGGCGCAAATGTAGTTGCATTCACCCGTGCGGAGCACGACGACAACGCCGAGACCGAAAAGGTGGAGCAGCTCACAGATGAGCAGATAAAGGCTGCGGAGGAAGAGGCTGCCCTTGAAGAGCAGAACGAGGTCGTTATCGAGGCTGAGCCCGACGAGGACGACGGCGAAGAATAATGCCCTATGATATATTTCGTAACAGCTGTTATTGTGATTTTTGCATTGTATGCAGTATATGAAAATGTATTTATGCTCACTGTAAGGCATGAAAAGCTTGGGGACGGCGTTAAGGTCGCCCATGTTTCCGACCTTCATCACAGAAGCTTCGGCAGGGACAATATCAGGCTCATAAATAAGATAAGAGCCGAAGCTCCCGACCTTATCATAGTAAGCGGAGATATAATAACCCGTTATGATACGGATTTTTCGGCAGCAGACTCTCTTCTGAAAGGGCTTCACGAGATAACTCCCGTGTATATGATATACGGCAATCATGAGCAGAGCATCTACAAAGAAAACAAGAGAGCGTTCAAAAAAATGCTTTCGAGAAATCAGCAGGTACTTCTGAAAAACGGCTGTGCCGAGCTTGATGTAAGGGGACGAGTGCTGAAAATATACGGACTCCTCGAAAATTACGGAGTATACAAGAAAAACGGCGGCTATCGTCATCTTGACGTTATAGAGGAAAAGGACCTCGAAAAGCTTCTCGGGAAATGTCCCGAGGGAGAGGTACTTCTCATAGCGCATAATCCCTTTTTCGGAGAAGAATATGCAAAATGGGGAGCAAAATACACCTTCAGCGGCCATATCCACGGCGGTTCAGTAAGATTATTCGGCAAAGCCCTGCTTTCTCCCGAGAGAAAATTCTTCCCGAAGTACGCAAAGGGCGTATATGACTTCGGCGGAAAAAAGCTGCTGGTATCGGCAGGTCTCGGAAAGCTGAGATTGTTCGATCCGCCTGAGGTAGTCATATACGAAATATGACCTTACGCCGTTATCACGGCATACAAAATAAGGAACGATCCTCCCGTCCATGAGAGATCATGGTTCAGGGAGGATATTTTTCTGCCTGTCAGCGAACCGAGCAGCAGCGCGGCAGCTCCGCAGACAAAGGCAGAAAGGGCAGCGTATACTGCGGAAATATCCGTCCCCCCGCAGCTCAGACCCGAAGCGGCTGCGTCAAGTGAGCCTGCAAGTGCAAGGAAAAAAGCCTCTCCTGCGGAAAGCACCTTTGAGCTGTCCATATCGGCAGCGGCATCGTCGAGACAGAGCCTTACAAACATGGAAAGCTCTCCCATTTTCAGTGAGATACCGCCGTTTTCGGAAATACGCCGCATGATATTGCGGAGTATGCTCTTTGTGATATTGAGTGAGCCTAAGGTTATAAGTACAACAGTGCCGATGATATGGCAGGTATGTGAAGATATGATACCTGAGATAAAGTCGGAAAGAGAGACTGAAAAAAACATTACGGCGGCAGAAAAGCTGTCGATAATGAAAGCCGACCTGACAGGTATCCTTATGCCGCTGTTGCAGCAGGAAGCCGATGCAAGATAAATGTCGATGCTCACGATGAAAGCGATAAAGAATTCCTTCAGCAAAATAACACCTCCGAGGTCATTATATTCATTGCCTCTTCGGGGTGACACAGATCAAAATTCAGCAAAGCTGAATTTTGATCTCAGTAGGGGAGCCCGCCCTCGGGCTCCCGCCGAAATAATTATATTCCCCCGCGGGAGGGCGAGGGCGCCCTCCCCTACACATGAGTTCATGTTATTTATTATGCAAGTCATATACGGGCGGATAATATCCGCCCCTACAGTTAAAGGCTGAAATCATAATTTTGCTCTGCAAAATTATGATTTTATTATTGACATTCGGGGAAAATATGTTTATAATAAAAATATATTGATCAAGCGCGAGGAGGGGTATTTTTGATAGCAGGTGTTTCTACAGCTTGCCTGTACCCTAAGCCGATAGAAGAATCCCTTTATGAACTTGCGCTCAACGGCGTTTCCTGCGTGGAGCTTTTTATCAATACTCACTCAGAGCTGAAAAAAAGCTTTGCCCACGGCATGGCAAATCTGCTGAAAAGATTTGAGGTCAGGTGTCCGTCGGTGCATCCTTTTACCTGCGAAATAGAGCCGCAGATGTTCTTTTCGGAGTATGAGCGCAGGATCAGCGATATGCTTGAATATTACAAGCTTTACTTTCGCTTCATGAATACTGTGGGAGCTGAGATATTCGTCTTTCACGGCGGCAAGCCCTCATCGACCTGTACTGCGGAGCTCTACTGCGAGCGCTATTCGCGGCTTTACAGGCTCGGCAGGGAGTTCGGCGTCACTGTGGCGATAGAGAATGTCTCCCGCTGCAGGAGCGGTTCTTCCGCTTTTATAAAGGAAATAAAAAATATGCTTGGCAATGAGTTTGCTTTCGTACTCGATACAAAGCAGGCACTGCGTTCAAATGAAAATCCCGTGAGCTTTCTCGATATCGTCGGGGATAAGATATCCCATGTGCATATCAGCGATTCGGGAGAAATGGGCGACTGTCTCCTTATCGGCAGGGGCAGGTTCAATTTCAAGCAGTTTTTTGAGAAGCTTGCAGGCTATAATCCCGATTGCAGCGTTATTCTCGAGCTTTACAGGAGCGGCTTCAAGGGTATAAGCGACCTTATTTCAAGCTATAATAAACTTACACGCATGACTGAGCCTTATGGCAGGGAGCTTAAATAATGAAATGTCCATACTGCGGATTTGAAGAACTTAAGGTAATAGATTCACGCCCTGTTGATGACAAGACAAAAAGACGGCGTGAATGTGTGAGATGCGGAGAAAGATTCACTACATACGAGGCTGTTGAAGTCCCGCTGCTCATGGTCGAAAAGAGGGACGGAAGCGTTCAGCTCTTCGACAAGGCAAAGCTCATAAACGGCATAGTTTCGGCTATAAAAAAGAGACCTGTCTCGGCTGAGAAGGTCACTGAGATCGCAAATTATGTCGAGAATTACTACGCAAACGCACTGAGGACCGTTGCAAGATCCACCGAGATAGGAGAGCTTGTGCTCGACAGACTGAGAAAGATCGACCCCATATCCTATATCAGGTTTGCATCGGTATATAAGGACTTTACAGATATCGACAGCTTTGTTGCCGCAATAAGTGAATTTGACAGAAAAGACTCAGAAACGGAAGATTTTTCCGTTATAAATAAATCGGAGGTATAAAACTATGATGGATTTCCTTGAAAACTTTAACGACCTGAGCACTGAGAAGACTTTTGTTTCCGAAGAGATCAAAAAGAACCAGCCTCTTGCAGTAATTGCATATCTTCTCCCTATTTTCTTCTTTCTTCCGACTCTCAGTGATAAGAACTCGACCTACTGCAAGTTCCATGCAAACCAGTCGCTGACATGGCTGATAGTATGTGTCGCTGTTTGTATAGTGATGAAGATACTTGGCTATATACCCGTTCTCGGAACTATTTGCAATCTGGTGCTTTCACTTGCTTTATTGGCTATTCTGATAGTATTTATAATCGGCGTTATCAAAGACAAGGCATACAGGATTCCATTTATCGGCAACCTTATAAACGTATTCTGATTCAGTTCACAGGCATTCTCAGGCTTACGCCGTCCTCGCTGTATATCATTGAGGCGGCTGCGGTATCGTCGCATACGATAAGCTCCGCAAGCATTTTCATGTTGTCGGGACTGTAGTTCTTTATCTCGTATACGAAAAGCTTTGCGGCTCTGCCCGCATATTTCCTCAGCGGAAGTCCCTGCTTATCCTGCATACGGACGTATTCCAAGTAGGTATCCGAGAATTCTGCGGGAACAGTTATGTCCCTTTCGGATATTTCTTCCGCTTCCCAGCCGTGAGAGGCGAAGTAGCTTATACGTTGAGTAACATCGCTGACAGCTGTAACAGGTGTCGGCGATTCTTTTATGCCGCAGGAGGTCAGTATAAGGGCGGCAGCGGCTATGACCGCAGATAAGAGTTTATTCATGCTTTATTGCTCCTTTTCGGTTTATTCGGGATCATTAGAGCTTATTCAGTACATGATATGAAATATACCGAAAGGAGAAGCAATGGCACAGATAAGGCTCGATAAATTCATATCAGAGCGGACGGAGTATACACGCAGTCAGATAAAGGAGCTTGCCGCAAAGGGCAGGATACTCGTGGACGGGACCGCGGTAAAGCGTTCGGATACAAAAATAGACAGCGGCGCTGCATCGGTAACGGTATGCGGTCAGGAGATAAGGCAGCAGCGCTTCAGCTATGTGCTGCTCAACAAGCCTCAGGGCTATGTATGCTCCACCGACGACAAGGACGGAGAAACAGTATTGAAGCTTATACCTCCCGAGCTGAGAAAAAAAGGTATGTTCCCCGCAGGAAGGCTCGACAAGGACAGCATGGGAGAATTGCTGCTTACAGACGACGGAGAGCTCGCTCACAGAATGCTTTCACCAAAGCATCACATTAGCAAGATTTATATTGTGCAACTTTTCAGGGAGTTTGAAAACAATTATATTAACAAATTCTCGGAGGGCATTACCTTGGCAGATGGTGAAACTTGTCTCCCCGCACGGGTCAGACAGTCTGAAATCAGCAATAAATTGGCATTTGTCGAACTTTATGAAGGAAAATATCATCAAGTTAAAAGAATGTTCGCAGCTGTAGGCAATCATGTGGAACTGCTGATGCGGGTTTCACTGGGAAATCTTGTTTTGCCCGAAAAACTGGCAATCGGAGAGAGTATGGAAATATTGCCAAACGATGTTGAAAACTTGTTCAAAGAACAGGATTTTGACCTTTTTTTTGCCAAATATTCGGCTTTTTATTCGGCAAATCTAATAAAGTATATCAGGTAAATTTGGCGGTTTAGCAACTTGCAAAAATGTAAATAATGTGTTATGATATTATCATAGCTGATAATGGAAAAAAATATATCGGCATTAAATTATTTACTGGAGGAATGGATTAAACATGGCAGGCTTAGTACTTAAGAACATCTATAAGAAATATCCCGGCGGAGTAGTAGCCGTTTCGGATGTTAATTTGGAAATAAGAGATAAGGAGTTCATCGTTCTCGTTGGACCTTCCGGCTGCGGTAAGTCAACAACTCTCCGTATGATCGCCGGACTCGAAGAGATCTCGGAAGGTGAGCTTTATATAGGCGATAAGCTCGTAAACGATATCGCTCCAAAGGACAGAGATATCGCAATGGTTTTCCAGAACTATGCTCTTTACCCTCACATGACAGTTTTTGATAACATGGCTTTCGGACTTAAGCTCCGTAAGGTACCAAAGGATGAAATAGAGAGAAAGGTAAACGAGGCTGCAAAGATCCTCGACCTTACACACCTTCTTGACAGAAAGCCTAAGGCAATGTCAGGCGGTCAGAGACAGAGAGTTGCCCTCGGCCGTGCTATCGTTCGTTCACCTAAGGTATTCCTTCTCGACGAGCCTCTCTCAAACCTCGATGCTAAGCTCCGTGCTCAGATGAGAACCGAGATCGCTAAGATCCACAAGAAGCTCGGTACAACATTTATCTACGTTACTCATGACCAGACAGAGGCTATGACAATGGGTGACAGAATCGTATGTATGAAGGACGGTTTCGTTCAGCAGATAGATACACCTCAGAACCTCTACGAGAACCCTGCAAACAAGTTCGTTGCAGGCTTCCTCGGCTCACCTCAGATGAACTTCATCGACGCTACTCTCAAGGAAGAGTATGGTCAGTTTATAGTTGAATTTGGTAAGAATACAAAATATCAGATCATCGTTCCCGAGTCAAAGGTAAATGAAGACCTCAGCTCATATGTAGGCAAGGAGATCACTCTCGGTGTTCGTCCCGAGTCTATCCACGATGAAGAAATGTACCTCTCAAATGCTTCTACAGGCGTTATCGACGCAAATGTAGAAATTACCGAAATGATGGGTGCTGAGACTTACCTCTACCTCCTCTGCGAGGGTATCCCGCTCACAGCAAGAGTTAGCCCGAGATCTACAGCTAAGTCAGGAGACGATATCAAGGTAGCTATCGATCCTAACAGAATCCACATCTTCGATAAGGAAACTGAGAAGACAATTGTCAACTGATTAATTCTTTTCATATTTATCCTTTCTTTCTTGGTACATGGCGCCGTGAGGCGCTGTGTACGCGCAAATTACCGCAGTAGCACTACTGCGGTTTTTTGTTTTGAATAATCAACACAGGAGAATGATATGTCAGAGATAAGAGATCATATTTACGCTCATAAGCAGGAAATGACAGACTTTCTCGCGGAGCTCGTGGCTGTACCAAGTGTGCAGGGCGATGCCGAGGAGGGAGCACCCTTCGGAAAGGAGCCTGCAAGAGCACTGGAAATAATGCTGAAAAAATGTGAGGAGTTCGGCTTCAGCGTTGAAAATATTGATAATTACGCAGGCTCGGCTGATATAAACGAACTTGCCCCCGAGCTTGCAGTGCTCACTCATCTGGACGTAGTTCCCGTGGGTGAGGGCTGGACTACAGACCCCTTTGTGCTTCGTTACGAGCCCGGGACAGACAAGCTCGTAGGCCGCGGCGCTATCGACGATAAAGGACCAGCTGTCGCTGCGCTTTTTGCTGCGAGAGCCGTAAAGGAGCTGGGTATTCCGCTGAAAAAGGGCATACGCCTTATATTCGGCACAAATGAGGAGAACGGCTCGGCAGACCTTGCGTACTACCGCAAAAAGCGTGAGCTCCCGCCTATGGTTTTCACTCCCGACGGCGAGTATCCCGTGATAAATGCGGAAAAGGGTATGCTGAGAGTTTATTTTTCCGCTCCCGTTCCCGAGGGAGTCAATATCGAAGCAGGTACGGTAATAAATGCTGTTCCGCAGGAGTGCAGGATATCATACCTTGAAGCTCGGAAAGACGGCCCGAAAATGAGCTTCGGCACGGTAAACGGCGTTTCCGCACACGCTTCAACTCCCGAAAAGGGCGAAAATGCCATAACGAAGTTCCTTGCATCGGGAGCTATCCCGTGCAGGCAAATAGACGAGCTGAGAAAGCTTTTTCCCCACGGAGAATTTAACGGCAGGAGCTGCGGACTTGGCTTCCGTGACGAGATATCGGGAGATATGACCTGCGTGCTGTCGCTCCTGAATACGGAAAACGGCAGGCTTCACGGCGGTATCGACATACGCTTTCCACTGGACCGCACTAAAGCGGAGATAAGCGATATCATCTGCGGAAGGCTTCGTGAAGCGGGCTTCGACATAGACTCCTGCGAGGGAGTTGAGCCTCACTGTACCGACGAAAACAGCGATTTCGTGCAGACGCTGCTGAAGGTCTATGAGAAGGTAACGGGCGAAAAAGGCCATTGTATAGCCATTGGGGGCGGTACATACGTACATGAGATAGAGGGCGGAGTTGCTTTCGGAGCGGAGTTCCCGAATGAGGACGGGCGAATGCACTGCCCCGACGAGTTCATTACTGCGGAAAATCTGCTGAAAAACGCGGAGATAATGGCAGAGGCAATGGCGGAGCTGTGCTCATAATTTCAACAATTCACACTTAAATGTTGAAAAGGCGGACTTATGTCCGCCTTTAGTTATCTGTCGTTTCTGTGAGTTGTGACAGCAGCTGTTTCCTTTTCGCCGTCCATGCCGTCGATAACGTCGTCAACAGCGTCCTTAGCTCCGTCTATGAGGTCCTTGCCCGCGTCACCGACTCCGCTGACAATATCCTTGCCTGCTTCGCCAACGCCATCGGCAGCGTCCTCAGCTCTGTCCTTGAATGAGCTGTCTTTCGTAGTAGTAACAGCAGTAGTGCTCTCGTGTTTTACAGTCGTGGTCGTATGGTCAATGACCGTGCCGTTTCCGTCGTCGGTATAATGACCGCTGTTGTTATCGCCGCAGCTCGTGAGAGCTGTACAGACTGTAAAAAATATGGAGCATATTGCTAATAGCTTTTTCATACAAATCATATCCTTTACAATGAATTGCTGTGGAGTGTCTTTCCACAACATATTTTTATTGTTTACTTATTTTCCCCGTTTATCCACAGGGTTTTCAACTTTTAAGTACTTCCAAAAAGTGTATTCTGCGTTGTTTTCCACATTTTCAACATAGTTATCAACAATCTAACATATGACTCCACAGCTGTTTCAACACAATGTTGAAAGTTATTTCACTGTCCTGTGAAATAAAATTAGGACTATATTGCTGTAAAAATACGGTAATATGATATTACTCCTTGAATAATTCCCGGAACTGTGATATAATAAATCATAATTTACGCATTGATTACGCCAACCCAAAAGGAAGGGATTCCAAAGGGTTCACAACCCTTTGGTCAGGTCAAGGGCTGACAGCCCTTGCGGGGCTCGGGGCAGCGCCCCGTATCCGACAGGCGCTCCGCAAGGGTGAATTCCGAAAACAATCCAGTGAATTGTTTTCGGAAGAGGGACGCCCTGCAAGTGAGGGCGTCCCTATAATGGGACGGCGAGACGCCGTCCCCTACAAAGCGCAAGTGTAATTTCGGGCGGATAATATCCTCCCCTACAAATATAAATTTTGGTTTATGGAAGGAGATATAAATGTTTGAAGGTTTTTCGCAGGAAGCGCTGGAGTTCCTGCTTGGTATAAGACATAACAACAATAAGGACTGGTTCGAGCCGCGGAAGGCGGTCTACACGGAGAAGATATACGAGCCCATGAAAGCTCTCGGTGAGGAGCTTTTCGAGCCGTTTTCCGACACCGACGGCATGATGTACAAGGTTGGCAGGATATACCGCGACGAGAATTTCGCTCCCTATCTGCACTACCGCGATACTATGTGGATATATGTCCGCTATGACGCATGGTACTGGAACAAGACTCCCACTCTGTATTTCGAGCTTTCTCCCGAGGGTGCGGAGTTCGGCTTCCGTATCTCAAAGCCCGAAGCCGCAGTCATGGAGCGCTTCCGCAGCGGACTTCTTGAGGACGCAGAGCCATTTGTCAACATGGTAGATGAACTTGTTGAAAAGTACGGACTGACCCTCGGCGGTGACGAGTACAAGCGTAAAAAGCCCTGTCACGTGCCTGAGCTGGAGCGCTTTTTCGTGAAAAAGGGTCTCAGCCTGTATACCAAGGTCAGTGACCCCGAGGAGCTTTTCAGCCGTAAAATAGCCGAGCATACCGCCGAGGTTTTCAAGGCATTGCAGCCTGTCAATGATTACTTCCACGAGATAGTCGAAGTCGAGGAGCTTGCCAAAGCTATACTCAAAGAGGAAAAGGAGCAGCAGCTTGCTCAGCCCGAGCCCGAGATAAAAATGGTAAAAGCTCCCGATGTCGAATTCATGTGGTAAGCGCGGAGCCCGCGCTGCCAGTCACAGGGACGTCGAGTACGCCGTCCCCTGCAAATAATTACATGAAGCCGACACAATAATTACGAATTACGCATTAAAACAGCCCTCTTACGTCCTCAAAGGTCAGAGTTGGCTGCAATGCGAGGTTTATGCCGAATGCAAGGAGCTGTGACGCTCTTTCGGTCAGACGGTCGATATCACGGGGCGTTACCATCATATTGGGCAGTTTCCTGTTTATTTTCCTGCCCGTAAGGCTTCTCACTATGGTATGCATATCCACGACTGTGGGAACTCCCACGGCTATTACTGGAATACCGAAAAGCTTTTCCGAAAGCTCTTTCCGCTGGTTTGAAACGCCGCTCCCGGGGGAGATACCCGTGTCGGTTATCTGTATTGTCGTACCGAGGCGGCTTATATCCGTGCAGGCGAGTGCGTCAATGGCTATTATTGCCGCAGGTCGGAGCTCTGCCGCTATGGCGCGGACTATTTCCGCAGTCTCGATACCCGTCTGTCCCATGACTCCCCCTGCAAAGGAGCTGACACGGCGCAGCGATGTGAAAAACTCCTCTCCGAAGTCGTCATCGCCGCTGAGATGCCGCGTAGCAAGTACCTTTGCGGCGGTCTGCGGCCCTATGGCGTCGGGGGTTATATCGTTGTTCCCGAGCCCCGCAACAAGTACATCTCCGTCGGGGAGAAGGGCGGAAAGCTCCTGTGAGAGCTCCTGTGCCATGAGCTGGTAATCGTCGGAAAATCGGCTCAGACTGCTGCCCTCAAGGGTGATGTACCGCCCCTTTCCCTTGCCTATGGACGCAAGGCAGCTGTCGTCGTCGATGATTATTTCTGTAATGCGGAAGGCTTTGCCGCGTATCTGTAAGTGAACGCTCTCGGGAAGCTCGTCCGCGGAGAGGCTTTCAAGTGCGAGATCTGTGCGAATATCCATGTTTTCCTCCATATTGTGCATTATGCTTTAATTGTGGAAAATATTTCTGAGGATTATTTCACTTTTTGCTATTGAAAATACTGTTGAAAAATGCTATAATTATATTTGTCTCAGTATGGCGGCTGTGCGTTGCAGCTGTCAGGGAGTGAACTAACCCGTGTTTGCTCCTATTATCTGTTAAATGCGGACGATTATACGGTTCGCATAATTCAAGGAGGTGTAACAAAATGCCAAACATTAAGTCTGCAAAGAAGAGAGTAAAGGTCAATGCAACAAAGGCTGCTGCCAACAAGGCAAGAAAGTCTAATCTCAAGACTATCCTCAAGAAGGCTGACACAGCTGTAGCAACAGGTGCTGCTGATAAGGCAGAGGCTATCAAGGTTGCTATCAAGAGAGTTGATCAGGCTTGCGCTAAGGGTCTTATGCACAAGAACAAGGCTGCAAGAAAGAAGTCACAGCTCGCTAAGAAGCTCAACTCTGCTGAATAAGGTCTTTTTTGATCATATAAGAATCAAATCCCCCTGCGGACAACTCACGGTCGGCAGGGGGCGTTTTTATTAAGTTGAGAGTGATGCTATCCTCTTTTATTCGGAAGCTTATCATTTATCTGTCCGAGGAGTATTATTATCTCGCCGAGACCGTATACCATAAGCCCCGAAATAAAAACTGTGAACAGGTAGCTGATCAGACTAAAAAATGACTCAATCCCTACAATAACAAAAATTAATACAGCTGCTATTGCTCCAAGTATCCATATCACTTTGGCAACTGTCTGTATCGTCGTACCTGTCTGATTTTTTTCATTTTCCAAATTAACGGCTGTATTATCAGGCTGTTTGTAATTTGCAGTGATCTGAGCGCATTTCGGACACAGAGCGCTGGTCTCGTTAAGCCATGTAGGAGGCTCGGTGAATTCCTTTGCACATAAAATACATTTCATAATTAAAGCTCCTTTGCTGAGATATAGGACAATATGTCCTTTAACTATTATACCCGATTTAAACACTTCTGTCAACACTTTCCACAGTATTTACATTAGATTTATGCAAATAACATATTTGTGAATTATACAAATAATAGATTAGGACTATTTGTCCTATAATATTTAGAGAATACCTCTCCTGTTTTATAATAAATATAGAAATTTGTAAAATTTACAAATACGGGAGGGAGAATATGTTCGTAAGGATAAGAAATCTGCGCGAGGACAGCGATAAAACACAGCGCGAGGTATCGGAATACCTTTTCTGCGATCAGTCGCTTTACTCAAAATATGAGCGCGGACTTCGTGAAGTGCCCGTAAGCATAATCATAAAGCTTGCAGAGCTTTACGGTACAAGTACGGATTATATTCTCGGTCTGACAGATAAAAAGGAAAAATACCCTAACAAAAAGTAAATCACCTGTCCGGTTAAGACAGGTGATTTTTTCAGTTCATATTCGCTTTGGCGATCTCTTTGAGAACGTGCTCAATAACTTCTTCGGGAGTCGGAGTTTTGCCTTTTCCGATCTTATTGATAGGAGCATTGGGATTCTTGCAGGCTTCCGCAATTGATTTTTCGATCTCGCTTCTTACCTCTTCTTCGGTCACACCGTTTTTGCGGGCAACTTCTTTGAATATGTCTTTTTTCATTAATATCCCTCCGATGAGTTAATAAATGGAATTTGCTCAGTGTTAACAAAAAATAAAATATACAGAGTTATTATTGCTTTTATATTTATTTATATTTCTGTAATATCATTCCTTGACGTATACTCCGACGATCTCGGATATATACGCTCTGTGATAAGGATCACTGCCGAAGAACTGTGCAGGGATACCGTCATCTGTAAGGAAACCGCTTTCCTGCATATCGTAGCTGTAAAGCTTGCGGCATACAAGTACGAGCTCAGCCTCTGCGAATGTCATGCAGCCGTCTATCTCAGCGGGAGTAAGTCCTGTCTCTTTTGCCTTGTCGCAGTCTCTGCCCGAATGTGAGCCGCAGAAGGAAAGAGCTTTTCTGTATTCCTCACCGAAAAAGCTTGCCGTATAGCATTCGTCTTTATCTATGAACCCGTAGGTATAGCGGTTAGGTCTGATGTAACAGGTCAGCACATTTTTGTTCCAAAGAACGCCGAGCTGTCCCCATGAGGCGGTCATGGTATTATATTTTGCCTTGTTTCCGCCTGTCAGGAGCATCCATTGTTTGCCTATCTTATCGAAGGGATTGAATGAAAGCTCACTGATATCAATTTTTCTGAAAGCCATGATGATTCTCCTTTTTTGTAATTTTACCTTCAGCGGGCGTTAAGTAAGACGCCGCGCTTTCGGCATATTATTCGGTATCATCACAGCTTGCGCGGATATCAGTGAGTTCTGAGAGCGCTCTTGTAGCGCAGTCGGAGCTTATCCGTGATAAGTGCGATAAATTCCGAATTTGTGGGTTTTCCCTTTCCCGTATCTACGGTGTAGCCGAAAAAGGAATTTAATGTGTCAACGTTGCCTCTGTCCCATGCTATCTCAATAGCGTGGCGTATGGCACGTTCAACGCGGGAAGAAGTGGTATCGTAGATATCCGCGACTGTCGGGTAGAGCAGCTTTGTCACACTGTCCAGCAGGGTCTTGTCCTCAATGGAATAGAGAATAGCTGTCCTGAGGTAGTGATAGCCCTTTATATGGGCGGGAACGCCCAGCTGATGTATCATGTCGGTAACAACTACCTCCATGTCGTCGCTGAGGCTGCTCACTCTGTCGCCGAGAGCCGAGTTTATGGCGCTGCAAAGGTCATCTGCGCTGCACGGACGGAGCAGGAATTTAGCAGCTCCGTTCTCTGTCACCTGACGCTCGATGAACTCGTTGTCATAAGAAGATGTTATGATGAATACAGGCGGTTTTATACCTGATTCCTTAACACTTTTCATAAGCGAGATAACATCGCCGTTCTGTGACGAGATATCGAGGACGGCTGCGTCGGGGGGATCTTTTTTTATGGATTCCAGTATAACGCCGCAGTCCTTGCGTCTTGTGTACGCATACATACCCTTTTCGCGCAGCTTATTAGCCACGCTTACGCCTGTCTCGGCAGAATCGTCGCCGATAAGTACTTTTACCTTGTTATTCATATTTTATACCTCCTTTTGTTCAGCGGTTTTCGACCGCTTAATAATGATATCACATCACAAAAGGAGCAGCAACGGGATTTTTTAGTATTTTACACGACTTTTTCGCAGGAAATGTATCAAAACAGACCCGTCATAAAAAGCCGTCGAAAGCAGCCGTCGCAAAAATATGAATATGTTTGAAAAAGGCTGTTATTTACGCTTTTTTCTTGTGAGAGCGCCCTCAGTCATCTCTCTGACCTTTGTTCCCTGCGGGAAAAGCTTGTCGGCGAGCTTCTGAAGCGCGTTCTTTTTGACTTTTTTTGTATGGACAGGGGCAAGCTTGGGCTCACTTTCAGCCCTGCCCCATTTTTTTCTGCTGCTATCGGAAAGAAACGGGTATATCCTGTTCCTGTCGCCGATATAGCTGTGTTTTTCGAGGAATTCCAGCGCCAGCTGACAGCCTTCGCCGCCGTATTTCCCGATAAAATCTCCGAAATGATGATACAGCATCTTCCCGAAATCGAGCTTGCCGTTCATTATATTCTTGTTTTTTTCCATAGCTCTTATGAGGTCTGCCTGCATTTCCGTCGGCTCGAAGCTTTCAATGAAGCTCAGCGGACCGAGTATGATAAAGCCCATCATGTATTCGTCGTCGCAGAAATCGGTTTTGGGTTTTTTGTTCTGCGGAGCGTCAAAGCCGTAGGCTGCATACAGTGCAAGGGAGCATCTCAGCGCCATGAACTGCTTTTCCTCTATGTCATAGAGGTGTTTTTCCTCGATATATCCGCGAAGCCTGCCCGATCTTACCATAAGGGGCAGTACGGGCTGGAGCATGAGGGCCTTCATGCCCTTTCGTATGGGAGCTTCCACATCGTTGGTGAGGTCGCCGCCTATATGAAGGATATTATCCGCGTTAAGCCCCGACTTCTTTATAACGGCGTCGAGGAAGCCTGTTTCCGCCGAATCGGGGATATTCTGCTCTGAGGGTATTATTACCGAGCTGTAATCTCCGTAGCCGCAGTCGCAGAGTATCTTTACCACAACGTCGCGGGGGTAGTAGGAATCTGATACTACTATCACCTTGTTATTGCAGCGCTTTGCCTCATCAAAGAGGAGCTTTCCCGTTTTTCGCGGAAAGGCGAAATGGTGTATCAGGTCGCACTCTCTCATTATGAGCTTTTCCCTGCAAGAGGGTGAGACTCCGCTTATCTTTACAAATATATCGTATATTTTTTCAAGAGTTACATTGCTCTTTAGGGCGTACTTTTTTTCCGCAGCCCTCTGCGCTTCCATACGGAGCTCGGTGAATGACTTGTTCCCCGTATTGTACATGGAGAAGTCGTCCTCCATGAAGAGGAATATGTCCTCTGGCTGAGAAAAGGGCATTAGCACAAGAGCGTCCCACATCTTGAAGCTTACGGCAGCGTGGTCGTTCCGCGCTGTTTCCTTCAGCATTTTTTCCGTGAGCTCTTTCTGCGTTTCGGAATCGGGTCTTAAGAGGACAAGGTCATCATTCATCTTTTTCCTCCTTTTTTTCTTCCGTTTCGGGCTCATCAAAGCCCCTGAGCTTTCTGTATTCGTCAAGAGTAAGGGCTCCGTCGGAGTTATATGCTCTTATGAGAGCGTCCTTTCCAGTAAATTCCTCGTTGTATTCGCCGTCCGCGGTCTGAACGTACTTGCCGTACCACACCCCGAAGAAGGACCATACAGCGTTGTCTCTGAAAGCGGCGTCCATATCGGGAACGCTTCCGCATTCGCTTATGGCAAGGATCTTGTCTGTGCCCACGAATTTCTGAACAGCTGCGAATTCCTCGTAATATCTGTGACCGTAGTCCTTTTCGCTGCTGAGGTAGAGGTCAACGGAGGCTATATCAAAAGTACGCCTGTCCACCATGGAGCTTTCGCTCTGACCGTTCCATACCCATATAAGGTTGTCCAGCTCAAAGTACTTGGTGAAGCGGTCATATATCAACTGCCACAGCCATTTGTAGGGCTTTTCGCCCTTTGCGCCCCACCAGAACCAGTTTCCGCAGCCTTCGGGGAGAGGTCTCCACAGCACGGGTACTCCGCGGTTTTTCAGTGAGGTGAGCTGTCCTGCCATATTGTCTATGTCAAGTATTATACCGTAACATTCCCTGGAAATATCTCCCTTGCTGTAAAGTTCGCGTATCTCCTCTTCCGTGAGCTCTGCAAGCTTCTGCGATGTGACGGCTTTGGAAATATCGAAATCGGTCTCCTCCGTGTGGATACTGCTCTTTGTGTCGGAGGGAGAGCTCCAGTACCAGCTAAGGCAGGAAATACCGCCGTTTAAGTACCATTCCGCCGCCGCGTCTATCTCTTTGAAGCTCTCGTCGAAGCTCTCATCGGGAACATCTGTGTTCGAGAAGCGTATAACAGGATATTTGCCTGTAGTGCGGTATATCAGGTCGAGCTCGGAGCTGCCGCCCCCTGAGGCGTACTGACCCGTTATCATGTGCTTTCCGTAGTTTTCGGAGAGGAAGCTCATGAGCTCCTTTGCGGACTCGCCCGCATTCTTGTTTACCAGCTCGCCCTTTGCGTCGTAGCTTATATCGCTGAGGGAGGTATTGTTCTCTATTTTCAGGTAATCAAGGCACATATCGCCGTTTTCGGGAGTAATTTCAAGCTTCTGCATACCCTTTGTGAGGAATACTCCGTAAAGGGTGATATAAGTGAATTTTCCGCTGTCGTTGGTCTTGAATACCGTGAGCTGCTGTCCGCCGAGAGTTATACGGCAGTCAACTGCCTTTTCCGAAGATATATTGAATGACAGGTCGTAGTGCTGATTTGTGGGAACATCTATATCGAAGGCAACAGAAGCCTTTCCCTCGCCGCCGAAGCCTGTTACATAGCCGTCTCCGCTGAATTCGGGAAGGTCGAAGGCAGCTCTTGCACCGCCCTTGAGCTCGCCGTTTTCTGCTTCGTAGAGATTTCCCGCAGTCTGTTTTTCTATCTCGGGATAGGTAACGGGGTAATCGGGGTATGTCTCCACGGGCAGCGTAGTAGCCGGCTCTGTGGTGGGGTCTGAAACCGACTCCACGATTATAGGCACGGAAGCTGTCATTTTATTCTTTTTGTCACAGGCTGTAAAAGCCGAAACAGCGGCTGCCGCAGCAGCTGCAAGAGCTATGGGTCTGCAAATGTTCATTTAGTCCTCCCAAGAGATCTATGCCTTGATGGTATACGTCCTGCCCTGCTGCGTCATGAATATGACAAGACCGTCCTCTGTGCGGAGGTCAACAGGCTCTCCGTCGCAGGAAACGCTTACGGCGCAGTTGGCGCGGAGACGCAGCTCTCCGCCGAGCTCAGAGCTTATCTCGGCGCGTGTGAGTTTATTGGCAGTCCAGTAGATATCGGCTGTAAAGCCGCCCTTTGCCCTGAGACCGCATACATGACCGTTGTTCCACTCGTCGGGGAGCGCAGGCAGGAGATTTATCTCTCCGCCGCAGCTCTGCATGAGAGCCTCCGCGGTAGCAGCAGTTCCGCCGAAGTTGGCTTCAAGCTGCAAAGCGGGTCTGGATTCGGTCATATTCGGATTTGTATAATGTGAAAGCAGGCACATGAGACTTTCGTATACCATTCTTCCGTCGAAAAGTCTCGCCCACATATTTGTCACCCATGCACTGCTGTAGCCCGTATGTCCGCCGCCGTGGATTATCCTGCGGACGAGGGTCGCTCTTGCGGCGTCTGCCAGCTTGGGGGTCCTGAGCGGTGATATGAGACCTGCGGGATAGAGTGCGAAAAGCTGAGAGAAACGGGTATGACCGATGTCGGTCTCGTTGTAATTCTCCGCCCATTCCATTATCTGTCCGTACTTGCCCACCTGCGGCTGAGGGAGCTTTTTGAGCATATCTTTCAGCTTTTCCGCAAAGGCGGCGTCCTTGCCGAGGATATGGGCTGCTTTTATTACGCAGCAGAAAAGCACGGTAAGTATCTGCGAGTCCATGGAAGGTCCCATGCAGATGCTTGCCTGAACGCCGTTCCCGTCAATGTAGGTATTCTCGGGAGATACGGAGGGTCCCGTCATAAGTCTGCCCTTGCTGTCCTCGGTGAGATACTCGGTGAAGAACTCGGCAGCTTCTTTCAGTATATGGTACTTGTCGGCAAGGAACTCCTTGTCGAGGGTATATTCATAATGCTCGAAAATATGGATAGCCAGCCATGCACCGCCCATAGGCCATATGCTTGAGGTGCTGCTCTCGCCCTGAGGAGCGGAATCTCCCCATATATCGGTATGGCTGTGGCATACAAAGCCCTTGTTTATGCCGTACATTTCCTTTGCCGTGACTCTGCCGTTACCGCATACGCGCTCCAGCAGGTCGAAAAGAGGGAGATGACATTCTGAGAGGTTGCAGTTCTCCGCAAGCCAGTAGCTCATCTCGGTATTGAGATTGAGGGCGTAGCGGCTGCCATTCGGGGGAGACATAAGGTCATTCCATATTCCCTGAAGATTGGCAGGCTGAGTGCCTGCGCGGCTTGAGGATATCAGGAGATATCTTCCGAAATTGAAGTAAAGCTCGATGAGCTTGTTGTCGTTTATAAGTCTGCGGCAGTCCGTATTGTCCAGCTCGTCGCCCTTTATACGGTCAATGCGCTCGGGAGTTGTAAGGAGAGTGAGATCCTCGCCGCTGTTGTCGTTGAGAGCGAGCTCAACGCGGTCGAAAAGCTCCTTGTAATCGTTGACATGGCGGTAGTAGAGCTCCTCAAAATCGCATTGCAGAGCCATTTCCGCGTCAACCTGTGCGGACTCCTCGTACATCTGACTGTAGAAGCTTGTGCGTACAGAGAGCACCAGCATTACCTCGTCCGCATTTTTAACGCATATCCTGCTGCCCACGGTCTTTATCTCGCCGTTTTTTGCGGAAGCTCCCAGACAGGCGGCAAAGAATATACCGTCACGGCTGCCCGTACCGCCGTTGAAGAGTATCATATTATGTGCACAGGGGCGGTTGTCGTCGTAGCAGTCGTCCCGTCCGCCGATACCGCAGGAAAGGGTAACGGAAGCAGGCTCGGAAGCGTGTATACGCACCACAAGCACCTCGTCGGGGGCAGATACGAAATATTCCTTTGTATATGTCACTCCGTTCACGGAGAAAGAAGCGTCTGCAACGGCGCAGCCGATATCGAGACTGCGGGAGTATTCTCTTGCTTTTCCGTCTGCCTCAAGGGCTATATCCAGCTCGCCAAGGGGCATATACCGCCTCATATTGGGAGTAACGCCCTGCATTTTGTTCAGAGCCGTCCTCTCTGCCTCCGCTGTCTTTCCCTCAGCGAGAAGCCTGCGTACTTCCGCAAAGCCTTCCCTTGCGTCGGGATTTATCCTGTGGCGGAGACCGCCCGACCAGACAGAGTCCTCATTGAGGACGATAGCTTCGTTTAAAGCTGTACCGTAGATCATTGCACCGATACGGCCGTTTCCGATAGGGAGAGCTTCTTCAAAAGCTTCTGCTGGAGAATCATATTTCATTAAAGTTTCAGTACTCATATTAAATTGCTCCTATTGGATTAAGTCGTCGTCTGCGTATGGAGTTGCATCGTGACAGAGCTTCACACACTATCATGATTATCATAATATTATACCACAAATTGCTGTTTATTGCAAATCTGTGCAAATTTTGCCTTGAAATTCCAAACAATCTACATTTTATTCCACATAGTGTTGAATGTTTTTGAGGAAATGTTGCTAATATTTCATACTGCATTTATATTCAGCGGATATGGTTGACATATTACCGGAAAAATTGTAGAATTGAATTAAAGTATTTATTCAAACAGACACAGACATTATATATTATACGCAGAACGGAGGCAAAGAATGAAGAAGGCAATAAGTATCGCATCGGCTTTGCTGATCGCGGCAGGCTGCTGCTCGTGCAGCAAAAAAGACAATAAAGAAAAAGACGCAAAAAGATCGGATATCGTAACAACCGTATCCTCGGAAGAGAACGCCGAAAAAAAGACGGAAAGCGCTTCAAAGACCGAAAAGACCACAGCTGACGGAAAAAAAGAGGAAAAAACCACGGCAAAAGAGAGCACTTCTGCGGAGTACAGAAATTATAAGGACAGCGATTTCAGAAAGATCGACGTCAAGCTGACATATTCCGATAAGGAGTTCCCCTATGAGCTGGAATGTATCGACCTCAGCAAGCTTGACCTCGGAGCCAAGATACCTCTGTGCAATACGGGAGAATATGGTGATTCGCTGTATAACAGCGAATATTCTTTAGCCGAGGAGAATCATAAGGATATGCCCGAAAAAGGCAGAGTGGGATTTGTCAGCCGCAGCGGTGATGATCTGTACCTTGTGGTCGATTACAGTGCCGAAATAATGCCGTTTTACTATGAATGGTCCATATTCAGGTATAATATCGCAAGCAAAAAGCCTGAAGAGGTATACAGCTGGTCAACTGATGATATAAACAGGATCTGCGGTGAAATGCTCGTAGATGATAATACATTTTTTTATAAATGGGAGAACGGAAAAAACAAATATGTGAATGCCATTGACCTTGATACCTTAAATGAAAGAACGGTTTTCGAGAACGAAACTGATAAGATGATCCATTTATACCGTGATTATGACAATTCGATATGTGTTAATCTGTCAACAATGACGACCGATACGCTGACCGATCACTATACCTATGACAGTGAAAAAGACAGGTTTGTCGAGGATGATGCGGGAGTAAGCTATTCGATCAGGGATGAGCTTGATTCGGGCAGTTTAAGTCTCGGCGAGTTTGCTAACTCATCGCTGCTTTTAAATACGGATAATTACACCTTTACTTCAAATGAGGTATGGGGTAATGTAGCATATTCAGATGATAAACGTATCATTATTGACCGCGGATATCAGCTCGATACCTATGATCTTACGAAAATGGAGCATTATTCTTCCTCGACAAATTCCCTCGGTACTGTGATGGGAGTAAGGGATAACAGGGTGTTCCTCGGAAGTGACGAAATATACTGCCTTATACCTGAGCTGGGGATCGTATATAAGATCGCAGGAGATGAAGATCATATCTGCGGTGAGGGATATATAATGGAGTTGGGAGAAGATTATCACTGTAACAAGATTTATCTGATATAGCAGCATAAAAGGACTTTTCATATATGAAAAGTCCTTTTTTTATCCACCAAAACAGCAAAAAACGAGTTGAACATTTTTTTCAGATGTTATATTATAGATATAGAATTATTTTTTACGTTTATCCGCAAACACAGAAAATATTGACAATCAAGGAGGAACAGACTATGAACAGGATCGGAACATTCAGAAATGTGCTTGCAGGTATGCTCGCAGGGGCAGTGTCCTTAACTGCGGCTTCGCTGATGACAACAAGTACTTTCGCACTGGAGCCCGACGTATACTATTGTCACGACACTTTTGAAAACGGTACGGATAACTGGGAAGGCAGAGGCGGCGCAGCAGTTTCCGTGAGTGACAACGCTTATTCGGGCAGTCAGGCTCTTGCTGTTTCCGGCAGGAGCAGCGCATGGCACGGCGCTATGAAAACTCTCGATGATACTGTATTCAGAGCAGGCGTGGAATACAGCTTCAGCATAGCGATCGCGGGCTCGGGCAATATGATGCTCTCATTGCAGTACACGGACGCTTCGGGAAAAACAGCATATGACCACATTGCTGACGGAGTTTCCTCAGGCGAATACGTACTGCTCACAAACACGAACTACAAGCTCCCCGAGGGTTCGGGATACGTCCTTTACGTTGAGACAGGATCCGGAACCGACAGCTTCAGCATCGACGAAGCCATAATAGCAGAGGCAGGTACTCAGGTCGGAGCTGTGACCGCTGTAAACGCAATACAGGGCGACCTGAACGGCGATGAAAGAATAGACGCTTTTGATCTTGTTTTTGCAAGAAAAGCTCTCCTCAGCTATACGGCAGACCCGTCAGCAGTCATCAGCATGACAGCTGCGGATGTTGACGGTGACGGCAGCTTTGCAGTCAATGACCTTGTAGTTCTTTCAAAGTTCATACTCAAACAGGTAACAGAGTTCCCGAAGCCAATAGTCACGACTACCACTACAACTACCACGGCTCCCGTAACGACTACGACCACTACGGTCAGCGCAAGCGACTACATGGCAGGCATACGCGATAAGATCACGGTAAATGTTCCGTCCAATGTTCTGAAAAATGCAGAGGGCAAGGTGGAGCATATCACGTACTTCTCCAAAAAGGCAAACCGTGACAAGGGCGCGAACGTATGGCTCCCGCCGGGATATGACAGCAGCAAGAAATACCCTGTATTCTATGTCAACCACGGATACGGCGGAGACGAGTCCACAATGATGAACGGTATGGGCGTGCGCGAGATCGCTACAAATCTTATCAAGAGCGGCGAAGCCGAGCCTATGATAATCGTTTTCACAAATCAGTACACCGACCCTAACCATGCACAGCAGACAGGCAACGGACAGGCAGATGTTCCCGGATACGACAATTTCGTTGAGGATCTTCCCGACAGCCTTATGCCCTATATCGAGTCCCACTATCCTGTAAAGACAGGACGTGAAAATACCGCTGTGGCAGGATTTTCAATGGGCGGCAGAGAGTCCCTCTACATAGGCATAAAGTGCTGCGACAAGGTGGGATATATAGGCGGCGGAGCACCTGCCCCCGGAATATTCCCGACAAAGGATCAGTTCATGGATCACCCGGGCGTAATGAGCAAGGACGATATGAGGATAGACCCGCCGTATTCGCCTTATCTGCTTATGATCGCAGGCGGAACCAACGACACTATGGTAAATGACTTCCCGAAGCAGTACAGCGACCTCTTTACTCAGCACGGCACGGAGAATATTTACATTTCCGTACCCGGAGGCGGTCACGACGCAAATACTGTCATACCCCTCATGTATAACTTCATAAGATTCATATTCAAAGCATAACAGCACTCACGAAAAAGCTCGGATATATCCGGGCTTTTTCCTTTGGAACATATATCATGAAAGGGCGGAAATCTTGATTTTTTTCAAGGGGTATGGTATCATATTCTTTAGGTCGCAGCATCAAATATCAGATAGGAGAAAAAAATGGGTTCAATGCTTCTTGCGGTGATATACCTCGCATTTATCAGTCTCGGGCTTCCCGATTCGCTTCTCGGTTCGGGCTGGCCGACAATGCAGACGGACTTCGGAGTGCCGTCCTCGTATGCAGGATATGTTTCGATGTCTATTTCGTTCATGACCATAATATCCGCGCTTATCGCTCCGACAATAATAAAAAGGATACGGACGCAGTGGATAGTGATATTCTCGATACTTCTGACCGTTGTGGGACTTGTGGGCTTTTCCTGTGCAAAGAGCTACTATGCGCTGTTTATTTTCGCAGTACCCTACGGATTCGGAGCAGGCTCTGTGGACTCGGCGCTGAATAACTACGTTGCAAAGCACTATTCCTCATCGGTGATGAATTTCCTGCACTGCTTCTACGGCGTGGGAGCAATGATAAGTCCGTATATTATGTCTCTTGCCCTTGCAAAGGCTCACTGGAACGAGGGCTACCGCCAAACAGCTTATATACAGTCGGGTATAATGCTGGTATGTCTGCTTTCGGTGCCGCTGTGGAAGAAAAACGCCTCTGCCGACGACGAGTCTGAGCACGACGGCGCAGGCATAAGGGAAGCTCTGAAAATACGCGGAGTTATCCCCACACTCATAGCCTTTTTTGCGTACTGCTCGGGAGAAGCGACCTGCTTTCTATGGACTTCCAGTTATTTTATCGGGACAAAAACCATATCAGCCGAGACCGCTGCGGCATTCGGCTCGCTCATATTCGGCGGACTTATGCTGGGAAGGCTGATATCCGCTTTCGTATCCAACAGGCTCGGGGACAAGCTCCTCATACGCATCGGAATAGCTGTTGAAGCAGTCGGTATACTGCTGATACTTCTGCCCTTTGATAGCTTCATACCTGCGGCGGCGGGCTTTGTAATAACAGGTGTGGGAATGGGACCTGTATATCCTGCCATACAGCACATGGCTCCCGAAAACTTCGGCAGGAAAAACAGCGCGGCAGTCATAGGTCTGCAAATGGCTTCCGCATACATAGGAAGCACCTTCATGCCGATGGTATTCGGACATATGCAGCAGGCTGTCGGAATATGGATAATGCCGCTGTATCTCGCGTTTTTCGCAGCTCTTAACATAGGCCTGCTTGAATTCGCATATGTACGCGCCTCAGGAAACATAAAAGCAGCCCCCCGCACATATAAGTAATTCGGTTCACACATAAATCAAAAGGGACTTTCCGTTTTTCGGAAAGTCCCTTATTTGTTATTGCTGTCACCGTTTCAGCAGCTCTCACACTGAGTGCTTTACGGCTCAGAAGCTGAACAGATTGATGTATGTTGCAAGGATAAGTGCGTCCATAAGATCGATGCTGCCGCTGCCGTCAATGTCAGCATACTTTGCTTCATCTTCTGTAAGGGGTCTGAGACCGAATACGTGAGCTGCAACATAAAGGATATCGTCTGAGTCGATAGCACCGCTGCCGTCAACATCGCCGAGTATTCTTGTGTCAGCTGGCTCATTGTTATCATCGGGATCCTGGACCTGAGGCTCGCCTGCTGCTCTTTCTGCTACAAGACCCGAAAGGTTGTCATAGAGTATGCCTGCGATCTCCTTATGACCGTTTGCATTCGGATGGGGGTCGAAATCGTCCTCGGGAGAGATGTCGTATACATCAACGTAAACAGCGCCTGTTTCCTCTGCGATGACCTGAAGCTCCTCGTTGAGGCGCTTCATCTGAGGATCTACGTTCCTGCCTGCGATCTGCAGAGCGATAGGTGCGGCGATCTCCTCTGCCATAGCCTTTGCTGTATCTGTATCACTTGCTGTACGGTACTTTGCCATAACAGCCATGAGCTCTGTGAGCTCTGAAACGTCGTCGTAGTTCTTAACTATGTTGATAACTGACTGGAGCTCGCTGATATCATCGTACTTTATCATGAGAGCAAGGACATCTTCCTTTGCAGGGTCTCCGCCGGCAGCTTCAACAAGCTCCATGAGCTCCTCGACCTCGCTCATATCGTCATATTCTCCGACAAGTGCAAGAAGCTCTTCAAGCTCTGCATCGTCGCTGTATTTATCCATTACTTCCTTAAGTTCTGTTATCTCGTCTACCTTATCGCTGAGCATATTTATATAGTTCACGGAAGGCTTTCCGCTTATTGTGAGCTCATTCTCATTTGCGGCTGATAACTTTGCAGCAGCTGTATATATATTGCCGAGCACCTCAAAGATATCTTCCTTCATAGCTTCGGAGCTCTCTTCTGTGCGGTAGGGGTTGAACATACCTACGAGAGCTATATCTGCGCCGCCGTTGACCTCCTGAACAGCCTTGACAACGTCCTTTACGTGTTTTGCCGACTCGTCAACGAGAGCATCTGCGTTCTGGCTTACATTGTACATGAAGCTTGCAGCCTCAATGAAATCGTCGGCAGTGATATTGTCCTTGTTCTCCTGAAGTATGAGCAGTCCTGCGCCGATAGCAATCTCAGGATCTCTGCCGAACAGTGTCAGCATAAGAGAGGTGCCTGCTGCCTTGAGTACGGGATTTTCGCCGTATACCATATCAGGTATAACGCTCATAACGATATCGTTTCCGCCGAGCTGTATGCTTACAAGGTCAGCCTCGGTGAGATACTTTGTAAAATAGTCGTGATAAGGAACGAGTACCTCGCTTTTGCCCTCTTCTACATAGGTATCGAGGATATTTGTAGCGAATTCGCCCTTGTATCCGGGGAGCTTTATGACCTTTTCGATATCCTCGGCACGGTAAGCTGTAGCGGCAAGGTTTGTACCGTTTACGCCGAAGCCCTTCTCCTCGCCGAGATTTTTGAGATAATCTGTGAATACGGCAGGATATGCGCCCTGTACAGGGTTTGCAAGAAGCTCATCAGTGATAACGAGAGCGGGATCGTCTGCAAGCTCGCCGCCTGCAAGTCCGAAGCCTGCTGCGATACTGTCGCCCAGCGCTACGTATTTGAATGTCTTTTCTGTCTTGTCATCTGCCGCAAATGCTGTTGTTCCTGCATAAGTACCGAGCATAGCTGCCGAAACAACTGCCGATAAAATTTTTGAAGCCTTCATTACTTATCCTCCTCAGATTTTTTTACATTTATTGGAATAATATAATTTTTATCCGCTTTAACTCTTACGGTGTTTCCATTTTCGGAATAATCCACCATCATAAGACCGCCGTCATCGCAGGGTGCGAGATAGCCCTCATAGTCGTGAGCAAGGAGTATATAGTCTCTCTTTGCTGTGATCTCGCCGATTTCGAATTCCTTGTAGAACTTTACAGCGTCAAGGTGATATTTGTCGCAGATATATTTTACAAGCTCTGCGCTCGGCTCTGCCTGATCGGGATCGAGGATCACCTGACCTACAACGTCGTGACCGCCCTTTTCGTTCTTGAAAGCGCTTATCTCCCACTCGTTGATAGGATCGTTCTCGTCAAGAGTGCTTTCGATCATGAACAGGTATACGCGCTTGCCGTTCTCGTCAACATATGAGTCGGAAGCTCTGCCCATGATAGTATATGAACCGTCTGCGTGTCTCATGGCGATATCGCCCGTTACGCCCCATTTTATGCCGTTCTCGTCAACATACCAGCGCTCTGCCGTTGCCTCGGGATTGTTAAGGTAGCGGTCTGCCGCAGCAGGGCTCGTTGCGTGGAGATTTGCAAGGACTTCGTTCTCCTCCACGAGGTTTCCGTTGTCGTCAACAAGCTTTACGTGTACAAACGGCTCGAGAGGCTTGCCTGTCTCATTGGTCTTGGTCTCTTCGTCCATGAAGTATGTAACGAGAGTAGCGCCGCCCTCTTCGCTTGCGCCGCCGCCCAGTGAAAATCTTACCGTGCAGCCGTTTTCGCGGAGCCATTTGTCTATCTTGCGGACAGAGTTTACGTTTACAGCCTCTCCGCCCGAAGCGGGACGTCTGAAATTCTCAAGAGCAGTAGGCGAGATAACGCCCTGTCTTACACTTGTGAGGTAGAAGCTTGCAGTTGCTACCGCACACTGGCAGTTTGTCTCGGAAAGATCCTTTGCGAATGTGTATTTGTTGTATATAGGTCTTGGCACAAGTGTACCGCCTCTTGCAAGGGGCATGATAGCGCACACTCTTTCTCCCGTCATGTGAGTGAGGGGGATACACTGGAAATTGCGCTCGCCCACGAAGTTCTGAGTATCGAGACCTGCGTGCATCTCAACATAGGCATTCAGCGAATACTCCTTGTAAACAACGCATTTAGGCTTGCTTGTGGTACCGCTCGTATAGAAATAGCTTATATCACGGTCGAGGTCTGTGGGGCCGAGATCGAGAGGGATATCGCTCTGTTCGCCGGCGATCCTCAGGTCTTCAAGACGTATGAACTCAACGCCCTTTATCTTGTCCAGATTCTGGAGGCAATCCATTATCTGCTCAACATTGAATACTTCCTGCATTTTCTCGGGCATCTCCGAGGTGTCCATGAACATACCCTTCTTTTCGATGGGAAGGAAATCATCAAGGCTCATAACGATGACCTTTTTGATGCTGCTTTCAGCAAGATGCTCGGTGAAGTACGGAAGGAATGCGTCCAGCGTGATGATTATCTCAGAGCCCTTATCCTGCGTATAGAGCGGGAAATCGTCCTTAAGGAAGAGGAAATTTACATTGTTGCTTATTGCTTTTATCAGATTGCAGGCAAAGAGAAGCATAAGGTTCTCTACGCTTACAGGGAGACAAAGCGTAACAACGTCGCCCTCCTTGACTCCTGCCAGCTTGAGGCCTCTTGCGTAAGCCTCACGAAGTGCGGGGAGCTCGCCGTATGTGATCTTTGTGCCAAAGTAGTCGATAGCTTCGCCATCGAGGTTATCCTGATTGAATGTCATGATATTGTCGAAAATATTCATATTGTAGATCTTTACCCCATTGATCTCACGATCTACTTTTGCCCATTCAGGGAATTTCCTCTCGATGGTACAGGTATTGATTTGTGTAATTGTTTTCATAAATGTTGATCCTTTCATGGTAGTGATAAGGCAGTATGACCGCCTTGTAGTATGGATATTATGCCGCTGCTTATGAATGGCAACAACCTACCCCATTAATGCCCAACAATCGCCATGTACCGCAGTCCGCAGCCATAGTGGCTTGTACCGCAGTTTCTATGATAACACAGAAATTATTAAGAAGTCATTAAATTTTTGCCGCTGCAGCAATATGTTTAATATTCGGCCCGGATCATCTAAAAGAAACAATCATCATACGATATCATTGCTGTTTATTCAAGGATATCGCCAGTTCCCCCTTCACCTCCCTATACTGCACAATAATTTTGTTCTGTTTGACAATTATTTAACATCAGATCATGTCAAATATTCTTTTAAGGTCGTTTAAAAGCTGTTTTCCGCGGTTTTGCGGAGCGTTAAAACTATTATTGCGTTGGTGATTATTATTCTGATAGAACCATTGAATAAGCAAATTAAAAATATCCAAGAAATATTATAACACACCTTTCCATAAAAATCAACTAAAACCTGTCAATTAACCCAAATTTTGGTATTACATTTTTGTCACATTGACTAACGGTCATTAATGGCGGTCGCAGGAACCTTTTCCCGACCTGCGAAAACATGAAAAAGCAGCCATAAATATGCTTTATGGCTGCTTTGTATCAAAGCTGATCGTCGGGGATAGGGATAAGTATCTCCGTTATGAACTGTTCGTTTTCGGTATGCGCGTTGAAGCTTCCGCTGTATTTTTCGCAGGCGTTCTTGATATTTGACATTCCTATGCCCTGATGTCCCATTTTTGTACTGCGGAAATGCTCCTCGCCGTCGGTCATTACGCTCTTGAAGCTGTTTTCCATGAGTATGAACACAAAATGGTTGTGGCGCTTTATGGAAAGGGAAACGCTGCGCTTATCCTCGGGGAGCTCCGAACAGGCTTCAAAGGCGTTGTCCAGCAGATTTGAGAATATGGCGGTGATATCAAGGTTGGAAATAAAGTCCATTTCCGTATACTCCGCATCTACTGTAAATACTATCTTCTGCTTGTCCGCAGCGTCCATCTTGTTATTGATAACAACGGTGAGAATGGCGTTATCACACTCAAAACGCGGCATGAGCTTGTTCAGCTCCGTTGTGAGGAGCTCCTTGTAGTGCTCCGCCTCATCAGCCATATTCGCGTTTATGAGCCCGTCAAGTGAAGCGAGGTGCTTCTTTACGTCGTGGATAACGTGTCTCGAAGCGTTGTATTTCTCGTTGAGAGCCCTGTAGGCGTTGAGCTGGAGCTGTGACTGCTGAGTTACAAGATCAAGCTCTTTTTCCGTCCTGTATATCTTGGCTATCCTTCGCAGAAGATAGGTCAGATACAGGTCAAAGGCGAAGAATATTACAAGTATCACGATGATCTCAACGCCCGAATCGGAGTTCTTGAAGTAGTCGTTCAGCGCCGTGAGCAGCACTATCTCGCCGATTATGAGTATCAGGAACATTATAAGCTCCTGATTGCGGACGTTGTATATGCTCCTCTCGGACACTATCATTATAAAGCTCTTGGTGATAGCGAGCATTACGATAAGGTTGAGAACCGTATCCGCAGTATAAAGTGATACCTCTGTCTTGAACCTGTCGGGCGGCTCATTGACTATAAAGCCGAGAAGTATTACCGTAAATACCTCCACGACGCACATTATGACCACAAAGACCATAACAAAGAACGCGACCCGCAGAGAAAGCTTCTTATTGAATATTGCCGCCATGGCAAACAGCACCAGAAATGATACTGCTAAATTCAGCAGGTTGATATCCACGGTATTGGCTGCCGTCATTATAAGCGACGCCGCAGCCATCATACCGAATTTTACGGGAAATGAAAGCTTTGTTTTTGAGAATATTTTTTCAAATACTATTATGGCATAAGTGTTGATGGCTATTGCCGAAGCCAGATGTACTAAGAAAAGAACCATGATCTACCCCTGTTTAATATAGTTTTTGATAAAGCGGCTGAATTCGTTGTGGAATTCTTTGAGTTTCTTTTGTGCGATGGGGACTTCAATCCCGTTTGTTGTGTATAGTGTGAATCCTGTTAGTTTATCTATGTGTTCCATATTTACTATAAAGCTTTTGTGGGGGGAAGTAAAGCTTTCTGAGTTTATTATTGAGGATATTTCCGAAAGGCTGCCTTTTATGCAGTGTTTTTCGGATTCTGTATATACGGTTATCCGTCGGTTGCCCGTATATTCAAATGCATAGATGTTCCTGAGGTTGAGCAGCAGCGGACCGTCCATGCCTTTGAGCTGTATCACGGGATCGTTTTCCGTGGTATCCGTTATGTACTTCATGAGCTCGCTGAGCACATTGATTATCCGTTCCTTTTTGAACGGCTTTACCACAAAGTCGAAGGGATGCACCGCGTAGCTTTGCAGTGCGAGCTCGGAGTGGTTTGTGACGTATACTATCCTCGAACGCCGCGATTTCGGACGTATGAGGTGTGCGGTCTTTATGCCGTCGATGCCGCCCATTTCGATATCAAGGAATATCAGATCGAACCTGAGGGGGCTTTCAACCAGCTTTTCACCGCTGCTGAAGCTGTGTAATTCAAATTCTACTGAATTTGCGGTGCTGAACTCGTTTACAGCCTCCTTTATGGAAGCAATAACGCTTTTGTCGTCATCGCAAACAGCAATGCTTATCATGTGGCTTCTCCTTTTCTTTTTGTGAGCCTGCCTGCCGCAAGCAGGAGCCCCGTAATGAATACTGCCGAAGATAATGTCAGTGTGAGATTATAAAGCTTAAGCAAAGCAAGTACAGTCCACATTAAAAAAGAGGCGGCAGAGATCGCTAAGGATCTTTTTCTGAAAACCTGTCGTTCTGTAATGTCAAAGGGCTTGTTGGGAGTATCCACAGGGGCAAGGGAAATGATAAGGACAGCGCCCATGCAGATAAAACCTATGGAAGTAAAGAAAGCTGCTCTGCCCTCAATGAGCTTTACCGCAGATATCACCGCCGAAAGCAGGAACATTGACAGTATAAAGCATACTATCCTCGAGCAGGCGTGATAACCGCCGCAGCAGCCCCGCAGAACTGCGTATATCAATATGAATACCAGTACCTCGGGAATGCTTTCCGTAAAGACCGCCGCTGTGATCATAGCGGCGGAAATGATAGCTTTCATGATGATAAGCTCCAGCCCGTAACGAACTATCTCCGCGTTTCCGTCTTCCACGAAGCCGCGGTCCAGGAGCTTATTCATAATAGGGTCAAGGATCTTATCCATAATAACTGCTCCTTTCAGATTTTATCACAGAGTTTCCGAAAATTTAAAAAAACAATTAAACAAGATAATTATATCGCATATTTATATAGAAAGTCAAGCACAAATGCCTAAAGTGTTGACTTTTGTTCTGAAATGTTATATAATATCCCCATAATCATGTATAACACAGGAGGGATTACCATGAGAAAAATCATTTCTGTACTTGCCGCATTATCCATTATATGCGGAATAGGCACAAGCACATACACACCTTTCGTATCGGTCAGCGCTGTCAGTGCGGCAGAGGTCGGGGAAACCAATACATACGATTTTGAAAGCTCAAAAAACAGAATAGGTACAGTCGATAAAGACGGCATGGTGTTTGACATATATACAAACGACTCGGAAATGTATGCTGTTCTCACATCGGTCAAGAATGAAACGATAACCGAATTTACCGTACCTTCTGTCTTGCTGCCCGAGCTGCCTTCAGAGCCTTCCGAGGAAGAATACCAAAATGTTTATCTGACAGTTACAGTGACGGGTTCTACACTTGGAGCTATAGATCCTTTAAAGGAAAAAATAGTTAAAAGCAATCCGAAGGTCGTAGGTATCGCAGACGGTGCTTTTGAAAACTGCAAGGAACTCGGAAAGATCAACCTTTCAAAGAACATTGCCGTATTGAACTGGGGTGGGATCACAGAGTATTTCATTGCCGAAATGACGGTCGATGAGGAAAACAAAAACTTCACAGCCGCTGACGGAATATTATACAGCAAGGACATGAAAACTCTTATCGGCTGTCCGCCTGCAATTGCTCAGACCGAGATAAAGGTATCCGACAAGACGGAGGAAATAGGTCAGGCTGCGTTCGTATGCTGCAAGGATATCAAGAAAGTAGAACTCCCCGACAGCGTTACCGATATAAAAAGCATGGCATTCTTCGGATGCAGTGCCATAGAAGAAATGAAGCTCTCGGAAAGCCTTAAGTCCATCGGTGTATATGCCTTTGCAGGCTGTACCGATCTCAAGGAGCTCACTATCCCCGAAAGCGTTGAAAATATTGAGAGCGATGCGTTCAGGGACGCAGGCTGTACAGAGAATTATAACGGTATAGTTTACGTTGACAACTGGGCTGTAGGCTCTGATTATGACATCGAATCAGGCGATATCAGGGACGGCACCGTAGGAACGGCTGTAGGACTTTTCGCATCAAGGAACAACCTTATGACCATAAGTGTTCCGCCTTCGGTAAAGCACGTTGGAAGTTATCTTGCCTTCGGATTGAATATGCCTCTTGAAAGAGTTGATTTCTACTGCTCCGAGATACCCGAAAGATGCCTTGTCTGCTTCGGCGTAAAGGAAATATGCATATATGATGATAAATGCAGGATAGCCGACGCTTCATCATCTCTCCCCGCCTACTGGAGAGAGGTCGAAAGGCGTGAAGCAAAGGAAGATTATCAACTGGATTATTCTTTTGAAAAGGTACTGGTAACTTCTGCAAATTCTCAGGCTTCAAGCCTGAAAAAAGCTATTTCAACAAGCCTGATAGAGCTTGACGACGATGACGATGATGTTGATGTATCCACCATAACCAGAACAAGCGGTTCAAACACCATACCAAAAATCAGCAGCGGCAGCGACGATACGAGCACCTATGAAAAGATAAAGAGATACATGGACGAAAAGAAGTCCAATGACGAAAGCGGTCCGAGGGTATATAACGCTCCCGTAAAGAAGGACGGAAATATCAGGTACGATACTATAATAAACGGCAATGACGACTCTGCGGCACAGGCATACGCTCTTAAATACAAAAGATGCTTTGAGGAGTTCATGCATCCGTCGGCAAACGTCGGCCCTGAAATAAAGACTGACGAAGAGGCAGGCATCACCTACTGGATATACAGCCGTGAATCTGCATCAGCAAGACTGGACGGCGACCACAAGGAGTATAAGGACGTCATTATCCCCGATAATATAGACGGTGTTCCCGTGACCTCCTTCGTTGTCAACTGCAATTTAAACGCAGGCAAGGTAACACTTCCTGCATCTGTCAAATACTTTGATGACAATATTGATCTTCAGTACGACAATACCGAATACTATATCGTAAGCGAGGATAACCCATGGTACAAGTCCGTTGACGGTATCATATATAATAAGGATATGACAGAGCTTGTAAAGGTCCCGTCAAATTACGAGGCAGGCGAGATAGTTGTCCCCGACAGCGTAAAGACCATACGCAGAGGTGCTTGTCACAGCCTTAAGAATGTATCAAAAATAACTCTCCCCGAGGGACTTGCGGTTATCGGTGCCAACGCATTCTGCGGAGCATCCAAGCTCAATGACATAGTTCTTCCCGAAAGCGTTGAAACTATCTGCGATAATGCATTCAACGGCTGTGTATCTCTCACGGATATAAATATCCCCGATAATGTAACTCATATCGGCTATAACGCCTTTGACGAGTGCCCTGCTGTCAGCTATGAGTACGGCCACGGATACCTCTGCGGCTGGCTCGTTGACGTTGAGGACGATGTAAAGGACGTAGTCCCGAAGTACGACACAGCGGGTATCGCAAGAATAACTGCCAAAGGCTCAATAACTATACCAAGAAGCGTTTCAAAAATGAGCTGGGAAATGATCCCCGATGACGGTGTCAGCATCATGGAAAGAGCAGATGTGTACTCACATAAGCTGAGTTACGACGCATTCAAGAGCGCAACCTTCCTGAAGGATATCTATATCTACGACCCCGACTGCGAGATATGCGAGGGCCCTCAGACTATCCCCGCACAGCACCTTGAATTCGACTCATACAGCGGCGGTATAAGATCTGTCTTTGAGAAGCCGTGGAACTGCAACGCTCTTTCAAGAACTCCCGCAAAAGAATTGAGAGCATATGCGGAAACCAACATTGCAGATACGGTGATTCACGGATATAAGGGCTCCACAGCGGAGGTATACGCTGAGTTCTACGGAATAAAGTTCTCGGCCATCGAGGACGAGCCTATATACAAGAACGGCGACCTCAACGGTGACGGAGTTCTTTCCGTTGCGGATATGCTGACAATGAAGCGCTACCTTTTAGGCAAGACACAGTTCACTGAAGAGCAGTTCAGGTCTGCCGACCTTAACGGCGACGGCAAGGCTGATATATTCGACCTTGTAAGGTTCAGAGAAGAGGTACTGCTGCAGCCCGAAAGAGACGACATATTATAATGATAAAGCCCCGAAGCAGAAATTGATCTGCCTCGGGGCAAAACTTTTATATGGGCATCTTTCAGACTGTCTCTCCTCTTGCGATGCGCTCCGCAAGGTCGTTGAGGTACACCCAGCGCTCCATTTTTTCGGAAAGCTCCTGTTCAAGGAGCTCTTTTTTATCCGAAAGCTCCTGCAATTTCACATAGTCCGAGGAATTTGCGGCGATATCCTTTTCCGTATCCGTAATATCCTGTTCAAGCTTTGCGATATCGTCGTCTATGGTATCATACTCGCGCTGCTCCTTGAAGGAAAAGCGCAGCCTGGTCTTTCCTGTGTAAACACGCTCTTTCTTCTCCGATTTCTTTTTTGTCCTGTTCTCGTCGGCGGAGCTTTCCGAAAGAGCTTTTTCGGCGTAATCGGTATAATTCCCGTTATATCTCGTGCACTGACCGTCTTTGAATTCAAATATCTCGTCCGCCATTTTGTCAAGGAAGTACCTGTCATGGGAAACGGCAATAACAGCACCGCTGAAATTTTCAAGGTAGTCCTCAAGTATGGTGAGAGTTGCAATATCAAGGTCATTTGTTGGCTCGTCAAGAAGGAGTATATTCGGCGCTGTCATGAGTATTTTCAGCAGATACAGCCTTTTTCTCTCGCCGCCCGAAAGCTTTTCTATCCTGTTCCACTGGAGCTCGGGCGTAAAGAGGAAGCGTTCCAGCATCTGCGAAGCCGTCACCGTACCGTCGGGAGTCTGCACCCTGTCGGCGGTCTCGCGGATATACTCTATAACGCGGAGGTTCGGGTCCATAGTCTCACATTCCTGCGAGAAGTAGCCGATATTCACCGTATCACCGAGGACTATCCTGCCCCTGTCGGGCTGCACCTGTCCCATGAGCATTTTCAGGAAGGTGCTCTTTCCCGCGCCGTTCCTGCCGACAATGCCTATCCTTGCGTCACGGGAGATAATGTACGAAAAGCCGCTGATAAGAGGCTTTCCGCCGATGGCTTTGCTGATATCCTCTATCTCTATGGTTTTTTTCCCGAGACGCGACGATACCGACTGCAATTTCAGCTTCTCGGCTTCAACAGGGATATCGCGGTTTTTGAGGGCTTCAAAGCGCTCTATCCTGTCCTTTGACTTTGTTCCTCTTGCACGTGCGCCCCTGCTTATCCATTCGAGCTCGCGGCGGTAGAGGGACTTGTTTTTGCGCTCGGCAGCAGCTTCGTCGGCTTCACGCTGAGCCTTCCGCAGAAGATATTCGCTGTAATTGCCGTCGCAGGTATAGACCTTTCCCTTTTCGACCTCTGCTATCTTTCCGCATATCTTGTTGAGAAAGTATCTGTCGTGGGTGACCATTACTATAGCTCCGCGGTAGCGCAGGAGCAGTTCCTCAAGGAGCTGTGCGGTCTCATTGTCGATATGGTTCGTGGGCTCGTCAAGGAGCAGTACATCGCTGGGCTGTATAAGGGCTGCGGCAATTCCCGCCCGTCTTTTCTCGCCGCCCGAAAGAGTGCTTATATCCCTTTCACAGTCGGAGATGCCCAGCCTGTCGAGTATCGACTTTGCTTCATACTCCTTTGACTGCATGAGGTCGGCGGGGAGATGAGCAAGCACCTGACTGAGTATGCTTCCGCGGTCATCGAATTCGGGTATCTGCGGCAGATAGGATATCCTTATGCCGTTTGTGCGTATGACCTCGCCGTCGTCGGGCTCCTCCGCACCTGCAAGTATCCTCAGCAGAGTGGACTTGCCCGTGCCGTTTATACCGATAATGCCTACCTTGTCGCCCTCGCTGAGAAAAAACGATACATCATCGAGTACCTTTCTCTCCATATATGTTTTTGATATGTTCTGAGCTGTTAATAAGATCACTTTTGCTCTCCTTAATTTAATGTTTTGAAAAAAGCACGAAAACAAATATATGAAAATATTATATCACATCAGAGGTATGAAATCAATATAAACCTTTTTATACAGCCATATATAAAAACAGGTGCCAATGTGTGAAAATCGCCATATCAGACAACTTTTTGAATATTAAAGATTGTAAATTACGTAGGTTTTTATACATTTTGTCTTGCTAATAGAGTAAGACTGTTGACATATACTCATCTTTAAAGTATAATATATGTATGGTTTTTAAACAAACGGGGATGCATTGATTTAAGAAAGAAAGAAAGCCATAATTTAAGGAGGAAATAATGAGATGAAGAAAATCATTGCAGCAGTCACTTCTTTAGTGATGCTATGTGGAATGACATCGTGTAGTTCAAAAGATGAAAAAGATGAAAAAAACGGAAAAAAGGTAGTAGGCTTATGTATGCCTTCTGTTGATCTCGAACGCTGGAATACCGACGGCGAGTATCTTAAAAACCTTTTTGAAAAAGCAGGCTATGAGGTAAAGCTCGTTTTTTCACAAAACGACGCAACCCGTCAGAATAACGATATTCTTAGTATACTCAATGACGGCGTTGATCTGCTCCTCATCGCAGCAGTAGACGGAAACGCCCTCGCAAAGCCCCTTGACGATGCAATGAGCAAGGGAATACCCGTTGTTGCTTACGATCGCCTTATCATGAACACAAAGGCTATCACATATTATGTATCCTTTGATAATTTCGAGGTAGGCAGGTTACAGGGCGGCTATATACGCGATGCTCTCGACCTTGACAATGCACCCGACTCCTACAGCATCGAATTTGTTTCGGGAGACTCAGGCGACAACAATGCAAGCATATTCTTTGACGGTGCAAAGGACGTACTCGATCAGTACATAAAATCGGGCAAGCTCAAAGTCCTTTCGGGTAAAACGACCTTTGAGGAAACTGCAATAAAGCGCTGGGAAACAGAAAATGCCGAAAACGAAATGAAAAAAACTCTCAGCAAGTATTACACCGATAAGCAGCTCGACGCTGTTTTATGTGCTAACGATTCGACTGCTCTCGGAGTGATACAGGCTATCGAATCAGGCTATAAGGGCGGAAATCAGCCTGTTATAACAGGTCAGGACGGCGATATCGAAAACCTCAAGAAGATCATCGACGGAGAGCAGTCAATGACCGTATTCAAGAACGTCCGCGACGAAGCAAGCGTTGCATTTGAGGTCAGCAAGAGACTGCTCAACGGCGAAACTCCCACAGGCAGACTTATCGACTCTCTTGCAGTTGACGTAAGGTATGATACCGAATCCTACCAGAACGGCGCCAAGTACGTTCAGTCCTATCTGCTCGTTCCTGCTGTTATCACAAAGGATAATTTACAGGTAATGGTAAATACAGGCCTGTATCAGTGGGACGCTAACAATAAGTACATTGAGAACGCAGCAAAGTAATGAAATAAGCGTAAAAGGACTTCTCTTTTGAGAAGTCTTTTTTACTTTAAACAAAATGTATATTCGCGGTGAAAAATTACAGCTCGAAAAATTTTTAAATTTCAGGTGAGAGTTTTTTCGTTTTGGAACGTCTAATATTATAGCAGCCGAGCTTTCGCATTTTTATGGGAAAAAGCCATTTGTTGGATAGTCCTAACTTTTTTTGCGGAGCATTGTTTTTTCAGTTGACAAACTATATACAAAATGTTATAATAAATCTGTGTTTTTTATTGCGGCAAAGCTGCTTTTCAGCCCGTAAAGGGTAATATAATGACAGAAACGGAGTAATAAGCAATGGGTATCAGCGTTGTACTGCTGGCTTACAAGGAAGCGGAAAATCTTACATTCCTGCTTCCGAAAATAAAGGAAATGATGGACAGTCTCCCCGAGGAGTACGAAATACTGGTCATCGACACGAAGGAGCCTCTTGACAATACCTCAGAGGTATGCGCTCAGTTCGGGGCAAGATATATAAATCAGGAGTTTCCGGGCTTCGGCGGAGCCTTCAAAACAGGCATAAAATACGCAGAGAAGGACAAGTTCCTCATTCTCGACAGCGACGGCTCCCACGACCCGAAGTATATCCCGTCCATGTATAAGAAGTTCACCGAGGAGAACTGCGACCTCGTTATCGGCTCGCGCTACACCGAAGGCGGAGAGACCAACGACGCAAAGAGTTCCATAATAATGTCACATATACTCAACGGATTTTTCCGTGTCTGCCTCGGCATAAAGGCAAAGGACATCTCCACGGATTACCGCCTTTACCGCACGGAGCAGCTCAAGAACGTAGAGCTCGAAAACGTGAATTATGACGTATTGCAGGAGGTGCTCCTGCGTATGAAGCAGAACAAGCCCGACCTGAAGATAGGCGAAGTGCCTATCTCATTCCAGAAGCGTATCTACGGCGAGTCCAAGCGCCGCCTCATACCCTTCATTATCGGCTATATGAAGTCACTCGTGCGCTTCACATTCATCAGATACCCCATTCTCAGGAACATCTTCCTCTACGGAGTTTTCGGCGTCCTTGCCTTTGTGCTTGATTATTCCGTATCCTTGGGACTTGCAAAAACGGTCATGAAGGAAGTCCCCGAAGCCGCAAGCATAATCGGAAATATCGCGGGCTTTATATTCACATTCACCACCAATACCTTCTGGAATTTCAAGGTAAAGGGAAAATTCCTTGCGAGAGCCGCTTCCTACGGGGGCATAACCCTCCTCGGCATGGGAATTTCCACAGCTTGTATACACCTTTTCAAGAACAGCATGAACTTTGCGCTGCTGAAGCTCATAGTGCTCGTATTCGTATCGGCAATGCAGTTCGTACTCAATAAGCTCATAACCTACAACGAAAAGATCATAAAAAGCGAAAACCAATAAGAAAGGAAGCGAAAAGCTGTGTCAAAAGCTCCGAAAACAGATATACTGAAGAAAAACAGCGAGACTATCGGTTCTGTACTGAGAGTGCTGATAGTATTCTTTGTGACAATAGCAACAGGAATTGTAATATACAAGAAAAAAGAGATCTCTCCCTACGGCACAAACGATATCCTCTCCATTGACCTGTGGGGACAGTACTTCCCCATGTACCGCAAATTCGCACTTGACCACGGCTTTGCAAAGGCGATGTACAACTGGAGCGGAGCTCTCGGCTTCAACAACTGGGTGCAGAACGCCTTTTATACAAGGAGCATTTTCCTTGTACCATTTGGTCTTGTTCCCTTTGCAAAGAGCATAACCTATATAGATATAGCTGCCCTGCTGAAAATGGGCTTGGGAGCTGCCTCCTGCCAGCTTTTCGCAGAGTACAAGTTCAGGAGCAGAAGCCCTGTCATAATGGCAGCTTCCATAGGCTACGGCCTCTGTGCTTACTCTACAGCCTTTATCATGCAGTTCATGTGGACCGACGGACTTTTCCTTGCTCCGCTGGTGCTTCTCGGACTTGAAAGGATGATGGAAGGCAGATCGCCTCTCATGTACGTTGTCACACTGGCGCTGGCTATATACACAAACTTCTATACAGGCTTCGGAATATGCCTTTTCACGGGCTTCTACTTCATAGCGGAGTGGCTCAAAAAGGAGTATACGGACAAAAACGGCGCAAAGCTCTGCAGAAAAGCAAATATAAAGGCAAGAGCTTCTCTTTTCGGACGTTTCGCCCTCTATTCCCTGATAGGCGGACTTCTCACAGCCTTCATACTTCTCCCCACATTAAAGGGACTTTCACTTACAGAGTCCGCAAACGAGGGACATTTCGACTTCAAGCAGTGGTATCACACCCTTGCGGAGAATATTTCGGCAATGCTCCCCACAACGCCCGCTTCCCTTGAATACGGCGTTGCAAATATAGCAGTGGGACTTTTCGCATTTCTTCTCATACCGCTTTACTTCATGAATACTGAGATAAAGCCCAAGGACAAGCTCATTACGGGCGGCTTTATCGGCGTACTTTACGCAGGTCTCAACTACAATCCTATGGACTGGCTGTTCAACGGCTTCCATTTCCCAAATCAGCTCCCCGGACGCTGGAGCTTCCTGTTCTCCCTTGCCATAGCAATGGTGGCAGCAAACGGCATAGCAAAGAAAAATGGCATAAACCTCGTAAGTATAGCAGTATCACTGGTAATGGCGCTGTTCTTCACGGGCTATGCGAAATTCGGCAATCCCTCGCAGGAAAAGCTTGACAAGCTCCCGTACTGGAACAAGCTGATAATGGTATTTGCTCTTCTTATGGCGTTCAGTGTGCTTTTCGGCTATTTCGCTCAGTATATGGACAAGCAGGCGGAAAAGCCCGGAAAAACTGCCGAAGCCGAGGGCAAAAAGCTCACCGAGGCAGACGAAAAGAGTGCAAAGCTCTACAGGGCAAAGGCGGGCGGACTTCGTTTCCTTGCCTTTCTGACGAGCCTTCTGCTAACAGTTGCAATGACAGAGGAAATATGCAGAAATAACGTAAATGTTGCGGCAAGTGATAACGGTGGAATTCTTGTATCAAATATGGATTCTTTTATCAAGGTTAGTGAAAAACTCTACAAGTATGGTACGAAATATGACAGCGGCAGCGACGATTTCTACCGTATCGAAGCCAACGAGGGCTGGACGTTCAATACTGCCATGTTAGGTGATTTCAAGGGTATAGGCTACTACGGCTCGACCCTCAATCACGGAGTATACGATCTTCTCCGCAGCATGGGCAACAAAGTATACGCCAACAACGTAAGCTCGGTATACAACAACAGCTCGCTCTTCCAGAACAGTCTTTTCGGCGTGAGGTACATCATCGACAGAGGCAGGTATTTTGAGTCGAGAAGCGGCAAGGGCTATGAGCTCGCAGACAATAATGATGACTGCCTTATATGGGAGAACAGTACACCTTTCCCTGTGGCATTTACAGCTTCAAAGGATATCCTCACCGTGGAGCTCCATCCCGATCAGGTAAGACCTGTATACGATCAGAACGAAATGCTCAATAAGCTCTGCGGCGAAGAAGCAAATGTATTCGGACATATGGAGCCTGCGGACTTCACGACCGAAAACGCAGATGTCAATAACTCAAACTCCGTATGGAACTACAATGATTTCACAAGAATCGACGGAAATCTTCCCGTTAAGATAACATGGACATATGTAGTTCAGGACGATATGCCCCTCTATCTTGAGCATAACTTTACCGCAGGCGGTAGGATAACCGTAAACGGCAACGCTTTCGATCCTAATCTTGAAAAATTCAGATGTATCGGCTCATACGAAGCAGGCACCGAGCTTCAGATAGAGTATACCGTCGAGAATATCGACAGGGGCGGCTTCGGACTTGACCTTTACCGCTTCGATATGGACAAGTGGAACAGTATTTACGACAATGTAAAAGCAAACGGACTTGAAGTATCGTCCTTCAAAAATACCCGTATCAAGGGCACTCTCAACGCCGCACAGGACGGTCTTGTAATGACCTCTGTCCCGCAGGACGGCGGCTGGAGCGTCTATGTTGACGGCAAAAAGACCGATAATTTCAAGGTCCTCGGAACGCTTATCGGCTTCAATGTCAGCGCGGGAAGCCATAATATCGAGCTCAGGTATCATACACCCGCGTTCATGGCAGGTCTCCTTTTATCCCTTGCAGCTCTTGCGGCACTGATATTCTGCCTCAGAGTACGCAAAAACCGCAAAAAGAAGCCTGCTGAAAAGAAGGCTGAGGAAAGCGCGGAGAAAAAGTCTCCCGAGCCCGAAAAAAACAAAAAAGCAGAAGCAGCTGAGCACGAAGCCGAAGAAAAATCTCAGGAAAGCTCCGAAAATGAGGTTCTTACAGCAGAAAACGGCGAGGAGCATAAAATAGAGCTCGATATCTGACAGATGAGGTGAAAGTATGTCCGTAGGATTTAAGGTAAAGTTTTATTGGTATCAGGTGGGCTCTGCCGATTTCCTGTTTTCCTTTTTCTCAACTGTAGCCTGCAACCTCGAAAGCGGCAGGCAGGGAGAGCGCTTCCACATGATGAAGAGCCTGTGCGACAGCGGAAAGCTCAGGAGCAATGAGCTCCCTGCGGCTCTTGATGAGGTCATGCAGATAAGGTCTGAGCTTAAAAGCTTTTCCGCGGATAAAGTGGTATGGGACATGGAGGACCTTTCAAAGCAGCCTCCGTGGGGAAACAGCATCAGTCCCGAGATAACCGATCTTTCCAACTATTTCGTGACAAGCGACGGCGAGGACTTTATGACCATATTTCAGCATGCCGTAGAAAAAGCTGTCAAGCTCGGTACAGAGCTGGAGATATCAAATATATGAAAAACGAGATAAAAATAAGTAAGGCGGACTTGAAAAAGTCCGCCATTTTGGCGATTTAAAGGGATAAAAAACAGTGCATGAATTTGCTCCCGAAACAGTAAAAAGATATAAATTACGGATAAAAAATGCAAATAAACGGCGTTTAGTGCAAAGTTATTGACTTTTTCGGATTTATAAATATAATATACTTAGGCGTCGTCCAGAAAGTGCCCGCTCAATCATTTATAAGGAGGGATCTCATTCTTATGAAGAAAACTCGGCACGCTGTCACGAACATCATAATGAAAACTATCGTAGCAAAATCAGTAAAAGCAGCAGAGCAGAATGCAAATTCCGCCTGTTTCTGGTGGATGAACCAACCAACTGTTCCAAAAGATCTAAGAAAACTCAGAAAATTCTAAGCAATAGTTTACATAATAAAGCCTAACCTCTATCCTTACAATACTCTATTGAAAAACACTGAAATGCCGATTAAAACGACGCGCACTCGTTATCTGGTGCGCTGAGCTGCAATGATCTTATTTATTACTGATACAATATCTCTACTTATCATTGAAAAAATTTAGTAACTGACGCTGCAATTTATCTGACATCAGATCAAACTGACAGACAAATGATCGCGCAGTCACTTTCTGGCGGCTAACCTAAAATGCGGGCAATATGATCCGAGCTTTGCGGCGGTCATAAAGCCTGTCACTTGATCAAGACCACATCTTCTCTAATACATCATATCCAAAAAAGCGGAATGTGGAACACTGCCGAGTATTCGGCAGGTCCATCTTTCCGTACCCCTTACCCGATGATGATCATTCGTATGCCATACTCAGACCGAAACAAACAATGAACATATGACACTTTCAGATCTCTCTTAAAAAAACCATCTCTATCTAAACGCTTGAAAGAAAAAACAGAAATTCAGAATTTCCATTCTTTGCTTGTTTCGCAGTAAATCATACAGTGATTTTTCATATAGGGAGTTCCGCTTCAGCTCCCGAGTGAAGGAGTCCATTCCAGGTCAGAATGGACTCCTTTGCTTTTTTACTGCGAAAAAACGCTGTTTCACTCTGTCAACACAGTATTGTCACTATTTTAACACCTTAGTATCTTGACTTTTTTCGCAGTAAATGATAAAATATTATCTGTTTAGTACTGCAATAATGTGGAATTCGCCGCATTAATAACAACAGTATTAAAGGATATTGGAGGAAAAAATGAAACACTATCTTGAATCAACCGAATCAGTCCTGAAAGAAGTCGAAAGCTCGGCTTCGGGTCTTACCGCAGAGGAGGCTGCAAAGCGCCTTGAAAAGGTGGGACAGAACAAGCTTGACGAACCGCCGAAGCCCACGCTTCTTGCAAGGTTCATAGAACAGTTCAAAAACCCAATGATACTTGTCCTTATCGCCGCAGCTGTAATATCTGCGGTCACAGGCATAATTTCCGAGGGCAAGCTTGACGCGGACGTATTCATAATTCTTTTCGTAGTTATCGCAAACGCAGTTCTCGGAGTATATCAGGAAAACAAAGCCGAGTCCGCTATCGAGGCTTTACAGGCTATGAGCGCCGCACAGAGCAAGGTCTACCGCTCGGGCGAAATGGTAGTCATACCCAGCTCGGAGCTCGTCCCCGGTGACGTAATAGCTCTTGAGGCAGGCGACAATGTACCTGCGGACTGCCGTATACTCGAAGCAGCTGCACTTAAAGCCGAGGAATCCGCTCTGACGGGCGAAAGCGTTCCCTCCGACAAGGACAGCGATATCCTCACAGGTGAGGAAGTCCCCCTCGGAGACAGAAAAAATATGCTCTACATGGGAAGCAGTATCGCTTACGGCCGTGCGGAAGCTGTGGTAGTCGCTACAGGTATGCAGACCGAAATGGGTAAAATAGCAGGCGCTATCGCAAACGCCGACGATGATGAAACTCCTCTCCAGAAGAGCCTCGATCAGCTCAGTAAGATACTTTCTGTTGCAGTACTCGTTATCTGCATAATCATACTCGGAATAAACATATTACAGATGCTCGTGAAGGACGGCAAAATGACACTTCCCGGCTTCCTCGATTCATTCATGGTAGCTGTGAGCCTTGCAGTTGCCGCTATCCCCGAGGGACTTGCCGCAGTCGTTACAGTCGTTCTTTCCATCGGCGTTACAAATATGTCCAAGCGCGGAGCTATCATACGCAGACTTACCGCTGTTGAGGCTCTCGGCTGCGCTCAGGTAATATGCTCCGATAAGACGGGTACTCTCACACAGAACAAGATGACAGTCGTTCAGGAAAACACCGACGACAAGGAGCTCCTTGCAAAGGCTATGGCACTTTGCTGCGACGCTGTTCTCAACTCCGACGATACAGTTGCGGGCGAGCCTACAGAGGCTGCTCTCGTGGCTTACGCACACAAGTGCGGACTTAAAAAGTACGAGCTGGAGGCTGCAACTCCGAGAGTTGCGGAGGCTCCGTTTGATTCGCTCAGAAAGATGATGTCCACGGTACATAAGACCGAAAACGGCTATGTTCAGTACACAAAGGGCGCTCCCGACGAGGTGCTGAAAAACTGCACCCATATGTTCAAGGAGGGCGGCGTCCGCATAATGACGGAGTCCGACAGACTTGAGATACTCCGCAGAAACAAGGAAATGGCAGATCAGGCGCTGAGAGTTCTCCTTGCGGCTTACCGCGAGTACGACGAGCTCCCGTCGGATACCTCTCCCGAGGCACTTGAGCACGATCTTATATACATAGGCATGACAGGTATGATAGACCCTGTACGTCCCGAAGTAAAGGACGCTATCGGTCTCTGCCGCACAGCAGGCATACGTCCTGTTATGATAACAGGCGACCACAGGGATACTGCTGTTGCTATCGCTAAGGAGCTTGGCATACTGGGCGAGGGTCAGCAGGCTCTCACAGGCGCGGAGCTCTCAAAGATACCCGACGAGGAATTCAACGAGAACGTAGGCAGCTACAGCGTATATGCCCGTGTACAGCCCGAGCACAAGGTGCGTATAGTAAACGCATGGCGCAAGAAGGGCATGACTACTGCTATGACAGGCGACGGCGTAAACGACGCTCCGTCTATCAAGAGTGCTGATATCGGCGTTGGTATGGGTATCACGGGTACTGACGTTACAAAGAACGTAGCGGACATGGTACTCACGGACGACAACTTCGCAACTATCGTAGGCGCTGTGGAAGAGGGCAGACGTATCTATGACAATATACGCAAGGCTATACAGTTCCTGCTTTCAAGCAACCTCAGCGAGGTGCTCTGCATACTCATTGCAACACTTGGCCTTGGAAGCCTCACAGACGGCTCATTTGTAATATTCAAGCCCGTACATCTGCTGTGGATAAACCTTATCTCGGACTGCTTCCCCGCAATAGCTCTCGGTATGGAGCCTGCGGAGCGCGGTATCATGTCGCGTAAGCCGAGAAGCAGCAATTCTCACATCTTCTCAGATGGTCTGGGTATAAACCTGCTGTGGCAGGGTACGCTCATCACCATACTTACCCTTGCATCATTCGTTATAGGCTACCGCAGTCAGGGACAGAACACAGCTATGACAATGGCATTCATCACCCTCTGCGTATGCGAGATGCTCCACGCATGGAACATGAGAAGC
>NZ_CAMKRR010000001.1 GCF_946415235.1 uncultured Ruminococcus sp. | reverse complement strand
CTCCTCCGAAATACAAAAGCGGACAAGCCGCAAAAAGTGCTCATCCGCTCTGTAATTACTGATATTCGTCCGATACCCTCGCATCGCAGTGAGGACATTTCGACAATTTTGAAGAAAAGTATCCGCCGCAGTAGGGACACATCTTTTCCCCCTGTACGGGATCCTTATACGAAACCTTTTTATTTGAATTATAATCTCCGTAAGATACGTCGGAAACATCATCTATGCCTTCTTCAGGTGCGGGAACAGCCTTCCTGTATTTCAGTTCATTGAAGCCCAGCATGAAGTAAGCATGGAAAAGTATGAAACCAAGCATGAAAAGCGGCATGAACAATGCAGACAGCTTTGGGAAACGAGATATTTTTCCCGTAATATAATCAAATGACTCGGCTATGGAAGTTCCCACATTTTTACTTTCATCCTCAAGATTTTTGTAAAGATAGTTATTGAACTTCTGCGTTATGTTATCAGTAAGTATGGGATCGGTATCGTCCCCCTGCATACCTTCCCATTTCCAGTCGGCCGCTCCGTCGGAGGTGTATACCTTCGGCTTTGAATATACTATGAGCCAGTGCATTTCGTCACCGAATTCCTGAAGATATCTGTTATATGCGTAATCCTCAAGTGTATTCGACCCATTCATCCACATATCGTCATAAACAGTGACTACAGACGGAGTAACGCCCGTTTTTTCCACAAATCTGTCAAGACTTTCACGAAGCTCCCACTCGTCCGCAATGACATCCGCATCGTCTGCGATCACGATGTTATGGTTATAGTTCTTCGGGACTATGGGGATAATACTTTTAAACGACAAAAATATAAATATGAGAAACGGTATATAAAATATTCCTATAAGAAGTCTCTTCGGATCGTATTTCGGATTATAATTCCTGCTCGCATAGAAGTACCGCGGCTCACCGTTATGATACGTTACATATCTCCGTGATCCTGCGAAATGCGTTCTGCTTATTCTCGTACCGCTGCTTCCCGAACTTCCGCCGTGCGAACCCCCGTGTCCGCAGTGAGATCCTCCGCCGTGTGAACCGCCCCCCGAAGAATGTGGCATAAAATCCCCCCTATAAAAGTGATTTTAAATATTATATATCATTCTATATTTATTGTCAATATGTAAAATCACTATATTTTTCATATGTTTTCTGACATTATAACCGTATGCTCCATACTGCGGTGAATACTGTTTTCCATCACTGTGTAATTATCATACCATCTTCGGCTTAAAATTTTGAAGAAGAAAAACGGCTCTCCCGCAGGAGAGCCGCAGCTGTTATTTTTTCATGCCGCAATTCTTGTCAAATGACGGATTGCAAGCATAGAAATTCTTTGAATCAAGCTTATCCTGAGCGATACGGAGAGCTTCACCAAAGCGCTGATAGTGGACAATCTCACGCTCACGCAGGAAGCGTATCGGATCCCGCACATCGGGATCGTCAGCCAGCCTGAGGATATTGTCGTATGTGGTGCGTGCCTTCTGTTCGGCAGCCATATCCTCACTGAGATCGGTTATGATGTCTCCCTTTGACTGGAAATATGCCGCAGTAAACGGTGTTCCCGATGCAGCCACGGGATAGATGCCCGTTGTATGATCCACAAAATAGGTGTCAAAGCCGCTCTTTTTGATCTCCTCTATCGACAGATCCTTCGTGAGCTGATAAAGTATGGCTGAGATCATCTCGAAGTGCGCCAACTCCTCGGCACATCAATGATATAAAATATGCACAAATCACCGTGATTAGAGTTATGCAAGTATACAAAGTATAATCCCCGAGGAATAACCTCGGGGATTCCTTATATATCAGATTTCTTCGAGTAGCCCACTGAACTTATGATCGTCGTACTCGACGGTCACTTTCATGGTTTTTTTCTTTTCTTCCTTTTTCTGCCCCGAACGGTATCCGTCATCATATATACCTCCGTAGATGTTCGGAATTCCCGAGATCGAGCATACATCAAGGAACGTACCGGGGCTCATGCTTGTCCTTACGCAGTAGTGGCAGTGGCTGCCCTGAGGTCCGCTCGGTTCGGTATAGCCTGTATGTCCTTCAATTCCGATGACGTCAGTGATCTTTACTTCCTGTCCGAGTTTGACTCTAATCTCGGACAGATGACCGAAGTGGTAGTATTTGCCGTTCGCCAGGATTACAACATACTGGCCGAAACCCTGATTGTGGTTGTTGGCATTTTCCCAGCCGGCAAATACGATCTTGCCCGAAGCGGTTGCGTGGATCTCCTTGCTGTCGATTCCGACGAGGTCAAGACCGTCGTGAGCTGCTCCTTTGAAAGTCTGTGTGATTTTGAATTTTCCTTCATATGGTGAATTCATACTTTCCCCCTCCTTTCTTATTCTTCGAGGCTTTCTTCACTTTCAGTCGCTGCATAGTAGCTCTCACGCTTGATCACTTCAAGTTCTTCGTTCATAAGAGCACATTTCGTTGATGTTCTTCCGGCGGCGCGATATGCCATTTCCGTATGGAATGCGGCAAGCGCACCGTCAAGTGTGTCATAAGTGAAAAGCGCAGGAGTCGTACCGTTCTGAACGACCGCTAAGTAATACTTTTTGTTCATGATAATTTTCCTTTCTATTCACGAGATAGCCGTATATCAGATGATCTATCTCGCTCCTTACTTTATATGAGTTTCCTTTGCTGAGGTGTGATTTCATGCTTGCCGAAACCTGAAGTATCTGATCTGTACTCAGATCTCCCTTGTCGACTAAGCACAGAATCCGCTTAAGCTTGTGTCTGCGTTTGGTACATCTTTTCCTGTCAGGAAGCATGAGCACCTTGCCGCCGCCTGTTATCACAAATTTCCAGTGCAGATACATGACACCATACTGTAGCCGCTGAAGCACTGTTTTTTCGTTGAGCTCCAAGCATATCCCCACAAGATAGGCCTCTATCACTTCTCTTGCTTCAAGAAGCTTGTCCTTGCTTTCGGATATCAATATAAAATCGTCCATATATCGGGTATATACTTCGATTTTCAACTTCTCCTTGATGATATGATCCAGTTCGTCGAGATAAAACAGAGCTAACAGCTGACTCACCTGACTGCCTAAGCCAAGCCCGACCTCGCCGAAGCTGTCAATGATCGTAAATACCATCTGAAGGACGTGCTCACTCTCGATGCGGCCGCGGAGCTTTTCCTTGAGGATATCATGGTTGATGCTTTCAAAGAAATGATGAATATCACACTTAAGATAGTAGCCCTCGCTTCCACGCCTGCGATAGTAGCCTTGGAGCTGCTTTTTAAAGTCTTTCAGGACAAAGTCTGTTCCCTTGCCCTTCTGACAAGCACCGTTCGAGTAGATGAAAGATTTTGTCAGTATTTCATACAGATAGTTGTCACATAAACTTCTCTGCACCTGCCTGTCTCTTATCCTCGTAGCGGTGATATGCCTTTTCTTCGGCTCGTAAATCTCAAATTCCTGATACTCGGACAGCTTATATGTGCCTGACTCGATTTCACGGATAAGCTTTGCAGTATTCTTCAGACCATTCATCTCGTACTGAGTAACCGACGTTTTCCATCTGACGTTACGGCATACTTTCTTTAGCGCAGCATACATATTTTTAAAATTTAAATACTGATACTCTTCCGATCATTTCACCTCTTTCATCCGCTTGCGTACAGTGAGATATCTCTTATGAGACATCTCACGTCAAGCGGTTATTTCGTGGCTTTCAGCCATCAGGGCAAACCTTCCTTGCATAAAGGTACTGCTTTCGCCTTCCCCATAAGGGAGCTACTCGTTCTGACCGTATAAAAAATGCAATCTGCCGCCACTCCGTTAGTATTGTTGCTGTTGTTGTTGTCAAGAGCACCCGAGGTATTGACGATGCGCTCGTTGTTACCATTGGACGGGTTCGGAGTACGAAGCACAAGCATAACATTCAAGACTTGCCCTTTATGCAAAGCTCAGAAGTCAAATTCTTTCTTCAGGGCTGCTGCATCGTTCTTTCTCCATGCCATGACTCTATTGTCGGCCGTAAGCATGAGTTGAGACCATATCCCGACCTTTTCTTTCGGGAGCTCGTAAGCGTTCGCTGCTATATCTATAAGCGTCCACAGTGCATCGAAATTCAGCAGTATCTGAAGCTCGAGCTTCAGGCGGAATTTCGCTTGCTCTGCCGTCGTAGGTCTGATCTTATTCGCCTGTTTTATTTTGACGAGGCTGTCAAAACAGTTTTCAAGTATCTTGCTACAAAGTGTCCATCTGCATTTCTTGGGGAAAATATGCTCATTTTCACACATTCTTACCGTATATGTTACGAGGCGAAGAGTATCCACATATGCTTGCAGCTTGTTCTCGCTTCGATGGTTCAGTAATACAGACATTTGTTGCTCCTTTTGTTCGGCGGCCTCACGACCGCCGATACGCTTGATCATTGGATTATGCAAGCTGCCGCCACTCCGAGAGTATAGTAGCTGCTGGTGCAGTCAAGAGCACCCGAGGTAAAGACGATGCGCTCGTAGCCACCATCGGACGGGTACGGAGTACGAAGCCACCAATAGTATGCTGCCGATGTGTCAGCACGGTACTTTATACGATTTACGTTTTCAGCGCCTACATAGTAGTCAAGAGGCTGGCCAAGTACGGGCGATGCCGACAGATTGACCTCAGAATGGCTAAGCAGAAACATCTTATCAGTATCTATAGTGTAGTTCGCACCGAGCGTGAACTGCTTGCCATCACGAGCCTCAGTCTCGAATGAGCTGTTAGCGACATACGTTATAGTGGGAGTTGCGAGAACGCTCAGGAAGTCAGTCGACAGCGTTGACAATCTTCCTGCCTTATTTGCACTTGCATTCGGCCTGTCAAATACGGTTTGCGGCTCCCACCAGGCATTCGCTGCCTTATCTGTGTTCAGGAACTGCCTTACGCCACTCTCGTAGTAGTTGTTGCTGCCGTATCTTGCACGGTAGATCTGATTGATAAGCCCGTAGCTGTTATCGGGATCAGACATATTCAGCTTGATTGTACCGAGGTCGTGTGCTGAATCAAATTCAGTCACTCCGTCCCACTCCGTCAGAGTGCAGGTTTCTTTCGCAGTGGTTTTCTCGGCCGCGATCGTATCGCCTGACGGCTCGTATATCTTTACGTTCGCAGGAAGTGTATTTGAACTCCATGTCAGCGTTATCTGACTATACTGCGACGCGCCTTGAGTAGTAAAGACGTAGTACTTGTTGCCGCCATATGTTGCATCCCAATTCGGAATCTTAAAGCGATATGTACCCGCTGGCAGAGCCGCTTCGCTGAGATAGAACATAGCCTGTGGTGCTGAGAACTGTACAAGATCGTTAAGTTTTACTTCGAGAAGTGTTATCGAGTGATGATATCCCTGATTGTAAAGGGAAGTATCGAAATGCTTGTCAATTCCGACGACCTGATATGCTTTTCCCGTAGCAGGATCCCAGTTATCGTAGAGGATAGTTCCTACGGGGTAAGCCTGAGCTGCAAGCCCCTGCCTTACAGCGCTGCGGACTGTTTCCCAGCTCTGAGCGCCGTTGATAAGGATAGAGCTGAGTATTGCGATCGCGCTGTCGAGCTTAGCGGGAACATCGACAGAAAATTCACTCCATTCTGAGCCGTTATAATACCTCGTCTTGCTTACGCCTGTCTGAGTTTCCATTATCTGTACTTTTCGGCCGTTCGGTTCTGAATACGTCCTTATCGTGACATATCCCGTGACACCGCTCACACTGTCTACGTAGCCTGCCTTGACAGTGCCTGCCTCGTAGCCGTTCATCACTGAAAGGGTGATGTTCTCGGCTTCCACCGACGGTGTCAGCGTGGAAATATCATCGGCATTAGTACCGATCTGCTCAACGTCGGCAGATGTTATCCCTGAATTCATTGCGGCAAGCTGCTCCGTTGTCGGCGTGAATCCGCTTCCGCTTTTTCCTTTGCCGAGCCTTCCTGCGATCAGCGCTTCATAGAGATCCATTACTCGCCACCGCCTTCCTCTGCTTCTCCCTGCTTGACCCACTCATGGCTCGAGTTCAGCCCGTAGATATCTCCCGTGGAAATGACCCACGCAAGAGAGCCGATAATAAGCTCTGAGCCGCTTATTGCGTCGTATGCAGGGATATCCGATACAGTATCACAGTCTATCTGTGCCCGCACCAGGTTTACCGCAGGGGTGACGCCCCGCTTGAAGCCGATGAATTCCGTTTTTCTGATCTTGTACATTACTTTTCCTCCTTTTTGTTTTTCTCGGACTGAGTTCCGAAGTAGAAACCGATCACGGTAGAGTATACCGTGAGGAATACCTGCGGTTCTACCTTTCCGATCACGGAAAGATATACGAACGCTGCCGTCAGTGCGAAAGTCACCATCGTCTTGACGTCAATGAGCTTCGCTATTCTTTCTTTGATTTTCACGCTCCACCACCTCCACACGGTGAGTAAGGTTCGTTATTTTTTCTTCAACTACAGGCATACGCCGAGCGAAGTTGTTGTGTTCCCGTACCTCAGAGGTCAGGCTGTCAAGCTTAGTCTCGAATACTGCCTGCTGCGTATCGAGCTTATGTGTCATGTCCTTGTTGCTCGCCCTGGTATTTATAATAACGGTCACTATTGTTGCTATTCCTGTTATTATTGAGACGATGATACTGCTGTCCATGTCTGTACACTCCCTTCTTATCCCCATGCTCCCCATGTGGTCCCTGAGCAATACCTTGTCCTCCGCGTTCCGTCAGCGGCTTCCGCTATCTGCATATACTCCATCGTAGCCATCTTATAGGCCCTTACTATGCCATACATCGTGTTTGCAGCACCTGTGACCTCAGTAGCGAGCTGCCCTGCATAGGTCCCGTGATAGAACTCACTCAGAAGTGAATTATCAATAAGTGTCGTTGTCTGACGATATATCTCAGTTATCTCCTTCCAATTTCCCCAACTTGTGGTATCATGATACCTTACGAATACCATTCCCACTTCTGCGAGTTCAAGTATCTGCATAAGTTTATTACCAGATTCGGAAGACGATTGCATTGTGTAAGCCCTTAGAATTCCCGGCTGATAACTGCTTCCCGGCACAGGAGTCAAAATACCGATATTAGGGATATTGAAAACACCTGTTACAGTTCCATTTTTAAGGAACTCTATATCTTCGCTTGTAATATAACCGTCTATTATTTCAGGACAGCCTATCGCTGCTGTATCTGCATTCTCCTTCATCTGCCTGTCAATAATATCCATATTGTCTGTGATCACTGACATATCGAACTTATCGCCGTGATTCAGCTGTTTTCCTAAGTTATAGTTTGAAGTATAGCTTGTTGACATTATTTTCCCTCCAGTTCATTTATAGTATACTTCTCGATCTCATCTATGGTATATGTCTCCATTCCTGAGATAGAGCTTGATATGAGCCTTGTGTTCATATCATCAAGCTCTGCCTGAAGCCTTGCGTTGTCTGCTGTAATAGCGGCCTCGGCGGAGTTCGCGGGTACTATCGTCTGAGAAAGTACCGTCTGCCTGATAAGTGAGCCGCGGACGCTGCCGAGCTTGATGCTTATTGCTTGTCCTGTCAGCTCGTTTCTCTTGATAGCTGTGATCTTCATCTCGATATTGATGCCGAGATGCTCCACGTATATGATGCCTCTGTAGCCGACGTCGAAATTCTGCAGGTTCACGAAATCCGCATACCTCGGATCGTCGTAGATATTCGCCACGCCTACTTCGATTGATATCTGCGGAGTCGCCACCGTATCCCAATAAGCGTCACCGTCTGCGATAAGCCTCTGCATATTCTTCGAGCTGTCCCCGAGGTCCTCATAGGTGAAATGAATACGCTTCGTCTTATGATGATGGCATATCCACTCGCCGCCTGCGGTATCATACCAGCAGGCGTATAGATTGCCGAGATTATCGACGCAGACAAGATTCGTGATCCAGTTCGACATATCTATCTTGAAGCTTATCTTGGTCATGTTCGTGCCGTATCTGATAGCGAAGGCATTTCCTGCAGGCGCTCCTTCCATAGTCTGATTGATCGAAATATAGAAGTTGTCACGATAAAGCTCTCCGCCGTAGCGTGCTATCATGCTGCTGTCTGAGCCGTAGAGTGCCTCGATATACGACTGATCCTTGACCTTCGCGTCGATATGACCTGTAAGATCAGATGTAACTCGGTACTCATAGTCGCCGATCATCGCCTGCTGATTCGGGAAGTCCTTGACACGGTGGGACCACAGTTCACCGATATAGTCATATCCGCTTTCTACTGAAAATTCTGCGTCCTGTATCCAAAAGTCCTTGAGGTCGTATGTAATGTGATTGGCGTGGAAAGCTATATACTCCTTGTTTACCTCGGCAACTATCTCAGTCTCGTCGATGCGGAACAGCTGCCCGCGCACCTTTACGATGTTCTGACCTGCGATATATGTCCACTTGCCATACTGATCTATAGGGTGCTTGGCGGTAATATCCCACCTGCCTTTGTCTTCCTTATTCGATACTGCCTCATAAGGCATCAGAACAGCCACACCGTTATGATCGAAGCCGTTCTGCGGCTCGTGAACATCATATATCCTGATCGGCTCGGGGCGCTCGGCAGGCTCCATAACAGGATCATCATATAGCCGCAGCGGGATAAGATCATTCATCAGCTGACTATACGAATCGAGGTACCACTGCCACGGAAGCCTATTGTTGTCGCCGACGAGCTTCTCGGGCAGAGCAGTGCAATAAAGCTTATCTTCTCCGTCGAGCGCCCATGCGTTGACCGTTGCGATTTCTGTGAAATATCCGCCCATGAACGGGATATCGCCATCCTCCTCGAGATATATGGTATAATAATCGTATTTTTCTACGTATGACGAACTTACCGGATAATCATAGCGCTGAAAAGCTAAATCGCCGTTTTTTCTAATTTGTGTAGGAGCGGATCCTATACCGTCTCCGAAAACGATCTCAAGTGACTGAACATTGTTGCTATATTCGTCATTCTCGATATATCCGCTATCTCCACTTGATATGCATCTTGTTCCGCTGATCGGCTGATAACTGTTATCGACTTTCAGAACGTAATCGCCGTTGGCATTAATATATATCGCAGGATAGTTCCAGCCCAGCTTGTAGTAGTATGAATGACGTCTTACTATAGTGCTTGTCCATGTTGTATGATCTGAGGGATCTTCATGTACAGTAACAGTAGTTTTTGTAACTCGAATGTATATCCACTGTTCGGTTGGGTATTTTTGCTGCCAAGTAGAAGCCCGCCATGCAGAGTTATTATCATAGCTGGTAGTATCTTCATGTGCCATTATATCACCTGCCTTACGGGTATGCTATGTCAAATCCGTGCTTATGCAGCCACTCCGCGTTCTCCGCCTCAGCAACAGTAGCGATAAGCGGCTTAGGCTTTGTACCCGTTGACGTCGATACATTGTATCCGTTAGTCCAAGAGGAGACAAGATCACCGTTTGAGTTAACTACCCTGTTTACATATATTCCGAACCAATATCCGTATCCTCCTACGGTATTATTAGTCGTTGAAGTGATCTCGACGTCAAGTACATTCATAGCTGTCGGAGTATAGTTATTTGCATTCGCCTGATGCAGTATATCACAGGGGATAGCACTTCCCTTGCTTGTTTGTGCGTAGTTTGACACAACCATATCGCCTTCCACCCTGCATCCAGACATCTTGAAAAACGCACATGACCATGTGATAGTATTCATCGTATTACAGCTGTATCTCGGAATTGTCCAGCCTGTGTAATGCTCTATGAATCTACAGAAATTTGCTGTGTAGTCTGTCTGATCTGATGCACTTGCCGCTTTCGGCGCTAACGATGTCCATGTCAGCGTAGTCTCGCCGAGCCCCTGCCACGGGACCTCAAACGAGCACGACTGAAAAAGTATATGCGGAGAATTAACAAGGAAGGATGCGCCTGTTCTCTTGCCAAGAAATCGGCAGTCAGTAAATTCGACTCTCTGAGCGTTTGCATTCGTATTTTTGTAGAAATCACCGTTTGAAAGGCTTATATTCAGAAAGTCAAGGTGCAGAAGCTTGAAGCCCGTAGTCTCGTCCGCGGCAAAGAAAATGTCGTCAGGGCTGTCAAGGCTGTTGCTCAGGCCTTTGATTACGCGCCGCTTGTCTACGCCGTTCTCAGTATATCCGCCGTCTATGATATATGTCTTGTTGGCCGCAAGCGCTATCTTAGCAACGCCTGTAGGATAGTCCTTTGTAAGATTTATATCAGCAGTGAGCTTGATCGTGTCGCCGTTCGTGAAATTCGATATTGCCGCAAGGAGCTCGTCCCATGTTGCTACTTCTATATTTGCCATGATTTGCTCCTTTCTTAGAAAAATCTCGCTGTATAATTGATCTGAGCCTCATTGACGCCATCATGCTTGATGTAGTTCGTTCCGACTCCCAGTCGTGGGAAAGGGCCTGTTGAAAGCTCCGTGCATCCGACATTTTCATTATTCGGCTTAGTGTAGTATACAAGCTCGCCTTCACAATCTATAGTGATCTTATACGTATCAGCATAGTTTGCGCTTATTATTTCCTGAGGAGTTCTTACAGTGATAGTCTTGCCGTTGCAGTCGAATGTTGTAGATGCCTTATTAGGCTTATACCAGATAACAGGATCAACGAATACGGTTCCTCTGTTCTCGACTTCTACATAGTTCACTGCATCATTGATACCGCGATCGCTCGGAATTGTGCTATATGCGAATGGCTCGCAGGTGAATTCGATCGGAAGTTCTGCCACGAGCAGTGCCTGCGCTTCAGGCACCGGAAGCTTGCAATAAGCGTTCATGTACTCACCCTGAGATGTAGATATAACGAAATGGCCATATCCGCGCAGTGTTTTGTATATCTCCCTGACCTTTTCCTGCGAAGCGTCTGCTATGACAGCTCTTACTGTCATTTTCTCGTTTTCATAATAGCTTTTGGTATACGGGCTTTTCCGTGGTCTGCCTATGATCGCTGTGAACTCCGTCTCAGGCTGCCACGTAGGACGTATCATTGGCCGAGTAACGATAAGACCAAGTTCGTCGCTCCATTTTCCGCCGAAATAAAATGTACTCATTTACTCACCCTTTCCCTGTCTGATGTATTTTTCTTCTGCCGCAAGGTCCTCCGCAAGCTTGCTTACGTCGTATGAGCTTGCTACCGTTGCATATACCTCGTTGTAGTAGTTGTTGATGATCGTCTTATCGCCTGCTCCGACGGGAGTATTCGTTGAAGTTCTCGACAGTGGCGTCACCTGTATGCCGCCGTTCATCACTCTGAGGAGCTCGGGACCTGCTTCGGCGACGATACCCTCGTCACCGAGAGGGATATAGCCGCCTGTGGCGAAGAGCTTCTGCGGGCCGTAGGCGGTGTTGTTGCGCTTCGTGGTATCTTCATAAGTCAGCGGACCGATAAGTTCGTTTACCTTATTCACGTTTGTTGCGAAGAAATTGTCAAGGCCTTCCTGTGCGTGCTTTGTGAAGTACTTGACCCACATCGCAGCAACGTCCTTTCCTGACTCGCTGCCCCACATCAACAGATCAGTGACATCGAATCCTTCGTCGATCTGTTTTTGAACGACTTCATCGTAATTATCGCCGAACACGTCACCGACATCTATACCTGAATCCTTGCCCCATTCGGCAAGCTCTGAAATGTCAAAGCCCGCGTCGATCATCGCCTGAACGCCGTCTGTGAATTCCTTGGTAAAAATTTCGTTTGAGCTTTTGCCCGCTAATTTTCCTGCCTTGACGGTCTCGCCCATTTCCTTCATGATAGTGTCGGCTTCTGCCTGCCGCCAGTTCTTCGAGTATAGTTTCAGGTCAGCATATATTTTCTGAAGGCTATCTTTGAATGCTTTTTCGCGCTCTTCGAGAGAGCTGTTCGTATCGTCAAGTATCTGCTTATTTGCGTCTTTTTGAAGAAAAAGAATATTTTTTACATCATCGTATCTTTCCTCCGCAAAGGCTCTTTCAACATCGTCAAGTCGATGAATGTAATCAAGGGATTCGTCGAAATCTCTTTTTGCTTCCGCCATGAGATTTGAATTTTCCCTTACGCGGGCTTTTGCTTCCGCATAAGTGACAGCTGCTTCATAGCCTTCCTGGGTCGAGCCTGCTCCGCCTCGATTATAGAAATCAATATAATCCTCAGGTTCGATGTTCTGATCTCCCGGGACAGCTGCCCTGAATGCTTTTCGGGCAGCCTCTTCATCTGATAGCGCATCTCTCCGCTGAGATGAATACGTTTCATATCTCTGCTGGGCTTCGGCATTCTGCCTGAGCATTGCGGAATTCATGGCGAGGTACTGATCAAGAAGAGCTTCTGCTTTTTTCTTGGCTATAACATTGTCAATTTCAGCAGCAAGATCTTTATAGCCGTCTATCTGATTGCCCGTCATTGTGTACTCGGTGCCGAGTGCTTCGTTCAGCTCCCCGAGTATGTATTCAGCTCTTTTTTTATCGGCATCCTCTACTCTGCCCGTGGCGTCTGCCAACTTGTCAAGCTCTGTCCATAGTGCTTCTGTTCTTTTCGATTCGTTGACGATATCCGCTGCTCTGCTATTGAAATCATCTTTGAGACTGTTGATTTCATCGTGTGATTTCTTTATAGCTTCATATTCGTTCTCGTATTCCTTAGCAACTTCATCGGCGATCGTTACCTGCTCTTTCTGAGCTTTATAGAAAGCACCGAGAGCTATAGTAAGGCCGACAATTGCGGCTGTTACCGCAACCGCAGGATTTGCAAGCATAGTCGTATTCAGGAGAGCTGTCGCGCTTTCGGCACCCTTCATCGCGGTTGCAAGGCCCTTAATAGTCTCTGCGCCCTTGACTGCTGTTGTTGCTATCTTCCATGATGCGTATGCTGTAGCGACATTTTTTATAAGCGGTATCATATTTGATACCGTCTTTTCTATCTTCGGCAAGTCCTGAATGCCTTTTGATACGATTTTCTCGACTTTTGGCAGAACTGCCTCGGCAAGCTTTGATAGTTCCAGCTTAAGCTCATTCAGAGCTATCTTTGCTTTATCAGGAGCGTCCTGCGTTGCCTCGAAGGTAGTTAATACCACGTCTCCGAGGCCGTCATATCCTGCTTTCAGGTCGTCGAGGCTGAAACGCTGCTCGCGTATAGCCTGCGTCATTGCTGCCGCGCCCTTCTTACCGAAGAGGTCCGCCGCGATCTGCAAAGCGTCAGTCTCGTCCTTAGCGTCCTTGATACGATTGATAGTATCGCCGAGGGCATCGGTCATAGCCTTGCCTTCTGCCGTTGCTTCCTGCTGTGCTTTTTTCAGCCCCGCAAGAGCTGTCGATGTATCTATGCCGTTAGCCTCGAACTGTCCGAGGAGCTCCGCTGACTGCCTGATATCAAGTCCCAGCTCCTTAAAGGTCGCTGAGTTGCTCAGAAGTTCAGATTCAAGGTTGTTAAGATCCTTGCCCGTGCGCTGACCCACGTCAGTGAATGTGTCAAGTACCTTGCCTGTATTCTTCGTATCCTCCTGAAATGCTTTCATGATGCCTGCGACATTGCGGACACTTCCCGAGACGTCCTTATCGTTTACCTCGGCGTATTTCAGGAAATATTCAGTCAGGCTTTCGAGCTCTTTGCCCGTCGCAGCATATCTCGTATTAATCTCGCCTACGGCAGCACCTACGTCGTTCATCTCGACAGGCATGGAAGTGAATACACTGTCGGCTACGCTTTGGAGCTCTTCGAGCTGAGTGCCTGTAGCTCTTGTCTTCTTGATGATAGTATCATAGCCTGTGTCTATCTCTTCCCATGCGTCCTTAGCTGCACTCATGAGCTTCTCGAAGCCCTCGGCGGCAAGGTTGGCGACAGCACCTTTCAGGACGGTGAAGCCCTCGGAGGACTGCTCAGCACTGTCCCCCATCTTATCGAGATCACCCGAGGTTTTTCCTGCTTCGCTGCCGAGCTCTTCGACGTGCTTGCCTGCATCTTCTGCCTCATTGCCGAGCTTTTCAGTCTCGGCACGGGCTTTTTCAAGCTCTCGCTCAAAGGCCCTGTACTGTTCTTCGCCGATATCGCCTTTCTTGAACTGTTCCGTTACCTGCTCCTGAGCATCTTCGAGGAGCTTCAGCTTGTCCTTGGAACTGTCAAGAGCATCGTTGAGAAGCTTTTGCTTCTGCTGCCACAGCAGAACGGAGTCGGGAGCTTCTTTCAGAGCCTTATTGACCTCGGACATCTCAGCACGGGCATTTCTGCCTTTTTTCTCAACGCTCGATAGTGCTGTTTCAAGCTTGGTCGTATCACCTTCGTATTGTATAGTAATGCCCTTTATCTTTTTACTCGCCATTATTTCGCCTCCTTATGATAGCAGGGCAGCTGCTAAGCTTCTCTCGGTCGGGCTCTGTTGCTGATATAACCTTTGCATGGTTCAGCTTGTCGATGCCCTCTTCGGTGCGACTGTAGTACCATATCACCGCATCACGATACAGTATCCAGTATTCAGTGATAGGCAGCTCCCATACCTGAGAGAAGCTCATTCCTGTGTAGTCAGCGACTGCCTTGATATGTGTCGTGGTGCATTGATATGGTATTTCAGTCTGTGCAGTTGACTGCACAGGCGGGGTCTTATAAGCAGGGTTTTCTTTCAGCTGCCTGAGCCATGTACTTAGTCTTATCCTCAGTGCAAGGATATCATTACCTGATATCTTGTCACGCACCGTAATATTTTCGAGGTTTTTCGACAAAAAATCTGTTGCCGCTTCAATGAGCTTGTCAGTCGTCACGGGACTGAGTATGCCGTCGCACTCTCTGACTGTAGGTTCTCTCATTGTCAGCTTCTGCTTGGTCTTGATAAGCTGATAGTCGAATATCATTGAGATACCTCCGTATATGATTAGAGGCGAGCCGAAGCCCGCCTCTGTCATGACTCAGCTTCGGTCTGAGTCTCTTTTCGCTTTTTCTTGACCTCTCTGATAAGAGGAATGCCGCGGAGATTCGCAGAACCTGACAGCTCCTTGACTCTTTCTGCCGTAGGTTTAAGCCCCCTGCGCGGATAGGTGTCTCCTGCATTGTAAGCGTAGTTCTCGTCCTGCAGGTCCTCCCAGTATACTGTTACCTCATACATCAGGCACCAGCTCCCGTAACTGTAACGATGCAGGTATCAGTGTATGTGCTGCCGCCACTTGTGATCGACGCTGTTATCGCTACTGTTCCTGCCGCCACGCCTGTGACTGTACCGTCACTCACCGTCGCTTCACTCGTATTGTCGGAAGACCATGTTACTGTCTCCCCTGCAGGAAGTGTTGATGCCGTAAGTGCTACCGTAGAGCCTACTGCAACAGTAGCAGCTTTGGTGCTCAGATATACTCCTGCTGCATTATCTTCGTCGATAATGAGAAGATGTCCGTCACTGAAAGGCTCTGCCTGTATTCTCGGCGTTATAGTCGAAGGCTGTCCGGGCTTATATGATGCTGCGAAGCCGTTGATATTCTTGCCGATCATCGTGTAGCGAACATCGCCCTTGACCTTGTCCTTGTGTACTGCGCGGAAAAGATATGTCTTTCCGTTGTCATTTGCGACGCCACCTATAAGAGTACGGCGCTTCGCTGAGCTTCCTGCGCCTGCCGTTGTTACTGAGGCAGTTGATACGATCTTTTCAATGGTATTTCCGTTCCATGTTATCATACCATAGCTCATATAGCCGTTATCGTCGGTAAGGTCATTACGTGCGGCCTTGCCGTCGTCTGACTTGACGTTGTACCAGGTCGTCTGATACTCGAATTCTCCGCCGTCCTTCGTGCGGCCGATAAGATTGCTTTCGACCTCGAGGACATCGTCTGTGGGGATATCCTCTATTGATGTACCTGTCCACTCGGTGACATATACGTCTACTGATCCGAGTGCGATACGGTCTATCTCCTTCTTATTCACTGTGCTATCAGGCATTATTCTTATCCTCCCTTATGTATTGGATAGTTCTGAACGAGAATGCTGCAAGCAGCATTTCCTCGTCCTCGAGAGCTGTGTCGCCTTCCTTGTCGATCTCTACCTCGCGGAAAAGATTTTCAAGCCTGCGCTCCAGCTGAGGATCCTTGTCCTCTGTGTAAAGCTCTATCGTGATTTCAACGTCGCGATAAAGGTTATAGTTGTCGGCACCTGTTATTTCGGTGTCGGACTCATAATATACGATGAACGGCAGCTTCTGAGCTTTCTTAAAGCGCAGATATGCTACCGGCAAACCAAGCGACAAGAGTCTGTCGCGGATCTCGTCAAGTTCCATTACAGTCCCTCCATCAGCTTGTCAAGTTCTTTTTCGGCGTGCTCATTGACTATCGAGATATGCGGTATAGGGTCGGCATTTCCGACCACTCTTTTAGTACCATTTCTGACGACGTGACCGTTCTCGAGCAGATGCGTGAGACCACCTTTCGCGTTGTAAATCGTCACTCTCGTGACACCGCGCTCTTTTTCGACGATACAGCGCCATTTTTTGCGGTAATCGCCTTTTTTCAGTTTCTTGCTGCTCCCCTTATAGACGGGAGAGAGACGCTTGAGCTCCTCGACCGCATTGTTAGCGATATCGACAAGCCCGTTTTCCATCTCTTCCACGACCTCCTCGGTCATGGTTCTGGTCGCCTCAGCAAGAGCCTCGACGAACTCGTCGGGAGTGATGATCTCATTCATGATCTTCCTCCCTCTGAGCTCTGATGATAAGCAGAGAGTCAGCCTCCGCAAGGTTGTCAATGCCCTGAATGTTGTAGTAATGGCCTCTGTACTTGATTCGATAGCGGTCTGTTGTCATGTCTTCGAGCTTCTTGCAGTAGCGGATCTTGAAATTCTTGACTGCTTCCTCGCGGGGCTCTTTGGCGTCATGGCTTTCCTTGTCGGAAGCTCCTGTTACCGACGCCCAGCAAGAGTGATAGTCGGTCCAGCCGGGGAGCTGATTTCCGATCGTGTCAAACTCGTCTTCATCTGCCTGCTTCTGAATGGTTATCCTCTTGTCAAGTTTTCCGACATCGGTATCAAGCATCATCTTCCATCATCTCCTGCTCCGCCTGCAGCTGCGCTATGATAGAGCGTATAGTATACTGCGCTTTCGCTCCTGCCTTTTCTACGGAGTAGCTGCGCTTTTCGTAAAGCTCTGTGATTATCACGAGGGCAAGTATTCTTACCCTCGCGTCCTCGTAGTTGCATGAGCCGACCGCGGCTGTGATATACTGCTCCGCGACGTCAGCCATAAGAGCGATGATCCTGTCGTCGTCGTCGAAGTCAACCTTCAGGAAGGTCTTTATAAATTCAAGCTCCATAAGGTCCTCCTTTCCGACGATTCAGAGCTTAGCCGCCCGGCTGCTGTTCGGGTTCTGTCTGCTGTTCAGGGGCCGCGGACTGCGCGGCAAGTATTTCGGCGATTATTTCAGCCTTTGTTGTTGCTGTAAGTGTGATCTCGAGTTCTGCTGCGAGACTCCTCAACTGAGCTACCGTAAGTGCTTCAAGCTCTGCCTGTGAGAGATCGTTGTCGCTGTTCGTATCAGCGGCAGCGAATTCGGTAGTCGGTTCTTCCACGGTTGGATTTTCCTCAGTTGTTTCCTCGGGAGTCTCGCTCGTTATTCCCCCAGGCTCAGCTTGCCGAAGCAGTAGCACTTGTCGGAAGCATCAGCCTGCACTACATCTACCCACTCGATAAGACGGCAGATAGTTGTATTGCTCATGAAGCCTGCTTCCTTGGAGGATGCGAATGAGATATTATCGAGATCTACGAACTGAACACCGTCCTCGATATCACCGTAGTATACAGGTGCGACGTTGTTAGTAGTGTCGCTTGCAAGCATAGCGTTCGAGTATACCATGACAGGGAATCCCATGAACAGCTTACGTGTAGGCTGTGTCGGATCTGGCTGAAGTACAGGTCTACCGTTAAGGTCAAGCGCCTTGTCCAGCACATTGAAGCCATCCTGATTTGTTACGATCCTTGTGTTATAAAGTGCAGCGGGATCAAGATCGGTATTGATTGACTCCTTAAGAGCTGCCCAGCCGCTGAGAGACTTAGCCGTTTTGTTTGCTTCAAGCTTTGCCTTCGCCATAGCATTTTCGGTGATAACCGCCTTCTTAGCGAATACTCTTACGATGTAGGCGATAAGGTCGTTATCAGTAAGTGCAAGAAGCGTATTTGATACCTTAATGAATGCACCCTTTTCTTTCAGTGACCAGCCGACAGTACCGAAGCTGAAGTCGGTAGCGTCCTGACCGTCAGTACCGTCAGTGAAGTCTACTAGGCCATTGATAGAATCGATATTCTCAATAGGATAGCTGCCTGTTAAAGCAGTTGTCTTGATATATCCGCAAACCTCTCTGAGGCTCTTGAACTGGCGGAGCTTTTCGTGTATCTTTGTGCGAATATCCTGAGGAAGGATATAGCCCTCGCCGTTAGCTCCGTTAGGATAAGTAGTAGACGGCAGGAGGAGCGCGTCCTCTGCCTCGGTGAGCTTTGTTCCCGAAAGTTTCTTAAGAGCTGCACGGATAAAAGAAGCGTTCTCCTTGGTCTGAGCAGCGTCGTTCTTTGCTGTGCTTTCGGTGGATGTAGGCTGAGGAACTTCGATGTTCGCAGAGAGCTTATCAAGAGCCTTCTGCTTCTCGATCTTATCGGCAAGCTCCTGAGCCTGCTTCTGTACCTTGTCGGCGTTCTCGAGATCGTCCTTATCGAGGTAGTCCTGAGCTGTGTTGATAAGAATTGCAAGCTTTGCCTGCATCTCTTCAATTTTCGACATAGTCATTTTCCTTCTTTCTGTTATTTTTTATTTGAGTAGCCTCAGGACGTCGAGAGACATCTGCAGCTTTCTCTTCTGATTATTTACGGCCTCGTCTTCCTTCGGTTCGGGAGACTCGGGCTGTTTCGGCTCTTTCATGAGAGCCTCGGGGGTGTGCTTGTACATCTTATAGCTGTCGGAAATGCAAGCAGCAACAGGCTCTGTATCGAGGAGCTCGATATCGAAGTACTCTGCCGCCTGCTCTGCTGTCAGCCACGTCTCGCGGTCTATCATGCTCCTGATCTTATCCTCAGTTGTACCATTGACGGCGTGAGCTTTATATACGTTGATGATCGACTGCTCGCAGGTATTGAGCGCCTCGATTGCTTTTTTGAAGTCGTTAGCGTTGCCCCAGCAGCCGCTCCACGGCTTATGAAGCATGAGCTGAGCGTACTTCGGAGCTACAACCTTATCGCAGGCGAAGGGGATTATTCCCGCGATGCTTGCCGCGATACCGTCGATATGAGCGACCTTCTCCCCCGGATATCGAGCGAGTATGCTGTATATAGCAAGTCCGCCGAAGACGTCGCCGCCGCCGCTGTTGACGTATACGTTCAGCTTCTTGTGGTTGCCACCCTCAGCATTGAGCTCGGCGAGAAAATCCACTACGTCCTGCGGAGCTTTGTCTTCCTCGAACCACTTGCTGATCCATGTAGCTGAGCAGATATCACCGTAAAAGCGAAGCTCTGCACTCTCATCGTCTGCACTGTCATAGATCATATAGCCGCAGTCCTTGATTGCACCTGTCTTGTCTTTCTGTGTAAACTGATACTTTTTCATTTTTTCTCACCTCCTCCTCTGTCATACTGCTTGCCAAGCATATCCAGTGGAATAGCCGCACCGTTTCCGAAAATAAGCATATCCGTACCGGGGACGAACGGCAGATTTTCACGCTTTCGGGCTTCTGCTATCTGCAGGAAGCCGCCGCGTATGCCTTCACTGTATGCTTTATATCGGGTCTCGATGTCAGCTCTGAGGTATACGTCAGCATTTGCCTGAATAAAAAGCTTTTCCTGTTCCTCCGAGCTGAGGAGCTTATACGTCGCTTCCTGCTCGTAAGTCGTCAGGACATTCTGCATTGTGTCCGAGTAAAACGCTCTGTTCTGCTGCTCAATGTTGCTGTAGGTGCTCTTTTCAAGGTCGTTGAGCTGAAAACTCTTTACGCCGAAAGCATTAGCGATATGCCTTGTAGTCAAGCCGTTGAGCTCGAAGAACTGAGAGTTGACAAGCTTTGTCTCCAGCTGCTGTACTCCGAAGTCCATAGGTATCGGAATTACCGAACCTGCATTCTGAGCACCTGCGAGGTTAGAGAACTTTTTCTTGATCTGTGCCGAGCGGACCTTATCGAGGTCGCCTGTATAGGTGACGATGATAGGGTCCTGTAGGCCATGACTGTACTTCTCGTTTACGACTTGCTGTGCGTATTTTTCCTGACTCAGGGTATCGACGAGATATTTCTGAATTGAATTCCCCTTGATACCGTCAGTCGAGAAGTACTTATGATGAACTATCCTGTCGGAGGTATATATAGACTGCCTGCTGCTTCGCGGGTCAGTATAGAGGTAATAGACTGAATTAGGCGAGCTGAGTATGCCTGCATTGTCGACGATGATCTCTACGTAGTTACTGTCGAGAAGATATATCTCCTCGATCTTTCCGCGGCGGAAACTGTATACCCAAAAGGTGTTTCCTGTACTCAGACGCTGAAATTCCGAAGCCCACAGGAAATCGTGAGCTGTCATGAAGCGGTTGGGCCGCAGCTTCAGAAGCTTGTTCAGATGATGCTTTGCTTCCTTTGCTCCGTCACCGTCGCGCTCGTAGACCTTGAAGGGGACTTTTGCGAGAGCATTGCAGCGGATAAGCATACAGGCGTAGTATGTAGCCGCGTTAAGATTATTTTTCGCAAGGGCGCTTGAAAAGCCCTGCTTGTTAAAGAATTCATTGAGCTGTTGTATAGTGACTACTCCCGCAGGCTGTTCCTGCTCCGTGTCGGCAGTCGTTTCCTCTGTTGCCTGCTCCGTGTCGGCAGTCGTTTCCTCTGTTGCCTGCTCCGTGGTGTTCTCCACTTCGTCGGCTATCTTTTTTCTGCGCTTGAAAAGCGACATTTTCTCACCAACTTTCGCTCTCGAGCCACTCGTCTACATCTATCGAGACGGTGGCGAATATATGATATAAGGCAAGCTTGAAAGCGCAGAGAGTAGCATCTACAGGGTCTACTCGGCGCTTTGTCGCGTCCTTGTCTACTTTTATCAATCCGTTATTCGTTCTGATCACGGCGTTTCCTATAGCATAGTTCAGCAGAGGATTATTAAGAAATAATACATTCTGACAGTATACCTGCTCGCGGAAACCTGCTGTACTTTCATTCAGGGACTTATGAGACTGATATACTTCCACTACGTCGTATCCCTCGTCACTGAGTTCCAGCATAAGCTTGCCTGCATTGGCGGGATCGAAGCAGAGAGACTGAATCACTAAGCCCTGCGAGCTGCAGAAGCCTTTGACGTAGTTCATTACTGCATTCTGATCGACGATCTCGGTATCCGTTACCGTCAGCCAGCCGTTCCGCTCCCATGCGTCATATGGCATCTTGTCAACTCTGCACCTCTCCGCGAGCTTCTCACGGTTCGGTATGAAGCTGTGCGAGAACAGGATATACTTCACTGTCTCGCCGTCCTTATAAGGAACGATGAAGCTTACCGAGGTAAGGTCTATCTTTGCCGACATATCGAAGCCCACGTATACGGGCAGCCCTCGGATATCCACGGGAAGCTTGCTGACCTTGCAGCGATTCCATTTCGCCATGTTCATATATCCGTTGATCTTGGCTTGTACCCATATGTTCAGGACCTTCGTCAGGAAGGATATTAGCTTTTCGGGGATCTCCTTTGCAATGACATAGTCGTCGTGCATTAGCTTGCGGCCTGCCGCATATGATGATCTGACAGGATTAGCCATCTCCACAAGCATATCATAGGTCTTGTCGTTGAGCTCGATATCGGGATCAGCCTCAAAGATATCTATGAGATACTCGTCGTTGACGATCTCGGGCTTATCGGGATCAAGGACATCGCTGCAGTACATATACTCCTGCTGATAGCATGGACAGTTCAGATCCTTGCCCGCGGTCGTGATGATAAGCAGCAGCGGCTCCTTGGTATTTGAACCGAGGCCGAGATCGTAGAACTCAGTCGTCGGGTGCTGGTGGTACTCGTCAAGTATGAGAAATGCAGGGTTTGTACCGTCGCCACTCTGTCCGTCCTGCTTGCTGAGGGCCACGATGAACGAGCCTGTCTTCCGATGCGTGACTCTGTTCGCAGTGCAGTTGAATTTTCGTGCAAGCGGGCTTCGCTTGAGCATATGCTTGCATTCTTCCACGATGATCTTCGACTGCTCTCTCTTAGTTCCCGCACAGTAGCCCTCGTAGTGCTCCTCGTTTCGGGTGCTTCCGCAGGCCATCTCATAGAGCGCGACACCGCCGAGCTCCTGAGACTTGGCGTTCTTTCGGGCTTCCTCCTTGAAATACTTGGTGAAGCGCCTGAGACCGTCAGACTTTCTCCGCCAGCCGTAAAGCTGGCAGAGAGTAAAGCGCTGCGGAGCTATAAGCTCTATGCTCTTACCTGCGAGGATGCCCTTGCTGTGGCGGAGGTAATGAAACCACTTGACAATGGCTCTCGCCTGCTCTTCGTCCCAGTAGTAGGGATAGTCGTCTTCGGTATCAAGCTTTTTGAGATCTGCCAGGAAGCGCTGACAAGCCCACTTGTGCTTTCGGCAGCTCACCCGCGAACCGTCTAAGCATTCGGCAGCATATCTTTCGAGCTCCTCTCTGACAGTCATCAGATATCACCGAACTCCTCTTCGATGCCTGCCTCGATCTCAGGAAGCTTCGCCGCCGCAAACTTCAAACGGCTGTCGATAGATAAACCACACTGTCTACCGAACTCACGCATCTCTTTCGCGTTCTTGCTCTGCACGTAGACGGCAGGATTCACCTGATACGGAGCCTTGGAGTTCTTAGGTGCCTCTATAAGAAGTCCCTTCTCCTTTATCTCTTCCTCAGCGAGCAGATACTTGTCCCAGGCGTTGCAGTAGGCGGCTAAGTTGTTGGCGTCGAGGTCGCCGAGCATATCCATCTCTGCCATACTCTCGATCAGTCGGCGATACTCCTTGCGTGCTCGCTTGCTGAGCCATGTCGGAGCTCTGAGGATATACTTCTTGGGAGTGCGGACAAGGTCCTGCTCTGCCTCGAGTCTCGCTCTGCGCTCCTTGGTGAGATCGCCTTTCTGCTCAGAGAGTGGAAGTCGGGCTCTTCCCATACTCTCCTCACTTTCTGCCGTGCAGTTGACTGCACAGGCTTAGGAAAAATTTTTATTTACAATTTTGTGAAAAGAAAACTACCGCAGCGGTTCGTTCTCAGAAGGTCGAAAGTTTTCAACATACCCCCCGGGGCAGTGAGTGCCTCCCGAGCGAGTTCGGAAAATGTTTTCAACGCCTCGACAGTCTCCTGATATTCCGCCTCATACAGGCGATGAACGGCTCTATGGTGGGCCTCTGTTAGGTATATCAGATTACTTTGCTGTAATCGCAGTCGGTAGTCGTTTATCAGCGGTACGATATGATGTACCGTGAATCCATATTCTATTTTTTGCTCGCAAAAAACGCTTATCAAATCGAGCCCGAAACAGGCTGAAATGCACTTGTTTCTTGCTTTTTCCCACTCTTTTGACAAGTAAAATGCTTTAACGTCTGCATTATAATCGCCGAGCGGATTAACTCTGTCACGCTTGCAGCAGCCGCAGGCTGTGCCTGTCGGGACTTTTTTGCCGCAGCGCGGGCATATCTTTGAAATCATTTTTACGGGGTTGCCGCAGAGCCATTCCTTACTCTGCGGCGAAAAGGATGTGAGATCCGTTGTCCGAACGGGGCTCGATAATTGGAAGGCGTTTCCGCCGTGGTGCAGAAAGTCAGACTTGCACTGACACGTACTTGATCCATATAAGTACGAACTCCCCTCGCCTGGATGCTCTCGCCGTGGAACGAGCCGAGTTGCAATAGCTGTTATGCGATTTCTGCATTTATGCCGCGGACTTGAAACGCTGCATTGGTGGTATTTCGCACCCCTTGTAAAGGACTAACATTATGCATCTGCTGTTAGCTGGTTGCAGAGGTTGGAATTGAACCAACTGCCTCGAGGTTATGAGCCTCGCGAGCTACCGATGCTCTACTCTGCCATACGCGGAAGCGGCTGCTTCCGCAGGGAACTCCGAAAAGAGATACCGAAAGCAAGGCGGAGGCTGCCGAGCAGATCCGCATACCGTTGAAGAGCTGCTCGGTAAGGTTGCCCGAGTTCATGAAAGAGTCCGCCTGCCTTCTTAGTTTTACTGTACCACGCACAAGACTTACTTTCAAGGTGGAAAAGTGGTGCGTGAGGGTGATTTATAAAAAATATTTCGGGAAGCAAGCTGCGAAGAGCTTCAGAGCCTTTTCTCGCAGCCGTGTCCTCACCCATTTCGGATCTTTGATGCCTATAGTTTCGCCGACTTGTTCCCAGCTTCTGCCGCGGACATAGTACTCCGTGAGCAATGTCCCGAGCTTGTTGTCACCGATCTGCTGAATTTCTTCACGTATTCTCAGCTTAAGCTCCTTGTAGTGCTCGATATCCTTCCTGATGCACTTGCGGAGCTGCTCTACATATTCCTCGTCGTGCTCTTTCTCGGCATCTTTCAGCTCTCCTCTGAGGGAACGTATACGAAGGTCGATGTCCTTCACCTGCATGAGATACTGTTCAGGAGTCATTCAGCCCCACCGCCTTCTCGCTTGGTGAGGTCGTACAGCTTGTAGAGTGTTTCCTCGAAGACCTTATCTTTGCTCATATCAACAGGTGCTATGATAGCACTAAGCAACAGACCCTCGTTTACCGCGATAACTCCACCTGCTTCTTTTCGATAAGCATACGAGAGCAGCAGTGTATTCTCAAACGGTTTAAGATACTTGGTCTGTATGTAATATATCTTTCCACCACCAACAAGTGGCATTACGTCCATACCGTGATAATGGAGCGCGACGGTAAGCGGTTCGAGGTCCACCTGCGCTTCAAGGATGTCCTCCTCTGTAAAATTCACATGCGAATCTTCGTAAAATGCAAACTTATCCCATGTATCATCGTTGACATCGAGAAGCGTCTGCATTACTCTCTCTTTCAGTGGTGGAAGATTATACACGGGATAGCAAGAGAATCCGTCTCCCACCCATTGAGCTGATTCTCCCTGCATAATCGTGATAGCTTTCCTCTGTTTCAGCAGGGACCATAATCTGTTGATTTTCATTTGTTTTCTCCTTTCGGTATTGTCAGAGGCAGCCTGAGGTATTCTTCTATCAGGTCCTTAGCTTCCTCCCATGTGTATGCGACAGCTGTGAAGTGTCCTGCTCCGCGCAGAGCCCTCAGCCATTGCTTTTGATTTTCGGTTGGCTTGTTCGGCCTGACCTTCATTTCGATGTACAGTCCTATGTATCCGCCGTGAGCTGTCGGGAGACATACGTCGGGAACTCCCGATTTCAGTCCCTGCGCTTTCAGCCGTGCTCCTGTGACAGCGCTCCTCTTACCCTCGTTCGGGATATGATACATCAGCCCGAGCTCGGGGTACTTCGCTTCTGCGAACTCCGCCCATCGGAAGAGCGTTGTCTGCTCGATCTCTTCTGCCTGCACCATGCCGCCTCCTTCTTGTAGTATCGGGCGTAGATATATACGCCGCCGTTATCATCGTTATGTACGACCTCAGCCTTCGACAGGAAGTAACCTTCGTAAAGCTTCTCAAACTCCTGACGATCATCAGTATCACGGGCAAGCTCTTTCACCCTGCGCTGGGAGAAGCGTCCGTCTCTTTTCTTAGCAGGCGGATCAATAAGATTGCGTGAGCGCATATACCTCTTGTTCTGCTTAAGCATATACTCCACGAGGTTAGCGATGCCGTTCTCGTCCCATATCAGGATATCACTGCCGACTATGCCCTTTCCCCATAGCTTGACGAGATCGAAGAGGGGCATATCACTCATGATAAGGTGATGATGATATCTGCCTTTCAGACTTCCTCTCTCGGTGACAGCTATGTACTTCAACTCGGAGAGGTTGTACCTCTCACGATATCTCTTCACCCTGCGGAGGAAATTCCTGAGCTCTCTCACTGCTGTTTCATCATCTTCGGGATTGTGTTCAGAAGTATACGTGAGCTCTATCTTGAGATCATGATCTGTAAAGTTCGCATTCGCAAGTCTGATAAGATGATTCCGGGAGTATATCTCGTTTAGCTTCTGCTGAGTTTCTGATGTCGGCTTGCTTTTTCTTTTTCGTGAAATATTTTTCCTGTAAGTGGGATATATGTTAACTTCCAAATAATCTCCACATTCATATCTCGTTTCCCGGTATACGCATCTCATTTTCTTTCCCCCTGTCGGCTTGGTCGTAAGTTTAAGATAGATTACAAGTTCTGATGTGCCAGCATCAGGCACTTGCTTTTTACTATTATAATAGTATAGGTGTGCGGCTGCTTACGAGGCAGCCGCTTCCTTTTTGATTCCCGCAGCACGTTCGAGTGATGCCTGCTTCATATTCCAGTAGCCTCGCGCAGAGTCCTCTGTCAGATAAGGAGTCCTGACTTCTGCACCACATTTCTCGCACTTGACCGTCACTTTCAGCTCAGCATCTCTCAGATACTTGAACTTTTTGCTGCCGCAGTAAAAGCAGTTCTTCATGATATCACCTTCTTTCGGTATCGTCGCCGGAAGGCTCTGCGCCTATTTCCTTTCTTGCTTCCTGTATTTCTTCCTCAGCGAGTGCGTGACCGACGGCTACGCCGAGGACAAAGCAGGTCAGTCCGCAGACTGCTCCTATGATTATTGCAAGCATTAATTTTCACCTGCCTTTATCAGCTCCAGCTCGTTCGGTGCAAGAATGTGAACTTTTGAAAAACCGCCGCACTGAGGACATTTCGACGAAGTTATCTCCCAGTATCTTTCTGACTCTTCGTATTCGCCCTCTTCTGCCTCGAATACGCATCCGCAGGTCATACACTTGAATGTCTTGGAGCGACCTGTGGCTTTTTTGATCGCGCCTTCATCGCCTTTTATTAAGATTTTCATTTATTTCTCCTCTCTGTGCAATGTATCATACTTTTCTGCTATTTTTATCAGCCTTTCGATGTCACCGTCGGTAAAGCAATCCTTACGTGGGACACAGAACATACAGTCAGCGCAGTCCTCCGCTTTGTTGCACTCTTCGCTGTACCATTTGAATACCTCTGCAAATATTTTGACCGCTGTCATAGCCTGTACCTCCTTTCGATCAGTCTATTCTTTGCCAACTGTCTTTGTTATTTTATCGTAAAGCTCGTTCGCTCTGTTCGCTTCGCTGTGATTTGCGAAAAATGCAGCTCTGAGAACAGGCAGCGTCTCACGCAGGAGCTTCCACAGCTCCATATTCTCTTTTTCCATAGCTGCCATGTGCAGCATATCTGTGTCAGTCATTTCCATATCCCTGCTCCCAGTTAAGGTGAACCGTTCCTGCATTGGGTACATCTTTCAGCAATCTCGATTCGACTACAGCTTCGAGAGTATGCACCTTCTTATACAGGCGTTCGTTTTCTTCCTGTAATGCATTTATTTTCGTATCCAATGCCATAACTACGGCATATACTTCATTCACAGTCATTTTCAGGACCTCCGTCGACAGGTATTGATCTTATGCTTAGCCTTTCACCTGGTATGATCGGGACAAATCCGATAATACAGAAGCCGTCCTTGCAGTAGTTACGGTCACGGAGTATATAGGTCACAAGTACGGAGAGTTCTCTGCCTGTGAAACAATGGCCGTTATACTCTTTTAGTCTCAGAGTGTCACCGTCAGTATATAGGCGGTCACATCTTCTGACTTCAAAGGTTTTCCGTCCGCTTGCTACAGCCTCGAAGTACTCGGGCATTATTTTCAGTTCATGGATCATGCTTGTTCACCTTCCCTATCAGAGCTATCACATCATCCTCGTACATATCCCAGCCGGGTGTCGCTCCATAATAGGCTCTGAGCTGAGCGAGAAGGGCCTTTGCACGAATGAGCTCACCCTTTGTTTCGGCAAGCTCGGTATTGAGCTTCTTGAACTTCGCATTTACTTCGGGCTCTTCGAGCCATTCGTTGTCGATATACATTTTTCTTCCTCCTTCATTGAGCCATGCGGCCAAGCAGTCATAGCAGCATTTCATTTTCTTACAGCGTGAACTCTTCTGTTCAGCTGTACATTTCGACATCACCTGATAGAGACATTCTTCGACGCTCATATTGATATCGTGGAGCAGCTCTACGAGCGGCCTCTTGGCAAGATCGTTACGGTTCATGAGTTTTCCCCTTCGCACAGTAGAAGTTCGGTGGAACAGCTGCGAACTCAAGCGTTCTTTTCTCGATGAACGCTAAAGGACAGTCGAAACGGCTAAGGTACACGCAGTCCTTGCAGTAGACTGTTTTTTCACTCTTGTTCTTCTTTGTGAGCTTGTCCCGTTCTTTTTCCAACACCCTGACCGAGCCGATAAGCTCGGCGATACGCTTTGTATAGCTCGTGATAAGCTCTGTATTTTTATCAAGAAGTAAATCTATTTCCTGCAATCTTGTCACGTTCACCGCCTCCTCTTGCCGTACTTCTTATAGTACGCCTCTTCCAACTTATCTTGCTTCATACCCATATATACGCCGTAGGATACGCCTGCGGCGATGGCGTCGTAAATATCTTTTACGAGCTGAGCACTCGCCCCGGGGATTTTTGTTAATGCTTTCCGAGACTTCGGGCGGGGAACGACTTCATAATCATTCATCGCTTTCCCCTTTCATTCCACACTTCGATAGCTTTCTCTGGCGTATCAGCTCTTTCTCCCTGCTCACCACATATCAAGCATGATACTCTATACATCGTTCTGCCAAAGAAAAATTCATGTGTTGTACCGATCATGGTATTTCCGCACTTGCACGGTTTAGGAATTTGTTCATTCATCTTCATCGTCTTCCTCCTCGTCGTCTTCATCGTCATCATTGTTGGATACAGACTTAATAGAAGTTGCAAACTCTTTCGATGATATATCGACAACGCCGCGAGACGTCAGGGGCTGCTTCGGTATCTCCACCGGAAAATCTATCTTCTTGATACTATCCTCACAGATATGAAGGATTTCGAGCGCTTTCTGGAAATACTGCTTACGCTCCTCAATGTCCTCAGTATCCTTTATAAATTCCACAAGTCCGAGCATATCACGATAGACTGTGGAGAGCAGCACCTTGAAATTGCTCTTGTCGGCGTTCTCAGGCGGCTTCTGCACTGCCTGTTCCAGTTCTGATATCTTCTTTTCGAGCGCTTTCTTCTCCTGCTCCGCCTGTTCTTTCATGGCTCTCGCGTTCTGAAGCTCAGTCTCTTTCTGTTTCAGCTCCTTCTCTGCCTTTTTCTTTTCCTTAGCTGCCTTTTCTTTTTCACTATCGAGCTCTTTTTTGACCTTCTCACTAACTTCTTTCTGTATTTCTGCTTGAAGCCTTGCATATGAACCTTTTGTCATATCGAGCTCCGCTTCCACGGCTCGCAGCTTTTTCTCCGCAGATTCTTTGTCTGCGTTCGCAGATATAAGCTCCTGCGTTTTCTTTTTCAGCTTCTCCTCTGTCTCTTTATCCGGAACGGGAATCTCCTTTGTAGCAACTTGAACGTCCTTTGGAGCGTTTTCAAACTCCTCCACCTTTGCTTCGAGCTTGGTGTTCTCCTCTTGCAGGAGCGAGAGCTGCTCGCCCTGCTGCTTGTACTTTTCGAGAAGCTCTTCGAGTTCCCGGGTAGTCATTCCACCGACGTCCCCGGACTCCATGACCTCAGCACGGTCCTCGGGGTTCGCAGTAGCGAGGAGCGCAAGTTTCGTAATGCCGAGCTGTGCATTTGACTGCACAAACTCCTTTCCGAGCTTTTCATATACGCTTATGTATTGATATGCCTGTCGGCGTTTAAGGTCAAACTCCTTCTCTGCGTAGCTTTCAAAGTCCTCATATCCGAGCTCAGTGTAGAGCCCGTCTATCTTCATAGTGCGGAGATCCTCACCAATAGCACAGACCGCATTGACTGCGGTCCTGCCGTTGGCTCTGATGCGCTCCGTTATCTGTATAGCTCTGGCCGAGGCAGGGAGAGCGCTCTCCCCTGCTTCTGCTGTAATAATTTCGTTCATGATATCCTCCTGTTATGCAGCAGCTTTTGCTTTCTGCTGTCTCTTTTTCCTCTTGGCTCTCTGCTCGTCTTTTCGACGCTGTTTCTTGACTGCGTCGAGATATTCCTGATATCTTTGCTCGAAAATGCATATATCCAGTGTTTTCTCCGAGTGCCTGTTGTTCTGATAGCCGTAGCACTGCTTGATAGTAAAATCGTTGCTGACCTCCATAGTGTAGTAAGGCACTGACGGCTTTGATATCTGTCTCAGGAACATGATAGTCGTAGCACCGTTGGCGTGGCGCTCCGCGTATCCGCCGACGCAGTGATCGAGTGCTTTTCCCTCGGCAATAATTTCCCCAGCAGTGTATGGCTGTCTGATAAATAGCCCGAGTTCCATGTCCGTGACTTCCATATCGCGACGTGTCTCAGCGAGCTCCTTCATCTTCCTGCTGAGAAGCTCGTCCTCACGAACCTTTGCGAGCTTCATCACCTTGTCATGCTCCAGCCATAGGTTCTTCGGCATGATGATAGCTTCATTGTGCAAGTCATATTCGAGACTATCGCAGTTATCGAGATAGTCCTTCCATAAAGTCATGAAGTAGTATACTCCCTGCCTGTTCTGCTTCCTGAGAGCGTAGTCCATGATCTTTTTCGGAAGCAAGCCCGTGATAAGCTTCACCGACTGAATGAGCTCAACAGAATTATGAAAGTTTCTGTGATAGCTTATAGTTTCCGTGGGATTCTTACTGCTGAATACGCGGTTTCTGAATCTGACATAGTCTGCGTAAATATTGCCGTCGCTCTCCTGAAGGTATTCAAGCTCGGGCTTCGATACTCTGAGTATCTTTTTCAGGTCATTGCTTTTCCAGTTGAAGCGAACTCCGCACCCTATATGCCCTCTGACAATATTCCCAGCGAGATTATACAATCCGCCTTTGACGAAGTATTCTAACTGCGGGTGCTCGGCATAGCAGCAGAGCCACTTTATGTAGAACGCAGGCAGGTGCTCTCTGTCGGGCCATTCTCTGTCAATATATTTCAGGAAGCTGTTACTGATAGCGTCGGCGTTCACGAGAGTATAGCTGTTGTCACAATAATATCCCCAGCTTGAAGAAAAGTATGGTTCTGAGGGCTTGCTTTTTCTTGGTTCCCATTCCCACTTACGCTCACGTATGTTCCATACAGTTCTGAACTGTATAGCTTTATGGGGTTCAAGCTGATATCGTGCCACTTCCCACCAATCGTAGTTCGGTTCAAGGTCGTCCCCCTGAAATGTCAGCTCTGCTTTGATACACTTTATACGGACAAGGTCCCCTGCGCCTTCAAATACAGCGAAGTTTCTCACTTCTCTGAGTGTGGACCGGCCACGTCCCATAGCACGCCGCTCGACTATGGCTCCGCAGTTGGCACACTTGCCAATATCTTTATGCTTGTACGCAGAAGGCTTATTGATACCGTCTTCATAACGAGTATTGCAGGCTGTGCAGTAGCAGTCCGTGAGCTTGCTGTTCTTCTCACTCTCATAGTAATCGCCGTAGCCTGCAAGCACAGGAACTCCATAGCCCCGGCGGTAAAATACGTAGTGTGGCATATATCCTTTGATCTCGTCGAGGTATGCATCGACGTTGACAAATTCGCTCATACTGTGCCTCCTCAGAAGTCGAGAAGATCATCGAGGGATATGCTCAGGGTGTCCTTCTTGTTCTCGGTCATGGTGATAGGCGACTTTGTTGCTCCGTTATCGCCACTTAGGTCAATGTTCATTGTGTACCATATCTTTGCAGTCGAAAAGTAGAACTTCACGGCTCTGTTATATGTCTCGAAGTCGGACAGCCCAGGCTTAGACGGTCCAACATCTTTTACGATTTCGTTGAGACAGTCGGTAAAGCTTTTGCCGCTCTGCTCAATGGCCTGCTCGAATTCAGGCTCTTTATCACAGCAGTACTGAAGCGCATTTGCTACGCCTTCAGCTACTATTTTTTGTGCTTGCCCTTTGACGTTTTTTATATCAAAATACTTTTCTCTGTTCATATCCTTATCTCCTTATCGGCGTGCAGTCAACTGCACAAGTCTCTTTTTCGGTTATTTTTGAGTTCTTCAAGCTCGTGATGATATATCACGAGCCGAGCTATCGCATAGCCTTTGTCGTATGCGTCCTCGACAGGATCGCAGCTTGCAGCTATGCTTGTCCATACTCGGATATTCAGCTCGATATCCTCATGAGCTTTACGGTATGCTTTTCGCTCACGAAGATATCCGATAAGATATTCGGTCGGTACTCCGATGATGCCGACGACAGCGGCAGCTATGATCGCGTACTTAAGTATATACGTAAGTATCTCAGTTCTCATTTTCCACCTCTTTTCGATTATTCTTTTCGATCATCTTGAATATGAGGGCTTCAAACCGCAAGCGTTCCGTGTCCGACAGGATTTTCGCATTTATATGATGTTTGAATTTTTCGTAAAGCGGCTTTATCTGAGGATGATTGACGTTGATCTTGTAGCCGTACTTATTCTGCGGAGCGTGGATGTCGTTATTATGAGCGAGACCGCCGAGTTTCAGAGCGTCGTCGTAAAATATTTTCTTACCCACGATATCAGCTCCTTATATGTCATACGGTTCTTTTCTTCTTGCCGCTTCATCATATGCTTTCAGCTCCGACTCCGTCGGATAGAGCTTGCGTTCGCCTGTCCACCTGTTGAAGCCATTCCCTTCAAGTTCGTCACGAAGCTGCTGCTCATACGGCCGAAGAGCTGTCTGCACGAATATGTTCCACGCTTCGACGGCGTTCTTATACAGGTTAGTATACTCGGGCGTTATGAGCTTCGCGTTTCCGTTGCTGAAGCTCTCGAAAGCAATATCCTTGATCCTCAGCTTCATCGCAGTGACCTCAATACGTCCCTTGATATAGCAAGGAGACTGTCACCCGTGACATATATCCGCTGGCTTTCTGCATTGCTCCAGCTTATCAGGATATACTCGAGGTCATACGGCCGTCTGCTGAGTACATGGTGGCTTGCCCCCTCGATGTTACTGTCTATAGCTTGCAGCAGCGGCAGGAGCTTGTCCCTGACAAAAGCTGCCTTTTCGCTGTACATCTGCTTTTCCTGCTCTTCGGTCATAGTTCGACACCCTCGCTTTCTATGTAATTGCTGATATCAGCTGAGAAATAACTGTACTTCCTGAGTATTGCATCTATCTTGTCGATGCGTTCCTGGTGCGCTTTGCGTTCCTTAACAAGCTCATATATCTTAGACGTGACGGAGTAGATGATCTGGTCGTCCTCTAAGATATTCGGGCCGATGATAAGAAAGTCGTCGGCAGAAGCCTGCTCACAGTCGGTACTATCGGCAGCATTTTCCACGGACTCGCTGCTTTTCGGCAGAGGCGGCTCGATGATCTCGGGCTTCTTGTACGGGATCTTTATTTCGTTCTCCGAGAGTTCCTCTTCCTTTGACAGGATATCCTGCACATCAGTCAGGATGTTCAGCTCCTCGATGTCTTCCTGCTCCGCAGGCGTCTCAGCCTTGGAAGCTTCCTCGGCAAGCTTGTCCTCGATGTGTTTTTTCTCATGACGGCCGCCATTGAATATTTTCAGGCTGACGCCATGCTTCTTGAGGATTTCCTTTACATCGCCCTTGCTTATAGCGTTCAGCTCTGCCTCGATACTCAGCTGCTTTTTCTTATCCTTGGCGTGAGTGATATTGCTCACGATCATGCTCTCGTCGTATTCGGTCAGTTTCATACGGTCTCTTCTCCTTTCGTGCAGTCGACTGCACAAGTCACTTTTCAGCCGTGATCTTGTCCCAGTCAAGCCCCTGTGCGGTGACACTATGATAGAAACGACGGAGCTCTGCGCGAACACGTTTCTCATAGGCTTCCTGCTCCTCGGGAGTGCGCTTCGGAATATGAACCGTGATATGTGCGCGTATCTTTCCGTCTGCATACGAGTCGTACTTGACCACGCGCTCCTTCTCGGTCTCGGTCTCCTGCATATTCCTGAAATCGTTCTTTCTCATACTATCACCTCTTTCTATGCTTATGTTCGTGCGGGTTGTCTTCTTGCCACCTGCTCCGCCTTGTGGTATAATGTAGGCGAGAGGAGGTGAAATAATGAAAATAGATGAACTTCAAAACTTTACGATTGATGAGCTTTCAAACCTTTCGGTAGCTGAACTTGAACTCGAAGCAAAGGATTTGATCAAGAAACTTCAGAACGATAATAGAGAACTGCCATTCTCTGTTATCGCTAAGCTTCAGGAACTTTGCTCTCAGATGCCGGAGGGCGCTCCAAAGGTAAAGGAAGGCATGACCAAAGCAGAAATATGTATGCTGCTTACGTTCATGATTACCTACATGACAAATCTGCCCGAGATCTCCAAAAAATGGGCTCCGATTTTTCAAGCTATAATTGATTTTCTTATCAATCAGTTCAATTAATTTTTTTGCTTACTGCAATGAGATCAAGCAGGATGCCACCAATTGCAAAGTCTTGATATAATTCATGCTCTTTAAGCACAGCACAAATTATACCAAGAATTAATAAAAACACTGCTAAGTTCTCATATGCCTTTGCTTTCTTTGCCCCGTCCCTTTTATCGGGGCTTTTCTTTTTCTCCTGCTCCATGTTCTCACTCCTTCCTTCGTTGTGGTTTGTGGGTGGTTGTACAGTTGCTTACTTTACAGCTAAGTGTGACTTTTAGTCAACACCGAGTGTAAAAAAAATAAGTCTCTGTGCCTCCGAGTCAAGTTTAAGAATGCGAGTTATCTTTTCTATCTCCGACTGTTTGAATTCAGTTATATTTTTAAGTTTCTTCCATAATCCTTGCCGTGTTATGCCGAGTTCTTCCGCAACTGCACTTGTGCTTGTGCCGCATTCTTCGATATACTTGATAAGAAGCTGAGTATCTGTCATTGTCTCACCTCTTTCTATTCGTGACTTTCTGCCAACATCTACAGTATACCACCGTGTTGGCTATTTGTCAACAGCGGTTGACAATGTTTTTTTCTTTCTCTGTTTTGCATAATCAAGAGAGGAAATTTTTGTTGACATTGTGTCACGTTTATTCGTCAATTTTTGTTGACAGTTCAACAACATCATGCTATAATGATTATAATATAAATAGGAGGTGATTCGTTTGACATTCGGTGAAAGAATTAATAAAATCCGTAATGAAAAAGGCATGACACAGGACGAACTTGCTCATGCTGTTGGATATAAATCGCGTTCAACTATAGCAAAAATAGAGTCTGGAGAACGCGATGTTTCTCAATCTATGGTAATAAAATTCGCCAAAGCTCTAAATACTACAACTGCTGTACTAATGGGAAATGATAATGATGATAATAAAGCAGTTCAATCACCTGTTCCGTCAGATGATGATATAAAATTTGCTCTGTTCGACGGCTCTGAAGGAGTCACCGACGAAATGTATGACGAGGTAAAGCGATTTGCAAAATACATAAAGGAGCAGAAGGACAAGAAATGAGAATTGAGGAGCTGTATGATATCGCCGCAAGCGAGAATATCGATATATATTCCGCAGCTCTCCCGAAGACTCATTCTGTCTCCGTAATGGACAGCGATCTCAATTGCTTTATTGGTCTCGATTATAGTCTTATCCATAGCGTAGCTGAGGAAAAACGCAAGCTCGCTCATGAGATAGGTCATTGCGTTAGGGGAGCTTTCTATAATCGACACAGTAAGCTTGATCTGATAAGCAAGCACGAATACTCAGCTGACAAGTGGGCTTGCGAAAATCTTTTGCCAAAAGATGATATGCTCCGAGCTTTCGAGCTCGGGCTTGTCGAGATATGGCAGCTTGCAGAGTATTTCGATGTACCTGAGGAACTCGTCAAAAAGGCTCTTTGGATACATTTCGATAAAGAAATTTTATAATTCATTCAAAGGGGGATATGCTTATGGTAAACAGTATTATTGACTTCCCGTCAGAGTATGTCATGCTCGACACCGAAACTACAGGTTTTTCGGTCGAGTGGGACTCTATGATTGAAATTGGAGCTTTAAAAGTCCGAAACGGAGAAATAATCGATACTTTTGAGACTTTCGTAAAGCTCGACGAAGAACTCCCTGAATTCATTACTGAGCTTACAGGCATTACGGACGCCATGCTTATTGATGCACCTGCTCCGCAGGAGGCTGTCAAGGCTTTTCTCGATTTTCTTGGTGATGATATGATAGTTGGATATAATGTTAAGTTTGACATCAATTTCATACAGGAAGATTTGAAAAGATACTTCGGACAGGAAATGAATAATGATTATATAGACTGTATGCGAATTGCACGTAAGCTTTTTCCTGATGAAAAACATCACAGGCTGAAAGATATGCGTAAGCTATTCGGTATCATAGCTGATAAAGAACATCGAGCTTCTCATGACTGTATTGCAACAAAGGCAGTGTTTGAAAAATTGCGTGAAGTCGCCATTGATAAATACGGTAGCATTGAAGATTTTAAAAAGGCTTTTGGCTATAAGGGACTAAAAGCAAGCGATATTTCAGCGCAGAACTCCTCGTTTGACGTCACTCACATTCTTTTTGGAATGACCTGCGTGTTTACAGGCACGCTTGAAAAAATGACGCGCCGCGAAGCTATGCAGGCTGTAGTTGATATAGGTGGGATCGTCGGTGACAACGTCACCAAGGATACTAATTTTCTTATCCTTGGTAACAATGACTACTGCAAGACTATAAAGGACGGAAAAAGTACCAAGCAGAAAAAAGCGGAAAGCCTTATGTTAAAAGGGAATGACATTGCTATCATCCCCGAAAATGTATTTTACGAAATGCTTGAAAGCTAAGGAGGTCAATTATGGATAAGCCAATGATAATCGCTCTTGTACTTGTGGCAATTATTGCAATAATTCTTATCATTTCAGTTACACATATATCAGCAAAGTGCGATGAAATATCATCAAATATCAGAAAACTTGTTGAGCTGAAAGAAAAAGAACAGAAAAAAGAAGAATAATAAAATAATCCCCTGCTCCGTGCAGGGGATATCTATAGAAAGGAGAAGCTTATGTCGAAGTATCTTGTTTATCTCCGCAAGTCCCGAGCCGACGGAGAGCACGAGACTGTCGAGGAAGTCCTTGCCAAGCACTATAAGATGATTCAGGACTATGCGGCTGCCAAGCTCGGCGGAACTATCCCCGAGGAGCTGATATACCGTGAGATCGTCTCGGGTGAAACTATTCAGGACCGCCCTGAAATGAAAAAAGTCCTCGACCGTATTCAGGCCGAGGATATCACGGGTGTACTTGTTATCGAGCCCCAGCGTCTGAGCCGTGGCGATCTGTCAGACTGCGGTACTGTTATCAGAGCTTTCCGCTATACCGAGACGCTTATTATCACACCGACAAAGACGTATGACCTTGCGGATAAGTTCGACAGGAAGTTCTTTGAAATGGAGCTCATGCGCGGAAACGACTACCTCGAGTATGTCAAGGAGATCATGATGCGCGGCAGGATCGCGTCTGTGCAGGCAGGAAACTATATCGGCAGCGGCTCTCCTTACGGCTACGACAAGATAAAGGACGGAAAGACTTTCACACTTGCTCCTAACGGTGAAGCTGATGTGGTGCGCCTGATGTTCGAGCTGTGGACTACAGGAAACGTAGGCACTACGACGATAGCACATAAGCTGAACGAGATGCATATCAAGCCGAGGAAGTCGGAGCTGTGGAGTTCGGCAAGCATCAGGGATATGCTGAGAAATCCCGTCTATATTGGAAAGATACGGTGGAACTGGCGAAAGAACGTCAAGAAGTACGAAGACGGAGAGCTTGTCACGTCACGCCCACACGCTAAGACCGAAGACTGGATACTCGTAGAAGGCAAGCACGAGGCTATCATATCAGAGGAAGTTTTCGATGCAGCGCAGGAACGCTTTGGGAAACTGCCGAAGACGAAGCCTAAGATGAAACTTAACAACGCTTTCGCAGGTATCATGCACTGCACTTGCGGCAGGGCCATGACATACCGTCCTCAGCCACGCTGCGAAGATCGCCTTTTATGCACAAATCAAAAATACTGCAATAATAGGTCGGCGATATATCAGGAAGTTGTTGACGAAGTTATCAAGGCTTTAAAAGGCTTTGCAGCTGATATAAAAGAACTTATCGACAAGCCACAAAAGCCCTCGGGAGTGCATAAGGCCGTAGCCGCTGCTCTTGAAAAAGAACTTAATTCTTTAGAAACACAGCAGGAACGCCTTTACGAATTCCTTGAGCAAGGAGTATATACTTCAGAAATCTTCACAAAGCGTAATGCAGCTTTAGCTCAAAGGCGCTCCGAGCTCCTTGAAGCTATTGAGAAGTCTAAGTCAGAGGAAGTACAAGAGGTCGACTATAAGCAGAGATATATCGCTCTCATGAAAGCAGTTCGAGCCCTGGAAGATGATACCGTAAGTGTAGCAGATAAGAACCACCTGCTCCGCTGTGTGATTAAAGATATAACATATCACAGGGAAACTGATATCCGAGGCAAATGGAAAAATGTCCCCTTCACACTGGATATTGAACTATTATAGTTATCATTTACATCATTAATGTGCGGATTCCTCAGTTCCGATATCGGTAAGGAGTCCCTTCACTTCGCCGTAGGGCATTGCGTAACGCTGATTGAGATAGCGCAGCGAAGCTGAAAGCTCGCCGTCAGGACCTCCGAGCTGTGATATGATTATCTTTGCAAGCTTGGCGTTCGGAGTTTTTATATTAACAGGATACTGTAATTTTTTCTCATATTGCCACATAATTTATCTCCTTTCCCACGGCCACGGATCATCGACCCATGTCCAGCGTTCATCACTTATGACCTGCTCGGGAGTGAGCGGACCGAATTTCCTTGTATATTCATCAAGAGCCTTGCTGCGAAGATCTCTGTACTTTCGGAACATGGCAAGCGCACGGCGGCAGTTGGGGTGAGTGTCAAGATACAGATCAAGCTCCTTGAGAGTAAAATCATACTTTTTTATCTTGCCGAGAAGTGTTTTCTGCTCATTCATCTGCTGTCGCCTCCTCCCGAAAACGGAAGATCAAGCTCGGGGAAAAGTGTTCCCCTGCTCAGAGCCTCATCATCGCCGTAGGTCTCTCCCCACTGCTGAAATGGCACATACGCCATAGCGAGAGGAGTTTTTTCGGGAAAGCGTGAAACTCCGCCGTTCCCGTTATTCTGCAAATAAGGTCTCATATCCGCCGTGTTGGCAGAGCTTTCACGCTCACGGAAAAACAGACCTTCCATATCGTCAAAAAGATCGAGTTTCATTGATGTGTCCTCCTTTCCTGCGCGGAGAACGTGTGCAGACGGCCTCCGCACGTTATATATTATGATATTTTGTACGCCGAGGTTACAGCAGCGGACACGACAAGTTCAACCCTCGGAAAATGTATCGGTTTCTGCACTATAGGATATGTTCCGTAATATTTTCAACCTTTTGCGTTATTTTATGGGTTGCTGTAAGGGAAAATATAATATAGAATATTATTGGATATTAAAATTTAAGGAGGAATCCATATGAGACCAAAATTCATGTCTCGTCTGACATCATTTGGATTATCCGCTGTTATGGCTTGTACTACGGCAAGCTTTCCCGCTCTCGGAGCTTCAGCAGCGGATAATACCGACATCATGAGCTTCAGCCTTGCAGACGTCACGATGACTGACGGATACTGCACGAACGCATTTGAAAAGGAGCTGAAATATCTTCTCTCATTTGACAATGACAGACTTCTTTCAGGCTTCCGCGAAAATGCAGGACTCAGCACCAAAGGCGCAAAGCGCTACGGCGGCTGGGAAAACACAAATATCGCAGGCCACGCCGTAGGACACTACCTCACAGCGCTTGCACAGGCTTATCTTCACTCCGAGCTGAACGACTCACAGCGCAAGGAGATAAGCTCGAAGATGTATGCCCTTGTGGACGGACTGCGCGAGTGTCAGAAGAACTCAAAGGGAAAGGCAGGCTTTGTATGGGCAGCTGCTCATCCAAACGGAACAAGTGTTGAGGTGCAGTTCGACAATATCGAAGCAGGCAAATCAAACATCATCAACGAAGCGTGGGTACCGTGGTATACCATGCACAAGCTCATTGCGGGAATAGTTGACATCTACAATGCCACAGGCTATGAGCCCGCAAAGGAACTGGGCTCGGCTCTCGGAGACTGGGTATACAGCCGATGCAGAACATGGGACAGCAGAAAGCATAATACCGTCCTTTCCATTGAATACGGCGGCATGAACGACTGCCTATACGACCTTTACATGATAACAGGCAAGGACGAACACGCAGCGGCAGCTCACTATTTCGATGAGACCAATCTTCATGAGGCTGTGCTCAAGGGCGGCGCAAATGTACTCAACAACAAACACGCCAATACAACTATCCCTAAATTTCTCGGTGCTCTGAAGCGCTATATCGCTCTCGACGGCAAGACCGTGAACGGCGAAAAGGTCGATGCTTCACGCTATCTGCAATACGCGGAGGCTTTCTGGGATATGGTGGTAACTCATCATACCTACATAACAGGCGGCAACAGCGAATGGGAACACTTCGGCATGGACGATGTCCTTGACAAGGAGCGCACAAACTGCAACTGCGAGACCTGCAACTCCTACAATATGCTTAAGCTAAGCCGCGAGCTTTTCAGGATAACAGGCGACAGCAAATATATGGACTTCTACGAGAATACTTACTATAACTCCATTCTTTCCTCGCAGAATCCCGAAACGGGAATGACCACCTACTTCCAGCCGATGGCAACGGGATATTTCAAGGTATACAGCTCCGAGTTTGACCACTTCTGGTGCTGTACGGGAAGCGGTATGGAGAGCTTCACAAAGCTTGGAGATACCCTATATATGCACAGCGATGACACGCTTTACGTCAATATGTATCAGAGCTCGGTACTCAACTGGGCAGACAGGAACATGAAGATAACACAGGAGAGCTCCATTCCCGAATCGGATACGGCAAAATTCACCATCAACGGCAGCGGCGCGGCAGAGTTCCGCTTCCGTATCCCCGACTGGACAGCAGGAAAAATGAAGGTAAAGGTCGGCGGCGAGGATTACTCCTACAAGACCGTAAACGGCTATGCTCAGGTAACGGGCGACTTCAAAACAGGAGACGTCATAGAGCTTACCATACCCGAAGCTGTCAAAGCATATCCCCTCCCCGACAACAAAAACGTATACGGCTTCAAATACGGTCCTGTAGTCCTCAGTGCGGAGCTCGGCAGGCAGAATATGGTTACAAGCTCCACGGGAATGTGGGTAACTATCCCCAAGGACAAGGTAACTCCGTCCGAGACCATACATATATCGGACAACAGATCGTCCGTAAGCACATTCATGGCGAACATAGACAAGCATCTTGTGAGAGACGGCTCATCCATGAAGTTCACACTCAAGGATACGGATCAGTCCCTTACCTTCTCACCTCATTACAGGCAGTATGAGCAGAGGTACGGCATCTACTGGAATTTCAGCAGTGACAATACTTCCGTCGAACGTCCGCCTCGCTGCGAAAAGACAGTTACCGATACCGTTCAGCCAGGCTACGGACAGTATGAAAATGATGATCTTCACAATATGCAGGAGTCAAATACTCAGGGCGTGACCGACGACAGCACCTACCGTTACGCAAAAAGCGGCGGCTATTTCACATACCGCATGGCAATAGACAAGGAAGCTGACTACAATTATCTTACCGTAAAGTTCCGCAAGTCCGACAATAATAAGACTATACGCATAACTGTCGGAGATACCATCCTTTACAGCAATACTCTTAACTATACAGGTACGGAAGATGTTTACGCTGTCAATATCATGCTCCCGCCCGATATTATTGAGAAATATTCGGAGCACATAACTTCTGACGGCAGCGAATATGATGTTGTAACAGTCGGCTTCTCATCGGACAACGACGAGGACTCCGCAAAGGTATGCGATTTCATCTACATGACAGCTGCAAGACCTCTCTATCAGTACGACAGCAGCATAGCCTACTTCGTTGACTGCGGCGACCACGATCCTTATACCGTAACAGGTTCGGACAAGCTCGGCTGTTACAACAGCGTGACCGAACAGATATACGGCTATGACGAAGTAACGGGCGCTGAATGGGGACTTGTGGACGATCCCACAGATCAGTACAGCGGCAGTTCAAAGAGCTCAGGACTTTACACTGCGAATACATGGTGCGATGAATACAATACCGCAGACGGCAGGGACAAAACAGCGACCTTCCGCTATACCAAAAATCAGTACGAAAACAATATTGATCGCCGCATCTCTTATCTTTTCACTCTCCGTCCGGGAAAGTATTCCGTTGAGATGTGCTTCAGCGACCCATGGAACTGCTCGGCATCTCCGTCTGTATATACGAACTATGATACAGACAATGCTGAGTGTATCATGAAGGACTGCATCACTGACGGAAAAACAGTTTCAAAGGCTGAAGCGTCTCCGAACAGTCAGGGCAAGCTGAAACTCGATATCGTTTCACAGGATAAGGCTATAAACATTAATTATATCATTATCCGCGAGCTTGAAAGCTATCCTCTGCCTACCGTAACAGCAACAGCCTCACCACAGCCGACAAATCCCGGTGACGCAAACTGTGACGGTGAGATAGATATGTCTGACGCCGTGCTGATAATGCAGGCACTTGCAAATCCTAACAAATACGGTATAGGCGGCACTGACAAGGACGCTTTGACACAGCAGGGATACGCAAACGCCGATGTCGATACGGGCAGCAAGGGACTTACCACAGGCGACGCACTGCGTATACAGCAGTATCTTCTCCACATGATCTCCTCATTTGAGTAACAGAACAGACTTAGAAAAGCTCCGTATCCGCGGAGCTTTTCTGTTGCATAGTAATCTTTTAACAAATGCATTTTTTGTTAAAATACAGCGTTTTTAATTATGAAAATTATAATATCATTTTATGCATTATCACATAAAAATTCTGCACAAATTAGTCTTAATGCCGTTTTTGAGCTCAGCTGTCTGCTTTGGATTGACAGTCAAAAAACAGGGTGATATACTGAAAATATGGGATTTAACTCATGACTTCACTAAAAAACGAGAGGAGTAATGTATTATGGGAAACATGAAAAAAATTACTAAGATCACAGCAGGCATCATGAGTCTTGCGCTCGCTTTCGGCACCGCAGGCTATCTTCCAAAGAGCAGCCCTGACATATTCAGCGCAAGTGCTCAGACAACACAGCAGCAAACGTATGAGTATGAGCTGAAGAACATATGTATATACAATGCTTACGATTTTGACGGAGAATTCCGCATTGAAGCTATTCCAAAGGTCGGCGGCGTATATTCCACATGGTATCCGTCACGGATACTGCATTTAGTCGTACCGCTAACAGCTGACGATGGAGCCGACGCCGCAGAAAAGAAGAAAATTGAAAGAAACAAAGCAATGATAGACGAATTAAGCGAGGGTACCATCGTTACTCTGAAAATAAGATGTCCGAGAGAGTATCAGTCGCTCCGCGAAGCAGAGAATGAAGTCGATGAAAATTTCTCAAGCAGGGAACGTGAATATCTGATAGATGAAATAGTTTATGTCAAGTCACCCAGCGTTCATTTCTACGGCGACATCAACGACGACGGAGTTGTCGATTCATTCGACCTTATCGCCTACAGAAAGTACCTTGCGGACAATTCGGATAAGGAGCTCACAAATGATATGTTCCTCAACGCCGACATAAACAAGAATGATGAGATAGATGCCGACGACCTTGCAAGAGTGACAGATTATCTCCTCGGCGCCGCTGATACTTTCTACGGAAACGCTGATATCGGAAGCGTAAGACTTGACAATACCTTAGATGTTCTTGCAGAAGAAGGCAAAGCGACCGATGAAGCTTTTGCAAAGGCAGAAATGAAGTTCGGAGTTGAGCTGCTGAAAAAATGCTTTGACCCTACAAAGAACGGTGAGGAAAATCTGCTCATATCTCCCCTTTCGGTCTCAACTGCACTTGCAATGACTGCAAACGGAGCCGACGGCAATACAAGGGATGAAATGGAAAAGGTTCTCGGAAACGGGCTTTCACTGGAAGATATAAACGAGTATATGGCATATTATATGGCACATCTCCCCGACGAACAAAAGGAAAAGATCTATGTTGCCAACTCGATATGGATAAAGAACGATCCCGCATTTGATGTGAAAAAGGACTTCCTTGAAGCAGACAGGAAGTACTACGATTCAGCTGTATACAAGACTGCATTTGACGACAGCACCGTAAACGACGTCAACGGCTGGGTGGATAAAAATACAAAAGGCATGATACCCACACTTCTCAGTCCGGGCGCTTTCAAGCCCGAAGACCTGATGATGCTTATCAATACCATTTATTTTGAGGCTGAGTGGCAAAAGCCTTACAAATACAGCGATGACGGAGAATTCACCGACCTTGACGGCAATGTTCATAAGATACAGAGAATGGACAGCGTAGAGACCATGTACTTTGACCTCGGCGACGCAGACGCTTTCAAGAAGCCGTACGCAGGCGGCGATTACAGCTTTGTGGGAATACTTCCCAGGGATAAGGACATAGTTGAGTATGTCAGGGAGCTTGACGGTGAAAAGCTAGCAGAAGGTCTCAAAGAATATGTTGACCCAGATACTATCGAGCTTAACGTAATGATACCGAAATTCAGGTATAATTACTCGAAGTCCCTAAAGGATATCCTCAGTGATATGGGCATGAGCGAGGCATTCACATCAAATGCTGACTTTACAAAAATAAGCGAATCCGTAAACGGTCCGCTTTATATCGGCGACGTGTTCCACAAGACAAGGATAGAAGTGACCGAGAAGGGCACAAAGGCAGCTGCCGTTACATATGTAATGATGATGGGCAACGCTGCACCTCCTCAGAAGGAAAAAATATATATCACCCTTGACAGACCTTTCATATACATGATCGTTGATAAGAACAATGTACCTGTATTCATAGGCGCAGCTACTCAGCTCGACGAAAATCAAAGGTAAAAAAATGTGAAAAGCCCCGAAGCAGTATGATGAACTGCCTCGGGGCTGCGTTTCAATGCAAGTGACCGTGACTTCGGTCACTTTTTATTTATGTACTGCTTTTTTCTTCCTTATCATTCAGAAGCTTCCTTGCAAAATGTTCGCTGAAAAACTCGATAAGCGGTCCCATAAAAAATGCTGTTATTATCGTACCGATGCCTGCAATAGTCGGTATCTCACTTAATTTACCGCCGCCTGCTATGAACATCACCGAACCGAGCACTACACAGCACACATCCGTACATATACGTATGAACTTGAATTTGCCGATCTTCCACTTGCTGGCCATTATCAGCGCTACCGCATCATAAGTCGAAACTCCGAGATCAGCGGTTATGTACAGCGAAGAACCGATGCATATGATAACTATTCCCGCTATCAGGAACACAACCCGCAGCGGCATGGAGGGTTCGGGTATCATCCATCTCAGCAGCTTGTAGGAGTACTCCGTTACATAGCCTAAAAGGAAGAGATTGATAAATGTTGCGATACCGATGTAATGCCTGTCAAATATCAGACTGAACGTCAGCAGGACTGCGTTGACAATGACATACAGAGTACCGAAGCTGATAGGTATGAGCTTGCTTATACCGCTCATGAAGGACTGAAAGGGATCTACTCCGAAAGCAGCCATTTTGAAAACAGCGACGCTGACAGCACCGATCATGACTCCCATAATTGACATAATGATTCTTTTTTTCATGTTTTCTCTCTTTTCATAATTTTTTACTGAATGATTATATCACAGCATCAGCAGCAAGTCAACCCGTTAATTGCTATGTTATCAGCTAAAAAATGCGATTCAGACCCTCAATAAAAAGTTATGGGGAAGAAGCTTTCTTAAGGAAGCTTCTTCCCCGAGCAGTATTTATATACTTCTCCGATCACTCATCAAATGCCGGGATCTTCTTTGCAAGATAATCACCTATTTTAAGAGCATCCTTAGGTGTAACACCGTCGCCTGCTTCAACATCTGCGTTAGCAAGTCCCTGTGGTGTGATATGGGTGCTTGCTGTTCCGTTCACACCGTATTTATTAGGATTTGCAAGGCACTGCATAATGAGTACAGCATCAGCCATATCTACATTTGTATCCAGGTTTGTATCTCCCGGGATAGTCTTTTCAAGCTTTGTGGTAGTTGCAGAAGTTGTTGTAGTTGTAGCCTTCATTGTTGTGGTAGTTGCCTTCGTGGTAGTTGCCTTCGTGGTAGTTGTTGTAGGCTTGGTCGTAGTAGTAGCCTTTGTTGTAGTCGTAGTCTTTTTTGTTGTAGTTGTAGTAGGCTTAGCTGTTGTAGTTGTAGTCTTTGTGGTCGTTTTTGAAGCTGTAGTCGTTGTAGTAGTCTTTGCTGTTGTAGTCACTACAGAAGTGCCGCCGTTATCAGTGATATTGAGCGTTGCAGGTGCACCGCTCTTATTTGTGTCGGTCTCCTTAAATCTTACGTAATAAGTACCCTTTGCAAGACCTGTTATTTCCGTACTCTTACACGAAGTATAGCCTGAAGCATTAACATTCTTATACTCCATTGCGGTAGTAACATTCTTTATAGCGCCGTTAGCCTGTCCGTTTGTGCAGTTAACTGCCGTAAGTCCCGTAGGAGCTGCAGGACCATCAGCTTTCTGTATAAGACCTGTAGTTGCAGAGATAACTCCCGAATATTTTCCTATGCTGCTGCTAACATTGCAGGTGATCTTATGGCCGACATCTTCAGCTGTAAGGATATAGTGATCTTCTCTCTGATAAGCGATCTCTTTATCGTCTCTGAACCAGTGATAAGAATAAGGTATACGATAATTTGCTGTCGGAGTTGAATTTGCAGCGTTGCTGTTGCTTACATTAGCTTTAAGTGAGAAACCGCATTTTTCCTGGCCACCGAACTTAACTGTACCTGTTAATTCAGGTTTAGTCACAACATCACCCGGTCTTACTACGGTTCTTTCAGGTGCTTTACCGAATGCAAGAGCTAACTCATCATCAGTCGGCTCCTTGCCGTCATGCTGCAGCATATAAACGAAGTAGAAAAGGCTCTTTCCGAAATATTCCCATGAATGAGTACCGCTCTTCCATGTCAGCTTTGTAGCATTTTCTTTTTCACCGAATTCGGTATAGTATACATCTCTTACCGAGATATAATCGGGCTCCTGCTCACCTGCTGCCATAAAGAAGAAGCGATCATCGTCTGTATTGAACTTATAATCCTTTGTATCGTCGTCATTGAGCATCCAGCTCTTCCAAACGCTTCCGGGATACAGACCGAAAGGTGAAGGACTGATTATTCCGAGGTAAGGGAACTTCTCCCTGTACTTGCTTCCGCCGTAGGCAGTAACGGCACCGCCCAGTGACCAGCCTGCAAGGGCAAACTTCTTGGATTTGTCGATCTTACTGCTGATAAGCTTCTCAAAAGTACCGTCTTCCATTCTTTCAACTACTTTTGGAAGCTGATACTTGGTAAAGTCCTCATGGCTGTTATAGCCGCCGTTCTGGATAACATAAGGTGTAACGACTATCATCGGCTCTATAAGTCCTTTATTTACCCAGTCAGTCATTGCATCTCTTACATTTGCTGCTACAACGGAATAGGAAAGGTCTCCGTGTTGGAAAATAGCTGCGGGGTATGTACCCGGAACATCCGGTTCCAGTATGCAGCCGCAGTCAGCGCTCGGATTCTTTCCGTATGTTGCGATCTTATAAGTGATCTTACCTTCTGCCTGTACGCGTGACTCAAGGCATTCCGAGGGAAGAATGCAGAAGAGCATAGCCACAGACAATAATGCTGCTGTGAATTTTTTCAGTTTCATTTTCTCATCCACTCCTTTAAATGTTTTTATAATTTGTTGATATCCTTGCATGATGATCCAACATTTGCATTGATTATATCACAAAACTCTGCGAATGTCAACAGTATGTAATATATATTTTTTTAAAATTCAATGAAGAAATATAAAAAAATTAATATAAACCCCCGAGTTTTTCGCATAAATCCGTGATTCTGATATAACATCAGCAAACACAGAACTCTATGCCATCAGCTGAATATTCAACAAATTGTAATACAGGATTAATTTTATACTTTTAAATGCAAAGCTGTGGATATGACATTTCATGCATATATCATATCCTTCTGTAGCTTTAACAAAGCAACGTCCGAACGGAGTCAAAAACCTCATTCGGACGTATTATTAACAGTTGTTTCAGTTCAGCTTTATCAGTCTACCTGAAAAGCATCGCCGATCTTGGGCATACGGAAATTCTCAATATAGATCGGAAGTCCATCAACATCACGCAGCATTGCGTTATTCTCGGGAAATACCTTAGTGCCCTTTACAGGTATTTCGTTTTCTCTTCCGAGCATACATAGAAGCTGTGCTTCCGAGAAATTGAGACCGGCATTTGCAAAAGTCGATGTGAAAGCAACATGGCGCAGATTTATCTCTGTTATCATCGGTTTTCCGTCGGCATCCTCCTTAAGATCCACAACAACAAGACCGTTCATTTCCTCGCCTGTCTTTTCGAGTATCTTGTTGACGCCCTTAAGTGATATATCAAACACGTTCTTATCATTGAGAAGTCTTCCGTAAGAGGTATTTCCTGTTATTCCCGATACGGCTACCTTGCCCATAAGGTAATCGACTCTCTCTGCAACGCCGTACTGTACCAGCTCGCCTTTATTATAAGAAAGGAAGCAGGCAAGATTGCGTCCCGGCAGGAACTCGGCAAGCATAAATGTATCAATATTTTCGTTTATCTCTACCCATGCACAAAGGTGTTTGTAGTCATGAGCAAGGTATGCGCCCTTGCCCGATGTTGTACCCTCTGAATAATCGCGTATCCACATGGGGTATTCAAGCTTGATCTTATCGGGAGCATTGAGGAGCTCATCATTGCTGAGGACCTGGAACTTAGGAGTAAGACCTGTACCCGTAAGGTTCTCGTAGAGTCTCTTCTTGCTTATGACCTCTTCGCCGAAAACAGGAGGTATCCTCATAAACTTTACATCAAAAGGATTTTTTGACCAGTAAAGAGCCTCGGGCTCGGGGATAACTATAGCACATTCTATCTCGTTCTCGTCAATTATACGCTGCATGATACCGCGATAATCAGGCGAGTTGAAAGGAGGAACATAGTATACCCTCTTGTAAAGTCCCTCATAAGGAGCATATTTCAGATTACATATATCTGTTCCTATAAATTCGATTTTGTTTTTAAAGAACTCACTCTTGTTCAAAGAACGCACTACAGATCTTGATGTAACTCCGCAAGCGCCTGTTACTAACATTTTAATCATTATTATTTCTCCCATAATTTTATTTTTTATTGATAATCAAACCATTACCAAAATACGCTCCCCGCAATACAGCGAATTATTTTGGTCTATCCGCATTTTACAATACAGTACACCGAAAACGTCAGTGCTTCCATTCGCAGACGACAGGCTTTCTCTTGCCCGAGGTCAGAAGAGGGATCTCATTGACAAGCTCAACGCCGATATCAGCTTTCTCGCCGAGAATCCCCTTCAGTTCGCTTACGACCTTTTCCAGCTGAGACTCATCGGTGACCTCAAGCTTGATCGTATATTTGTACTGATCATTCTGAACGAACTGCCACTGACGGATGGTATCGAAATTCTTAAGTGTTCTTCCGAAATTCATGGGATGAACAGGCTGATCGTTGGAGTCAAATACCATGTCCATCTTTCTGCCGAAAAGCTTTTCGATGTAAGGCCAGCCGTTGCTCTCCTTTGTACCTTCGTGGAATATTGCCGTATCTCCCGTATCATATCTTATCATCGGGAAAGAATAGTTATACAGGTCGGTAAGAACTATCCTTCCGAGCTCGCCGTATTCGGCAGGCTCGTCCGAATCCATTTTCAGGCATTCAAACACATAGTCGGCATGATTAAGGTAAAAATTTGTCCCATTGAGTCTCTGGTGAGCGAGTGTTCCCGCTTCCTCGTCGGCATAGGTCTCAACGATAGGTATGCCCGCGAGCTCCATCATGCCCTCTTTGGTGGCAGGATTGAGTCCCTCGGAAATAGACAGACAGACCTTCAGTGATTTAAGGTCATCCTTTGTACATTTTCCGCGTTTCAGATAATCGAGGAGAAAATCGTACCAGCTGGCATAGGCTCTTAAAGCGAAAAGCTTTTTGCTCTTTATCGTTTCCACAAGCTCTGCCATTTTTGAATCGTCAAGATTGCCCACCTGAACAGGATAGATGTTTTCCCAGAATATCTGCTTCTTCGACTTGGTGTGCCATTTTGTCCAGATACGGCACTGTCCCAGCTTTTCGTGAGACTTGAAGCCCACAGTATCGTTGAAGTACTTTAACGCGCCGATACGTCTCTGTCTCTTGCGCGTATCCTGCGGGACCGCAAAGGGGACTCCCGTACTGCCGCTGGTTTTCTGAATGAAGATATCCCCTTCCTGCCACGGGATCTTTTCCTTCGGTACACTGTTGGCATCGTGGTTCTCAACGAGGATCAATTTGTTCACGACAGGAAATTCGTGCAGGGACTTTCCGGCATAAGCGGAATAAAAAGCTGAGTTCTTGGTCGCCCAGTCAAGGAGCTCCTTCAGCTTCTCATCCTGTTTTTTCTTTCCGCTTTCGGAATCGGATAAAACAGAGGCGATATCCTTCCGGATATTCCAGATCTTTCCGCCATGGAGCAGATCATTCGTCCAATATAACGTGCGCTTAAATAAGCCGTCTAAACTCATTATATCTTCCTCTCCGTAATAATTTATTAATAATTATTATATACCATAAAACGCCAAATTTCAAGTACTTTATAAAAAATATATTTTTAAATTAATTTATTTGCTATTTTATTGCACTATGATGCCGTAATCTTTGTCCGTATCTGCGCTGATATGTGTATCATAATCAGCGGATATTTTTTCAAGCTCTTCAAGTATCTCCTTGCTGCCTGACAGCTCGGGCCAGCCGCGTCTGCTCCTCGGGAGCTCGAAGTGCAGAGTGATAGGATAAAGTTTTACCGAAGTTACCTTCTTCTCCTCCGTATCGAATTCTATGCTCGGGATAAAGCTTTCCCACGCTTCCTTGGTAGCGCAGAGTCCTCTTGTCTGACCGTTGCTCCTGATATCCATAGCCAGTCCCACAGAGCCGTAATACTCATAAGGGATAGAGTACTTCTCATAGAAATCGGCGGGAAGCTTCCTTTCAAGCTCATTTTTAAGCACGAAGTCGCCGAGACCGTAAAAGATCACACTGTCTCCGCGCTTTTCTATGCCTCTGATAACGTGTGCGCCGTGGCAGAAAACGATATTAGCTCCTGCATCTGCGGCAGCCTGACAGAATTCAACGATAAAGTCGTCGGCATAATTGTCCGTTCCCTTCAGCTGATGGCCGTGAACGGAAACGATAACGCAGTCAGCCTGTGATTTTGCTTCATTGATGCGGCTAACGACCCTGTCGAGGTCCTTTTCAAGGACATTTGACAGCTTTTTTATCTCGTCGCCCTCAGTAAAGCGCACATCTCTCAGCTTGATGTTCTTGCTCTGCATAACATAACCGTTTTTTGCGCCGAAATCTCTGTAGTCATTGATTCCCGAGCATAAGGCTATACGCTGCACAGCCTTAATAAGGTCGGGGGTCACCTGCAATACCTCCGTGTGTCTGAGCGGATTGACGCCGGGGCGTCCGTTCATATCCACGCTCTGATTGCCCGCAGCATCCGAATCGTGGAAGCTGCTCGTTACTGCGATCAAAGCTGCCCTGCCGTTTCTTGTCTCTATGTAGCACGGAGCTGAAGCCTCGGCAAGGTTCATTCCCGCTCCAGCAAAAGCAAGCTTTTTCTCTCTGAGGTATCCAAGTGTAGCTTCCAGACCCTTATGTGAAAAATCAAGCATATGGTTATTTGCGATACTCAGAAGATTGAATCCGTACTCCCTGACATCATCAAGGACGTCGGGATCGGCCATCGAGTAGCCGCCGCCAGGAAAAAGCGATGGATAGCCCTCATTTCTGTGTATAGTCGTTTCAAGGTTTCCGAATCTCACATCATGAGACATGAGAAGCGACCTGATCTCCTCAAAACCCTTGTATTTCCCCTCAGGAAGACGATCAGCGATAAGAATATCTCCGCAGCCCGATATCTTTAACATATTTTTCTCTCCTTAATATTTTTCCATTTCCAAACCCTTAATACGCATATGTATATTGCGTACATATAAATATTATATCGCTAATTATGCAAAAATACAAGAGTTTTAAGGTCAAAAAAATGAGGTTAAAAGATAATACGCAATAATTGATAAACTGCCAGTTCTACCGCAAAAATCAACCGATCCCGAGCGGAGAACGGCAGCCCATTTTCACGATATGCCGCATCTACCGAAACAAAGCGTTCTTCCCCTGCATACGAAAATGACCGGAAAAAGCTGTGTCCGCAAGATTTGACTTGCTTTTTTGATACAAATATAATAAAATAAATATAAGAATCGTGGAAAAGAAAGTGCATAAGGGATAATACCGCTCTTTTAGCTTTTACACGGTCGAAAAGGATATGAATTATCACCTTTCAGAAAGTGAGGAATGATCAAAATGAACAAGAGTATTTTCAAAAGGCTTGTCAGTGCAGGTCTGAGTGCAGCAATGCTTACATTCAGTGTCCCGTCTGCTCCCGCTACCTTCGTTCAGGCTGCCGATCAGCAGGACAGAGGCAATATCGGCGGATATGACTACGAAATGTGGAATCAGAACTACACAGGTCAGGCTTCAATGAACCCAGGCGCAGGTTCCTTCACCTGTTCATGGAGCGGAATTGAAAACTTCCTGGCTCGTATGGGCAAGAACTACGACAGCAAGAAGCAGAATTACAAGCAGATAGGCTCCGACATCGTACTGACCTATGATGTTGAGTACACACCAAGAGGAAACTCTTATATGTGCGTTTACGGATGGACAAGGAACCCTCTCATGGAGTACTACATCGTTGAAGGCTGGGGCGACTGGCGTCCGCCCGGAAACGGTGCAGAGAGAAAAGGACAGGTATCGCTGAACGGCAATACATATGATATATGCAAGACGATGCGCTACAATCAGCCTTCTCTCGACGGTACCGCAACATTCCCGCAGTACTGGAGCATCCGCCAGATGAGCGGTTCACAGAATAATACCACAAACTATATGAAGGGCACAATTGACGTATCCAAGCACTTTGACGCATGGTCAAAGGCAGGACTTGATATGTCGGGTACTCTTTACGAGGTATCGCTGAATATCGAAGGCTACCGCTCAAACGGTCAGGCCAACGTAAAGAGCGTGAGAGTATACGAGAACGGCCTTGACAACGATCCCTACCCTGATCCTAATATACCCGAGAAGGTCGTAGACCCCGACGAAAACGGTGACTACTTCACAAACGACTTTGAGAGCGGCACAGGCGACTGGGCAGGAAGAGGCAACGCTTCTGTTGAAACAAACAGCAAGAACTTCTACGACGGTTCCAAGTCACTCTATGTTACAGACAGAGCCAATGAGTGGAACGGCTGTGCTATCCCGCTGGATTCAAGTGCTTTCGTTCCGGGCGAGACATACAGCTTCAGTGCAGCTGTCCTTCAGACAACGGGCAGCAATGTAACCATACAGATGTCACTCCAGCAGGGCGACGGAAACGGCGCCGCTTATACACAGATCGCTGACTGCACCGCAAAGAGCGGCGAGTGGACAAAGCTTGAGAACACAAAGTTCACTATCCCGTCCAATTCCGGCGATATGACGCTTTACATCGAGACTCCCGAAAGCTCGGGCGACCTGTGCGATTTCTATGTTGACACAGTTCAGGTATCCAAGTCGGGCAAGGCTTCATCTGTTGTAACAGGTCAGGGTACTGTAGGTACATCGTCAGGCACAGGACAGCAGGGAAACGAAAATGAGAACGGCAGCGGCTCAGGCAATATCGACAAGAGCAAGACCATAAAGATCATGCCTGTCGGCGACTCTATCACCAACGGCGACGGCGAGCAGGGCGGATACAGAAAGTATCTCTACAGCGCTCTCACAAAGCTGGGCTACAAGATCGACATGGTAGGTCCCAACGGCAGAGACAGTGCTTCTGCAAACGGCATCACTTACGATGACAACCATGCAGGCTTCAGCGGATATCAGATCAAGGAAGTTCCGGGCTGGGGACAGCAGCAGGGCGGCAAGGGAAGTCTCTACAACGAGCTCAAGAACGGCAATGCCGTTAAGCAGGCTCAGCCCGATATAATCCTCCTCATGATCGGTACCAACGATCTGACAGCTAACCGTTCAATGGACGCCTGTGCGTCTGACCTTCGTGCTATGCTGGATTATATGCTTGCGGATATGCCTTCCGACGGAATGATATTCCTTGCTTCCGTTCCCGAGCACACAGCTTACGGCGGAAATACTCAGAAGATCGCAAACTATAACAATACAGTAAAGAGCGTAGCCGAGGAGTACGCAAGCAAGGGCAAGAATGTAAAGTTTGCCGATGTTCACGGCTGTCTCGACGGCATGAACGATATCAGCGGCGATCAGCTCCACCCCAACGGCACAGGCTATAAAAAGATCGGTGAGTTCTGGGCAGGTGTTATAGACGAATATGTTGTCGCTTCACAGCCTGTTGTAACTACAACTACGACTACCACAACAACTACCACCACTACTACGACTACAACGACCACAACAACAACAACAACTACTACTACTACTACAACTACAACTTCTACATCTACTACGACCACAACAGCTTCAACAACCCCCCCTGTTGCTTCCACACACGTAACATACAAATTCAATGAAGTCATCTCTTATCCTTCCAAGACAACATATACAGAAGGCGAAGAGCTCTCTGTCAAGGGATATAAGTTCTCTGCAACAGGTACCGACGGCTCGGAAAAGATCTTCGATTTCTCCAATACTTCTTATGTCGAGCCGAATACCATGTGCACGATAATCGACAAGAACGGCAATAAAACAGGCGGCAAGGACTTCAATACTCTTCCCGCAGGTGAATATACCGTTAAATTCTCTGAAACCCTCGGCAGCTATTACACTCACGACCTTTGCAACGATGTTGATCTCTCCTATAAGGTAACTATCAACGGAAAAGAAAACGACTCCGATATCAAGGCAACACTTCTCGGAGATGTAAACTGCGACGGCGGAATAGATATGGCAGATGCTGTACTCATAATGCAGTCTCTTGCAAATCCAAACAAGTACGGCATAGGCGGTACAGATGAGCATGCTCTCACAGAACAGGGCAAGGCAAATGCTGACGTTGACCAAAATTCACCGGGTATCACAACAGGAGATGCTCTGATTATACAGCGTTATCTGCTCGGACTTGTAAAGAAGCTTCCGCTGCTTTAATCCATAACAGGCAGTTTAAGCTTAAAGCAATACATGACCAACAAAAAAGTCGGAATATTTAAAATATTCCGACTTTTTTGTTTTTATTTTCGCTTTTCTTACTGTTTTATGAAGAAATTCTTTGCACCTGCATTTTCCTTATCGTCGTGCCATACAAGACCTGTCTCCGTGCCTTCCTCAGAGATCTGGATATAGCCTGTTCCGTCAGTGTACTCAGTTCCGCTCATAACAGAGCCGTCCTCACCGACAGTCATGGTGCTCTTTACACAGTTCTCGTAATTAAGTACCTGTCTGCCGTTGAATTCGCCTGTAAAGTACCACTCAATGACCTCTTTGTCAGACTTCTTGCGTGAGATATGCACAGTATAGAGCTCATCGTTGGTGCAGTCAATGGAAAGCGTATCTTTTCTGTCTGTCTTGTCGCAGTAAAGTCCCTCGAAAAGATCGTTGTGAAGAGAAGCTGTTGTGCCTTCGTCTTCGGAAGCCGTGCTGTCCTCACCATCAGCTGTTGATGCTTCTGTTGTTTCGCTTTCGGCCGTAGTTTCCTCTGCGCCTGTTGTTGTCTCGGAAGCGGTTGTTTCTTCCTGTGAAGCAGTTGTTGCAGTAGTTTTTTCAGTGGTGCTTTCCTTTGCGGAATTGCTGTCAGCTTTACCGCAGCCGCAAAGCATCATTGTAAGTGCCATAGCAATTACCATTTTTCTTTTCATTTTTATCGCTCCTAAATATAAATGTCTTTGTTTTCTGCCGAAGCAGAAAACAGGTCATAATATCATTTTAATGACCTGTTATACTATAGCACAACCGCAGGCATTTTTCAACTACAAAACGGTTACATAATAAATTTCGGCGTATTTACCATTTTAAATCAAACAAGGCAAAAACACATAGATGATGTTCATATAATATCATTCCGAATGTCATATGAGTGCTGTATCCGTTATTTATAACCGTAAACCACAAAAGCCTGCTCACCTTCATCATATTCATACGGGATACTGTATTTCCGTAGTATCTGCACAAGCTCTTCTTTCTTATGGCAGACAGTTATCTCAGGGGGGAGCAGAGCTCCGACGTGCCTGTAATTTGTTATCGTACTTTTTATTTTCATCCATTCGATCTGAGCAAGGTCCATATGTACGATATCCTCATCGCCGTAAAGATCCCAGTAGTCATCGGGCGGGAGCTCATCAAACAGCGTCTTGTACTGAAGCACGATATCTCTCATGCCTTCATTGAGCGCATTGAGCAGTTCATGCCATTTGGTATTATTCATATATGAGGTCAGCCCCTTTTCCTCGGCCAAAGAAGCTATCCTCTCCCTCAGCGTCTTTTTGTTCCGGAATTTTCCGTTTTCGATATCGTCGATAAGCCGCTGCATTCTTCCGAACAGAGCTTCATCGGCCTTTGAAAAATGGTATATCGGAGATACAGCCTGTCCGTCTTTCAGAACATAATAACATCCCGAGCCGCGTCTGAACTCCGACATAACTGCCAAAAAACGCAGGTTTCCTTTCCATTCGGCTTCAAAAATATTTTGACTGCGTTCCCCGTCCGCCGTATCTGACGGAACAGCTCTGCCGCTTCGCAGATCAAGGACCTCGCACAAAGTATCATACAGTATATCATCACCCTTTCGATCAGTCTGTAAAATTCGTATAACAATATAAAAAACAGCCACAAGGAAATCTGCTCTCCTTAATGGCTGTCTGATATGTACTCTTATTTTACGGCGCTGAATGCTGCGAATCCGAGAAGAGTTGCCGCCGTAATGATAACAGCCGCAAGGAGCACTCCCAGCGTTACCGCAAGGATACTCTTCTTGAAGTCAAGATCGAGCAGACTTGCCGCAAGGGTTCCCGTCCACGCGCCTGTACCCGGAAGCGGGATTCCGACGAAAAGAAGAAGCGCCCAGAACATACCCTTTCCTGCCTTTGCCTTGAGCTTTTCACCGCCGTGATGACCCTTTTCAAGACACCATGTAAAGAATTTGCCTATATATTTTTTATCCTTTCCCCATTCCAGCACCTTTCTTGCAAAGAAGAAAATGATCGGAACGGGTATCATATTGCCTATCATACAGATGATAACAGCGTAATACCACTTCACGCCCATGCGAACGCCGAAGGGGATGCCGAGTCTCAGCTCCACAAGGGGTACCATGGAAATAAGGAATGTAAGAATATACTTTAACATAATAAAACTCGCTTTCATTTAAAAATTACATACACCATATTATCTCATATATTTTCAAAATAGTCAAGTACTTTTTTCGCTAAAGGTCGTTCAAAGTTTTTCTTCAGAAGTTAACCGCTGCCCCTGTTGCTTTTTCTGATATTATATGTTATAATATCCGTAAATTGTCTTTTACAAAATATATACTTTAAGGAACGATAATATGAAAACAAACAGAACAACTGCTCTTGCAGCTTCAATAGCTCTCCTTGCCGCTCTAACTTCATGCGGCTCATCACCTGTCGGCAAGGCTGACACAGGCGAAACATCCGTCTCAACCACAGCAGCTTCCGTAACTACAGAAGCCGAAACAAAAACAGCTGCCGCAACAACTCTTCCGCAAAACACGGGAGCAAAGGGAAACATCTTCGATTCAAAGGGACATCTCCTTGTTACCGATGCAGAAGACGGCAAGCGCAGGAGCTTTGCAGGCGATTATGCCGTATCCTTTGCAAATATAATCACTTCAATGTCCGACGGCTACGACACAGCCTTCGATAAGATACTGACAGCTCCTTCCGGCGAGGACAGCTGTCAGTCCATAAAGCTCACCATTGACGGCGATGTTCAGAACGACATCTACAGCTATATGGAGAGCATAAACCTCAGAGGAGCAGTCGTGGTCCTCAGGACAGACGGCTCCATAATGGCACAAGTAAGCTACCCGTCATATGATCCCAACGCTGTCGAGGATCAGAAATATAACGATGATCTTGCATGGGGAGATGTGGGAAACAAGGCTTTCAGCAACTATGAACCCGGCTCATGCTTCAAAATAATGTCAGAAGTCCTTGCTGACAGATACGGAATATACTCTCTCTACGACGACGGTACATGGGACTTCGGCAACGATCACCCCATTGTCAACTGGGACCACAAGACCAACAAGAACAGCTACCCTATCCCCAACCGTTCGCTGAACTCCGCATTCATCAATTCCAGCAACATATTCTTTGCAAAAGCCTTTGAGCAGATAGGCGAGGAAAATGTTCTCAGCGACCTCAGGACCATATTCCACTTCGGAGCCGAAGATTCCGACGATATACACTGCGATTTCGGCGACCTCAGCAACAATATCGAGATAGAGGACATAGACGATCTCCGCAGGAGCGCATTCGGTCAGGCAAAGGTGCTCACCTGCCCTATTTTCCTTGCAGCTCTCGGCAGAGAGGCAGTATTCGGAGATATGGTGACTCCCTTTGTAATGAAGGATATAGTTGACAGCTCCGACCCCAACAAAAAAACAGGCAGCGGCTCAAAGGCCAATGATGTTATAGCGTCCATACCGCCCGAGTGCAGGGACAATCTCCTGAGCGTCATGGGCTCTGTTGGCGCTGATATAGGCGTTTACGTCCCCGACGGCTACAGCTTCTACGCAAAAACGGGTACGGCAGAGGGCTGGCTCGGCGACTTCCTTTACATTACGGGCTGTGTGAAGAACTACAACGACAATGGCGCACAGAGCTGGGACAGCTACGACAATTACGGCGAGACAGGCTCATATGTGGTAGTAATGGAGATACAGAACCCCGCAGACCACGGCTTTGAGTTCGCATCACAGTCCGCAGGAGTTTACCGTCAGATACTTGACAGAGTTATCGGCAAATAACATAATAAAGACTATACGCCCCGAAGCATCGTTTCGGGGCGTAACCTGTTATACTCACTTCTTTTTTCTCGGCGCGGGCAGCTCCTCTGCCATACTCTCAACAAGCTCCCTGAGGAATTCCTTATTGTCGATATCCTCAACGAGAAGCATTTCCTTAGCGCCCTCGTAGGGAAGCTCATAAGCCGCATCGGGCATCAGCCTTTTTGCGGAAGCAGTCGGCTTAACAAGGAATCTGTCATCGTAGATGCCGCCAATGACTTTTCCCTGACAATAGATGATGTACTCCCCCATCATTGCCCTGTACGATATATTTTCCAACTCTGAGAGCTGTTCCAGCACGAAATCAAGATATCCTCTGCCTGAAGCCATGATACTGCTCCTTTACACGTTTATATTCCAATTATAATCCTTACAGTATATTTTGTCAAGTAATGTACACTTTTCCACAGAAATTCGCAGATTTTTTCGATTTTATTCTTTGAAACATATTGACGTTTCATGTAAAAAATTGTATAATTAAGGTATGACTTTCCCGCATCCTTCAGGGTGCGAAAATGCAAATATTTCTGAGGACGGTAAAAAAAATGATTTTCAGGGGAACAAAGCTTCTGCTGCTGCTCGGAGCAGCTGCCGCAGCAATGTCGTTTCCGTCCTGTTCGGCAGAGGTCGGACAATTTGAAGTCCATCACAACACAGACCTGTCAAAGTCCGTGACCACTGCTGCTGCATCAGAGACGACAACAACTACCACGACTACCGCTCTGGTATACAGGGGAAACATTTACGATACTAATTTAAATCTCGTTACATACGGCACCTATGCCAAAGGAGAGTACGACGAGCGCCTTTACGGTGAAAACTGCGCCTACTCCTTCAGCAATATCATAAGCGAAGCCTCAGGCGGCTTCGACAGCTCACTGAGTGAGCTGCTGAAAAAGGCAAATCCTACGCATATAAACGCCGACCACGATGTGGGAAGCTCCGTAAGACTGACCATAGATTCCGATGTACAGACCGCTCTTAGCTCATATATGGCTAATATGGGTATGTCGGGCTCGATAGTGGTGCTCAGGACCGACGGCTCCATACTTGCTGAGGTATCATACCCCACCTATGACCCCGAGCTTTACTATTCCGACGCGGAATACAGAGACGCCCTGTGGTCGGGAGCTCTCGAAAACAAGGCATTCACCAATGCCTCACCGGGTTCGTGCTTCAAGATAATGTCCGAGGTCATAGCCGACAAGAACGGCATAACCTGCCTCTACGACGACGGAGAATGGATAGACAGCGGAGCAACTATCGTGAACTGGGATCACGATATCGGCGGCTATCCTGTGCCCGAGAGAACGCTGTATTCAGCCTTTGTCAACTCCAGCAACATATTCTTCGCAAAGGCTTTCGATACGCTGGGAGCCGAAACGGTACTCAGCGATCTTAACAGCCTGTTCCATTTCTGTGCCCCAATAAGCTGTGATTTCGGGTCTATCGAGAACAATATCGAGATAAACTGCCTTGACGACCTGCGCCGAAGCGCATTCGGTCAGGCATATGTCAAGACCTGTCCCATATATCTTGCCGCACTGGGCAGAGAAGCCGTATTCGGCGATATGGTCAAGCCCTTCGTGGTACAGCAGATAGTCGATACCGCAGACCCGTCAAAGGAATGTGCCAAGGGAACAGCTCCATATGAGGTCATCGCAAGCATCCCCGAGGAGAACCGACAGAATCTGCTTGAATGTATGAGAGCTGTCGCATATAATCTCGGAATATACGTCCCCGAGAACTATGAATTTTTCGCCAAAACGGGAACTGCCGAAACAGGCAGAGGAGATTTCCTTTATATTACGGGCTGTCTCAGGAATGTCGCAGACCGCTCGGGCGAAAAAGTAAAGTACACGGACTACAGCGATTACGGCTCGGACGGCTCATACATAATAGTTATGCAGCTGCAAAATCCTGCGGATTTCGGATTTGACTTCGCAAGTCAGACAGGCTATCTATATCAGGGCATAATCAATACCGTGCTTTCATACTGATATGGTCCATTAAAATAAATTCAGCCCCGAAGCCTTCAAAAGCTTCGGGGCTGTGCTATTTATACCCGATCCGAAACCTCTGCCTTTTCACCGTATTGCTCCATATGAAGTCCGAGAAGCAAAAGGATGATAAACAGGTTTTCCCAGATGAAAAAAGTCTGAAACAGCGGTCTGAAACCGATAAAGAACATCACAACGAATACAGCCGCATATATCAGAGACAAAACAGCGATGATCCGCTGGACCTTGCTTTTGGTGAGTATTGCTGACAGCACAAAGGAAACGGTTGCCGCCAGCATAAGACCTATAGCAAAGTAATTGTGAAGTATGGTCGTGGTAATGCTGTGTTTTCCGTTGCACGGAAAAAAAGCTGTTCCGAAAATGCACAGGAAAACCACTGTATAAACGATCTTCTTCAGGAGCGGCAATTTCAGTTTAAATGCGTAAATGCTCAGCAGTACGAGCATCATTACCGCCGAAATAAAATACAGTACCGACATTGAGTAATGCAGCCCTACATATTCCGAAAAAGAAAGCCTGAGATCATATCTGTATATTCCCTTAAGCCATGAATAAGCAACAGCTGCAACAGCGGTTATCACAAATATCAATCCAGCAATGATCGGGAACTTATTCTTGTATTTATCCATTTATATTTCCTCTTTCAAGACATTTTGCCGAAGCACAGGCTTCGTATCCATGCATAAATTATTATACAATAAAATATATCAGCTGTCAACACAGATACTTTCACCGCTGCTCTTATTTTTTTCTTTACAAACATCATAAAAAGTTGTATAATAGTTGAGTAAGATATTTTTTAACGGAGGAATTCATTATGTATATAACTTGTCTTGATCTTGAGGGAGTTCTTGTGCCCGAGATATGGATCGCCTTTTCGGAAGCAAGCGGCATTCCCGAGCTTAAAAAGACCACCCGTGACGAGCCCGATTACGATAAGCTCATGAACTGGCGTCTCGGCGTTCTCAAGGAGCACGGTCTCGGACTCAAAGAGATACAGGATACCATAGCAAAGATCGAACCAATGGAAGGCGCAAAGGAGTTCCTTGACGCTCTCCGCGAGCTTGGTCAGGTAATAATCATCAGCGATACGTTCACACAGTTTGCAGCACCTCTCATGAAGAAGCTGGGCTGGCCGACTATCTTCTGCAACAGCCTCGAAGTAGCTGAAAACGGCGAGATAACAGGCTTCAGGATGCGCTGCGAGAAGTCCAAGCTCACAACGGTAAAGGCTCTCCAGTCCATAGGCTATGATACTATCGCCAGCGGCGACAGCTACAACGACCTCGGAATGATAGAAGCAAGCAAGGCGGGCTTCCTTTTCCGCAGCACAGAGCAGATAAAGAAGGATCACCCCGAGCTTCCCGCATATGAGACATATGACGAGCTTCTTGCAGCAATAAAGAAGGCAATGGCAGAATAAAACGGCTGACAGCGGCTGATTGCCGCGCTGCCGCAACATAAAGAGCGGAGGTATTTTTATGAGCTACAGTTTCAATGCAGAGAAAGTGACAAATGAAGTAGTTGAGTGGGTACGCGACCTGTTCGAGAAAACTGCTTCACCTACAACGAATGCCGTAATAGGCATATCGGGAGGAAAGGACAGCTCCGTAGCCGCAGCAGTATGTGCAAAGGCTCTCGGCAGGGACAGAGTTATCGGCGTTCTCATGCCTCAGGGCGAACAGGCTGATATATCCTACAGTCACCTGCTTGTTGACACTCTCGGTATCAGGAGCTATACCGTCAACATAGGCGATACGGTAACGGCTTTCATGAACGAACTGAAAAAGCACGTTGAGCCTTCCGATCAGGCAATAGTCAACACTCCCGCGCGTATCAGGATGACCACTCTCTACGCCATAGCGGCCTGCCACAACGGCAGAGTAGTAAATACCTGCAACCTTTCCGAGGACTGGGTAGGCTACTCCACAAAGTACGGCGACGCCGCAGGAGACTTCTCTCCCCTTTCGGACCTTACGGTAACCGAGGTATTACAGGTAGGCGAGGTACTCGGACTTCCCAACGAGCTTGTGCATAAAGTACCGATAGACGGCCTCTGCGGCAAGACCGACGAAGAAAATCTCGGCTTTACATATGCCATGCTGGATAAGTACATCCGCGGCGAGGACGACCTCAGCTCCGTACCCGATATAAAGGAGAAGATAGACCGCCTTCACAGGGCAAATCTCCACAAGCTCCAGCTCATGCCCAAATACGAACAGAACAAGTAATATCAAAGCCCGTGCAGCAGCACGGGCTTTTTGTACGTCGGGACAAAGAAACACCCCGCCCATTATTACGGACGGGGGTGTGGGATTATCAAACCGCAATTGCTTTGTCAAGGCGGCGAAGAGAATGTCTTATCTCCTGCCATCTTTCGTCATCGAGTTCCGAGTTGAGTACAAACTTGTAGATCCTGCCTTCATGCAGTACATTGACCGACACAAGACGGTCACAGCCTGCAAAGGCGTGTTTTCCTATCTCTTTGAGAGTTGAAGGGATAGTCAGATCACTGAGGTTATGACAGCCCTTGAACGCATACCAGCCCAACCTTATAGTGCTTTCGGGAAGAGCAATGCATTTCAGGTTATCACAGCCGCTGAATGCCGTGTCAGCAATAAGCTGAACGGTATCGGGTAAAAGGATCCTCACAAGATTAGTACAGCCGTTAAAAGCTCCTTCGCCGATGATGCCTACATCATCTGGAACAAAGATCTCGGTGACGTTTCTCTCGTCTTTGTACTTTTTGAGTACGCCTCTTCTGATCTTGTAATTCATTCATTATTCTCCTTATCGATTACCTCGATACATTTCCCCTTGAACCTCTTTTATCTTTTTTAGGTTCATTTTTATTATATCACAAAAAACACAAAATGTCAATGCTCCGCAAGGACTATTCCCCTATATTTGGTGAATTGCACAAAAATGCCCTCCCCCGATTGAAGGGAGAGCAAATTTCGGTTATCATTTAAGTTATTCAACGGATTTAAGCGATTCAGCCATGTTGATCCTCTCAAGTTTTATCTGCATGAACAGGTTTACGGCAACGGTGAAAAGGAAGGTCAGCAGAATACTGTAAAGGTAGCTCTCAGGCGCTATAGACACGCTGAAATCCACAAGATCCACCCTTATCTGCGCCATTACAAACCTGTGGAGCAGTATTCCGAGACCAACTCCCGCAATGATGCCCATAGCAGTCAGCGCAAGGTTCTCACGGAGAACATATGCCGAGGTCTCGCGCCTGAAAAAGCCCAAGACCTTTATGGTCGCGATCTCCCGCTGACGCTCCGTGATATTGATATTCGTAAGGTTATAGAGCACGATGAACGCAAGGCCTGCCGCACAGATGATAACGATGAGAACGATATAGTCAAGGCTGCCCATCATTTTGCCGAGCCTTACCTTGAGATCGTCAAACACCAGCATCTGAAGAACGTGATTGTCCTTTGATATAGCCGCCTGCGCTTCATGGACGTCGGAATCCTTTCTGAAGTTGAGAAACGCGCTGTTAAGCGGAACGTCTTCCCCCAGCTGTTCACATACAGTGTCTCTTCCCATGAAAACCACGTTGTATACATGGTTTTCAAAGACTCCCGTGACCTTTACGCTGAGCTCCTTCATATTTTCGTTTCTGAGCCTCATTATGCTGCCTTTTTTTATGCCATAGCGCTCCGCTATACTGTGGCTGACGACAGCCTCGCCCTTTGCGGGAGCTTCGAGGGGCTTACCGCTGATATCATGGAGACTGAAATAGTTTTCCATACCGCTGAAATCCTCGGCAGCGTTCAGTGTCACGCTCTTGACCTTTTTACCGTAAAGCAGGTCCCACGAGCCTGTATACAGGAAGGTATAGTCCTCGGTATTATCATCGAGGACCTGTTTCAGCTCATCGGGTATGCCGTCCTCGGTCTTTCTGAGAACTGCGGAAGCGTCAGCCACCTGTATCTCGCTATACTGCGTATCCGCAAAGCCCGCAATTGAATCCTTTATGCCGAAGCCCGTCAGGAGCAGTGCCATACAGCCGCCGATACCGAGTATCATCATAAACAAACGCTTTTTGTATCTGAAAATATTCCTTATAGATACTTTTTTAAGGAATTTCAGCCTGTTCCATATAAAGCCGATGTATTCAAGGAATACACGCTTGCCGGGCTTTGGTGCCTTTGGTCTCATAAGTGCAGCCGCAGTTTCCGAAAGCTCAATGCGGCAGCTGAACCATGTTACTCCCACCGAGCACAGAAGCGATACTGCAAGAGCTATGATGGCGAGCTTGCGGTCAAAAAGATACTTCATCGGGAGATCAAGGTACATAAGGGTATATGTTTTCCAGATTATCTTCGGGAAAAGGTAAGTACCCGCGCCGTAGCCGAGCACACAGCCAAGTATCGCAGCCGTTCCCGAGTAAAACATATATTTTCCCATAACAGAGCCTTCCGAATAGCCCAGAGCTTTAAGTCCGCCTATCTGAGTACGCTGTTCCTCCACCATTCGGCTCATGGTAGTCATGCAGACAAGAGCTGCGACCAGTATAAAGAATACAGGGAATACTCTTGCCACCTGAGCAACTATCTCGGAATCGCTCTCAAAGCAGGCGTAGCCGATATTGGTATTTCTGTCAAGGACGTATATATCGGGCTTTTTCTGCTTTGCAAGGTCATTTTCTCCCTTTTGCAGCTCATCCTCCGCGTCCTTTATCTGCTTTTCGTAATCGGCAGCGGAGCTCTCGTACTCCGCAAGTCCGTTTTCGTAATCGGCATAAGCCGCGTTGTACTGCTCCATACCCGAAGCATACTGATCGGGCATGATATCCTTTATCTGCTGAAGCTGAGCAAGCTGCTCGTCAAGCTGTGCCTTGCCCTCATCGAGGCTTTTCTTCGCCTCATCAAGCTTCTGCTGACCCTCAGCCTTCTTGTCGTCCAGCTCTTTTCTGCCGTCGCGGAGCTTTTCCTCGGCTTCGCTGTAAAGCTTATCGAATCTTATATCAGCACGGGACTGTGCGATTTCCTTCCACTGCTCCTCCCTGCCGTCCATATAGTCCTCATACTCGTCAGAATAAATGGTATGATCCTGATCGAAGCGCAGGTAAGCCTCGGTATACACCTCAAAGTTGAAGGAGTCCTTCGGGAAATAAGCAAAGGTCCTTATCTCGCCGTTTCCGAGAGAGGAATTACCTCTTTCAAAGTTGATGTACAAAGGCGACTCGACCAAGCCGACAACCGTAAATGTCTCATGCTTGAACCTCTGTCTTATTGAATCGGGATTTGTTCCCGCTATGGTAAGCTGGAGCCCTATCCCGTATTTGCCGTTTTCAACAAGACATTCGCTGTTTTTCTCGGGCATTCTTCCCGAGACGAGCTTGAGCTTGTTGACATTTTCCGTGATGGAGTGAGCTCTCACCACATATTCGTTTACGCCAGACGCAAGGAAATCCGCGGAATAAGCTCCCTCAGCGCAGCGGACACCGCTTTGTCCCGCAAAGTCCTCGATGTCCTCGTCGGTCCAGCCTATTGCGGACATGAGCCTGTAATCGTAAAACTGATTCTCGTCAAGGAATCTGTCAATTGTATCCACCATTGCGGGAGTAGTTATCCTTACGCCCGAAAAGAAGCCTACTCCGAGGGCAATTATCGCCAAAATAGCGAAAAAACGTCCGAATGAGCCGCGTATCTCACGAAGCGCAGTCTTTTTTATTGCAGATCTCATAGCATCACCACTCTATTTCTGAAATATCCGCAGGCTTTTCATTCAGACGGATGCCTGAAACAGTACCGTTTTTCACCGTTATAATACGGTCAGCCATGGGAGTAAGCGCCTGATTGTGAGTGATGACCACTACCGTCATGCCTTTTTCGCGGCAGGTGTCCTGCAATAGCTTAAGGACTGCCTTTCCCGTAGCGTAGTCAAGAGCGCCTGTAGGCTCGTCACAGAGGAGCAGCTTGGGATTTTTTGCAAGAGCGCGGGCAATAGCCACACGCTGCTGCTCACCGCCAGAGAGCTGTGCCGGGAAATTCTTCATACGCTCCGAAAGTCCCACCTGATCGAGAACCTTTTTCGCGTCAAGGGGGTCGCGGCATATCTGAGAAGCAAGCTCAACATTTTCAAGAGCCGTAAGGTTCTGCACAAGATTGTAGAACTGGAAAACAAATCCCACATCATAGCGTCTGTACGCGGTCAGCTTTCTCTTGCTCAGGGAAGAGATCTCCGTACCGTCGAGGAATACGCTTCCGCTTGAAAGTGTATCCATACCTCCGAGTATATTGAGTATGGTAGTCTTTCCCGCACCCGATGCACCGACGATGATGCAGAATTCGCCCTTATTTATCTCAAAGCTGGCGTCATTGAGGGCGTGTATCTCCACCTCGCCTGTTTTATATGTCTTTTTCACATTTTTAAATTCAACATAAGCGCTCATAGTATCCCTTTCCTTAACAATTTTTACGGAAGCGGTACGCCGCCGTGCATGGACGCAGGCGTCCGACGGTTTCGCCCGCATTGCTGACTGTATTTTCGGTAATTGCAGCGAAACCGTCAGGCGGAGCAAAGCTCCGCCTATGCACGGCGGCTGCAAAACGACCCGAAACTCACTTTAAGATTATAACACATTTGATACGCTGTGTAAAGTGAAAAGGGATACGAGGCAAGAAAACGTCATATTTTCATCAAAAATATCATAATTTATGTTTACAACAGACAAAAAAGGCGCTATAATGTTAGTAACATAATGTTTTTGGAGAAAACTATCCGAAAGGAGTATCTGATATGAAACTATTCAGACGTATCATCTCGGCAGCAGCCTCGCTGTTTCTGCTGTCATCAACAGCTGCGGCTTTCCCTGTCTCAGAAGCAGGAGCCGCCTCTGTGGTCAGCATCTCACCATATGACGTATACGACATAAACGGCGGAAAATTCGAGGGCTGGGGAACGTCCCTGTGCTGGTGGGCAAACCGCATCGGCTATTCGGACGCCTTATCACAGAAAGCAGCCGAGACCTTTTTCAGCACCGACGGACTTGGACTTAATATCGCACGCTTCAACATCGGCGGCGGCGACGATCCTTCACATACCCACATAACAAGGACCGACTCCAATATGCCGGGCTATACCAAGTACAATAACGGCAGTGTCACCTACGACTGGAGCGCCGACACAAACCAGCGCAATGTACTCAAACGCTGTATCGCAGCCGCAGGCGATGATATGATAGTGGAAATGTTCTCGAACTCTCCGCCGTATTATATGACAAACAGCGGATGCAGCTCGGGAGCCAAGGACTCCAGCAACAATAACCTCCGCGATGACAAGTATACCGACTTTGCCGAGTATTTAGCAGAAGTCACAGCCCATTACGAAAACGACTGGGGCATAAACGTACAGAGCATAACCCCCATGAACGAGCCCTATACCAACTACTGGGGAGCTTACAGCAACAAGCAGGAGGGCTGCCACTTCGATCAGGGCTCCTCAATGGACAAGATATATCAGGAGCTTTCAAAGTCCCTGAAAAAGCGGAACATAAACGATATTATCATAAGCGCCTGCGACGAATCCGTAATAGATACGGCAATAAGCTCGTGGAACAAGATGTCCGATACCACAAAGGCTCTTATAGGACGTATAGACACTCACACCTACGGCGGCAGCCAACGTGCGGAGCTGAAAAATACTGCCATAAAGGCAGGCAGGAACCTATGGATGAGCGAGGTCGACGGCGGCTCGACAGCAGGTACGGACGCAGGAGAGATGGGTGCGGCACTATGGCTTGCAGACCGCATAACTCTCGACTGCAACGAGCTCAACTGCTCCGCGTGGATACTGTGGCAGGTCATCGACAACCACATTTCCTCCGTGGGAATGAACGGAAACAAGGACAAGGGCATGGTAAATACTCAGGGCGGCTACTGGGGACTCGCAGTCGCAGACCATGATAATAACAATATAATTCTCACAAAGAAGTATTACGCAATGGGACAATTCTCACGCTACATACGCCCTGGAATGACCATGCTGAAATGCGGCGGCAGCTGCATGGCAGCCCTTGATACCAAGAACAACAAGCTCGTGATAGTCGCAACGAACGACAGCTCATATGGCAAGGATATGGTATTCGACCTTTCGGGCTTTGACAGTGTCGGAGCTTCCGCTGAAGCTGTCCGCACCAGCAATTCCGAAAACTGGAAAGACATAGGTAGAATGAACGTATCAGGCAGCTCTCTGACCGTATCTCTGGCAAAGCAGTCCGTTACCACCTTCATTGTTGACGGAGTAAAGGGCGGCGGAGCTCTCACAGACAAGATCAACATCACATCGGATATGCTCAGCGGCTCCGACTCATGGAAGAGCGACGCTTCAACAGCTTATACATATGCATTTGACGGCAGCACATCCACATATTTTGACGGCGTTTCCGACGGATGGGTACAGGCAGACCTCGGACAGCTCTATGACCTTACGGCTATAGGCTACGCTCCCCGCGCAGGCTATGAATACCGCATGGCAGACGGCATTTTCAAAGCATCCGCAGACGGTACGAACTGGACGACAATTTACACCGTCAAGGGAAAGCCGACCTCGGGAATGCACTATGTCACAGCCCTTTCGGGCGGCACAGCAGCCCGTTATGTAAGGTATGAAGTTCCCACGGGCGCTCCTAACAACGAGTACAACAGCGACAGCGCTTATTGTGCGAATATCGCGGAAATAGCTCTTTTCGGAACTCCGCACGGCCAGTCGGCACGGCCAAAGTATGACAGGCTCAGCGCTAAGGAAGTAACAGGAACCCTTTCATGGCACGAATCCTCAGTAACCTCTGCCGAAAAAGCCTGTGACGGTGATATCAACACCTATTTTGACGGACTTGAGGGCGGCTATGTTGATATTGACCTCGGCGAACTCTGCACTATAGGGAATATCGCATACTGTCCGCGCGAGGGCTACGAATACCGAATGGTCGGAGGCTCTTTCAGTGTTTCCTCCGACGGGACAAACTGGAAAAAGGTATATACGGTCGAAGCCGTACCCTCACACCAGATGAATTACATCGACGTATCCGAAAGCCTCACTGCACGATATATCCGCTATGAAGTACCCACTGGAGTTCCCGCAAGCTCGCTCAACAAGGACAGCGTATACCTCTGCAACATAGCCGAGATAGCAGTATACGGCGCAGCAGGTGTGAAAGCACTTATAGGCGACGTTAACAGCGACGGAAGCACAGACGTCTCAGACCTTGTAAAGCTGCAGAAATACCTTCTCGGTTCCGAAAGAGAAGTCAGTGCCGAGAATGCAGATATCAACAATGATGCTGTTTTAGATGTATTTGACCTCATAGCACTGCGTAAGCTTCTCATAAGCCAATAAACATCAAAAAGGCACTCCTGAGAGTGCCTTTTCTTATGTACTGATGATAACGCCGACTATCCATATTATGAGATAGTGCAGCGGATAAAATCCGTAGAAGAACCATTTTGCCAGAGTCGGGTGCTTGCCCTTTTTGCCGTTGTAGAACACAGTCATGCACAGATATGCCAGTACGAACATGAGCATCATGACCGCTATCTGTATGATAAGTCTGTCTGTGGGTATCTTGCCGAGACTGAAAAGGTTGGGAAGGAAATGCAGAGCTGTTAGGCTCATATAGGCTATAAACCTCGCCTTTGGCTTTTCACGGAAGATATGCAGGAACAGTATGAACAGAACTCCGAATATGATCCAGTCTGAATATATAAGCAGCGTCATTCCGTCACACAGTATGACAAGCGCTATCCTCTGCCAAAGCTTGAATTTGCTCTCCCATGCCATTATGGCAAGAAGTCCGAAAAACAGCGTGAATATAACATTGGTGTGCCACCACCCGCTGAATTTATGACAGCACAGCCAGTCAAAGGGCTGAGTTATGCAGGCAAAGAGCAGAAGCCTCTGTGCATATTTTTTCCTGTCACGTGTGTATTTGTAGCCGTCCGCTATAAAGAAAAACATTACAGGCGGACAGAACAGTGAAGTGTATATTATGATATATTCCCACATGGGGAGAGTATAGTAAGCTTCGACATCACCGTACTTATACTGCACGGCCCAGCCTATAAGATGTCCCCAGAACATGATGAATATGGCAAGATACTTCATCATGTCGCGGTTGAATATTCTGTAATTGCAGTCAGATTTGCCCATAGCGAGTTTATTCCAGCTCCTTATACCTTTACATTGGGATTAGTATACTGCCCGTGCTTTTTTGTAGCACCGTTCCAGAACTGTATAGCGAACTGCGGACAATGGTGCAGACAGCGGAAGCACAGAGCGCAGCGCTCCTTAACCCATACCGGCTTCCCGTCGCGTATCTCAATGGCTTTCACGGGACATTTCTTCGCGCAGAGACCGCAGCCATTGCAGCTGTCCTCAACGCTCAGATTTTTTGTCATTCTCACCTTTGCAAATACCCTGTCCGTGTACTTATGAATAGCGTATGGAGTCCTGATAGTCTGGAAACAGCCCTTTTTCCTGTCAAGTATCTTTGCTATGACATTGTTTATGTTTTTTTCAGCAGCCTCATTCTGACGGGCTACCTTTTCCTTATTGCTGAGGTCAAAGGTGACCGTCCAGTTATCGGGCATTTTTATGCCGTATGCCGCACTCAGGCGGATACCGTTATCGCGCAGGATATGTCTTGCCTCCTCGCCGCTGCAGCCGACTGTAGTACCGTAGGTGGACGCTATGAAAACATAGTGCTTCCCCTGCCTGTGAAGTCTCAGCTTCTGTAAGAACTCCCTCATAGGTACAGGCAGAGCCCACCAGTGAGTAGGAGTGACGATACCGAAACATTCCCCGTCCTCAAGGGTTATATCATAGCATCCCTCCTCAATGGACATAGTTTTTTCATTGAGTGCGGCAGCAATGCGCTCCGCTGCGTATTTACTGTTTCCTGTAGCCGAAAAATAAACTATCATACATTATATCCCCCTTATACGGCATTGATGCAAAGCTCAGACCTTCTCGAACATATCAGCCCCTACGCCGCATATAGGACAGACGTAGTCAGCAGGTACTTCATCTCCCACGTATTCATAGCCGCAGACCGTACATCTCCATACAGTCTCTCCGCTTTCTGTCTTTCCGACGGGAACAGCCTCGTGACTGCCGCCCGAGACCTTCTCGAAATCAGCCTTTCCATGCTTGCATATAGGGCAGATAAAGTCATCGGGAACCTCCTCGCCTGTGTACTCATAGCCGCAGATACTGCATCTCCATATGGTCTGTCCGTCGGGAGCAGTTCCCACAGCCTCGGGCTTCGGCTTGATATGGCTCTGGTAGTATTCATAAGTCGCAGAGGGCTTATCACTGAGGACTTCCATATCCGTTACCTCCGCAATGAACATGGTATGAGTACCGAGGTCAATGCTGTGCCATACAGATCCCGATATATAGGCATTAGTCCCCTTTGTGACTATGAGGCAGCCGTTTTCGCCGCGTTTGCAGTCCTTAAATTCGGCGAACTTGTCCACATCTCTTCCCGACTGAAAGCCGAAGTGCCTGAAAAGCTCAAAATCAGCCTCAGTGCTTATAACAGAAGCTGTAAACCTTCCCGTTGCCATTATAAGATCGTGGGTATAATTGTTTTTTGCAACTGTAAGGCTCACCTTATTCGGCGAGGACGTTACCTGTGCGAGAGTATTTGTTATACAGCCGTTGTCCTTTCCGTCACTGACGGCTGTAACGACAAAAAGTCCGTAGCTTATTCTGTACATTGCTTTCTTATCCATATTTCATACCTCCTGTGTATTACGTTAAAGATACAGCGTTCTGCGTCAAATTGTCCTATAATAATTTTACCAAAATCTGCTTAGACATTCAAGTATATTTTGTAAACAATCCCACTCCTTGACATTTGCCGCAAAAGTGGTATAATTAATATGAAAAAGGGAGCTTGTGTAACAGGCTGAGAGGGAGTTTCAAACTCCGACCTTACCTGATTTGGATAATGCCAACGGAGGGAAATACTTATGAAGTGTAGGTGTGTCTCTTTGCGGGCACACCTTTTTCAGTTCATAACTAAGAATTCATAATTCATGATTTTGCCGTACGCTTGTGGGGAAAGAATATAATTATGGCTTACATATTTGTATCGGCAGCATTTAATTATGAATTATGCATTAAGAATTATGAATTATCAAAAGCGTGACATCGGGGGCACCACCTTGTCTCGCTATACAAAATTAATGCTGGGGCAAAAGCCCGAATTTGCCAAAAAGGAGAAATGAAAATGAAAACAGCATTAACGATCGCAGGAAGCGACTCCTGCGGAGGCGCCGGCATTCAGGCGGACATTAAAACAATGACCATGAATGGTGTTTACGCTATGAGCGCAGTTACAGCTCTCACCGCACAGAACACGACCGGCGTAACAGGTATTATGGAGGTATCGCCTGAATTTCTGGCTATGCAGCTTGACGCTGTGTTTACGGACATTCGTCCCGACGCAGTCAAGACGGGCATGGTCTCCTCCGAAAAACTCATCCGCACCATTGCGGAAAAGCTCCGTCAGTACAAGGCTGACAATATAGTTGTCGATCCCGTTATGGTAGCTACAAGCGGCGCAAGGCTCATCGCAGAGGAAGCTGTTGAAACTCTCAAGGCAGAGCTTCTTCCCATAGCCGCTGTCGTTACTCCCAATATCCCCGAAGCAGAGATACTTGCGGACATGAAGATAGCTTCACGGGAGGACATGATCAGCGCCGCAGAGATCATCGGCAGAAAATACGGCTGTGCCGTACTCTGCAAGGGCGGTCACAGTCTTAACGACGCTAACGACCTGCTCTGGAACAATGGCAGCTGCACATGGTTCAACGGAAAGCGCATCGACAATCCAAACACCCACGGAACAGGCTGCACTCTTTCAAGTGCCATAGCCTCAAATCTTGCAAAGGGCTTCACACTTGAACAATCGGTAGAACGCGCAAAGGATTACATATCCGGCGCTCTTGCCGCCATGCTGGACCTCGGAAAAGGCAGCGGTCCTATGGCTCATGCCTTCGCTCTTTCGGGAGAATTTGCAAAGGAGGCGGAGTAATGGAACAGAAACGCACTTCCGTATACGAAAACGGACTTATCTGGTTCGGCGCAGGTGTTTCGATCGCCGAAATAATCATTGGAACATATTTTGCTCCCCTCGGCTTCGGAAAGGGTCTTCTTGCAGTTATAGTCGGACATATCATAGGCTGCACACTGCTCTTCCTTGCGGGACTTATCGGCGGAATGGCGCGAAAAAGCGCTATGGAGACCGTAAAAATGAGCTTCGGCAGCAAGGGCGGCATTTTTTTCTCGGTACTCAACGTACTTCAGCTCGTAGGCTGGACTGCTATCATGATATACGACGGCGCACTTGCCGCAAACAGTATCTTCGGCGCGGGTAAATGGGTATGGTGCCTTGTTATCGGCGGACTTATCATACTCTGGATACTCATAGGCATCAAGAACCTCGGCAAGATAAATACCGTCGCTATGGCTGCTCTTTTCATACTCACGCTCATACTCTGCAAGGTCATATTCTTTGACGGCAGCAAGCTCCCCGTATCAGAGGAAAGCATGAGCTTCGGCGCTGCTGTTGAGCTGTCCGTGGCTATGCCGCTTTCATGGCTCCCGCTCATAAGCGACTACACAAGAGAAGCGGAAAAGCCCGCTGCTGCAACAGCTGTAAGCGCCATAGTATACGGCATAATAAGCTGCTGGATGTACGCTATAGGCATGGGAGCTGCTATATTTACCGCGGAATCTGACATAGCTCAGATAATGGTAAAGGCAGGTCTCGGAATAGCAGGTCTTCTTATCGTGGTATTCTCAACTGTCACAACTACCTTCCTTGACGCTTATTCGGCAGGCATCTCGGGAGAATCAATTTTTTCAAAGCTCAAAGGCAAATGGGTAGCCGTTGCGGCTGCAATAATAGGTACTGCAGGAGCTGCGCTCTTCCCTATGGACGATATCACTGACTTCATGTACCTTATAGGCTCTGTCTTTGCACCTATGATAGCTGTTCAGATCGCGGACTATTTCATACTGAAAAGGGACAGCTCGGACAAGAGCTTTGATATCATAAGCTGTATCGTATGGGTACTCGGCTTTGCTCTGTACAGATTCCTTATGACAAAGGATATACCTGTAGGCAATACTCTGCCCGATATGGCGGCAACTGTCATACTCTGCACAGCAGCAAAGAAGCTCTTCGCCGGAAGCCGCGGAAGTGTCGGAACACAGACCGAATAAATCGTTTTTTGGAGGAAATATAAATGAAGAATTATTATACACAGATGGAAGCGGCTAAAAATGGTATCATCACACCCGAAATGAAAACAGTCGCTGAAAAGGAATATATCGACGCTGAGGAGCTTCGCGCACTGGTGGCAAAGGGAGAGGTATGCATTCCCTGCAATATCAACCACAAGTCTATATCTCCCGAGGGTATCGGTACTAAAATGCGTACAAAGATAAACGTCAACCTCGGTATCTCAGGTGACGCAAAGAACTACGGCATCGAAATGGAAAAGGTAGATATGGCTCTTAAATTCGGAGCTGAAGCTATCATGGACCTTTCCAACTACGGAAAGACCAATACCTTCCGCAAGGCTCTCATAGAGAAGTCCCCTGCCATGATAGGAACTGTTCCTATGTATGACGCTATAGGCTATCTTGAGAAAGACCTTCTTGAAATAACCGCCGAGGACTTTCTCCGCGTTGTACGCGCTCATGCGGAAGAGGGCGTTGACTTCATGACTATCCATGCGGGAATAAACCGCCGTGCAGTTGAAGCCTTCCGCAGGGACAAGAGAAAAATGAACATCGTATCACGCGGCGGCTCGCTTCTCTTTGCATGGATGATGATGACAGGCAATGAGAACCCGTTCTATGAGTACTACGACGAGGTACTGGATATACTCCGCGAATATGACTGCACTATCTCTCTCGGAGACGCTCTCCGTCCCGGCTGTATCGACGACTCCACAGACGGCGGTCAGATAGCGGAGCTTATCGAGCTGGGTGCTCTCACCGAAAGAGCATGGGCAAAGGACGTTCAGGTAATGGTTGAAGGTCCCGGACATATGGCAATGAACGAGATAGCAACCAATATGAAGCTCCAGAAGCGCATATGCCACAACGCTCCGTTCTACGTTCTCGGACCTCTCGTTACGGATATATTCCCCGGATACGATCATATCACCTCCGCTATCGGCGGCGCTATCGCTGCTGCAAGCGGTGCTGACTTCCTCTGCTATGTTACTCCCGCAGAGCATCTCCGCCTGCCTGACGCAAATGACGTCAAGGAAGGCATCATAGCAAGCCGTATCGCCGCTCATGCTGCGGATATCGCAAAGGGTGTACCCCATGCGACCGACCGTGACAACGCTATGGCTGAAGCCCGTCACGAGGTGGACTGGGAAAAGATGTTCGAGATAGCCGTTGACGGCGAAAAGGCTCGCGCTTACTTCGAGAGCACTCCCCCTGCTGACAGGCACACCTGCTCTATGTGCGGAAAAATGTGCGCCGTAAGGACTACAAATATGATCCTTAACGGCGAAAAAGTCGAATTCTGCACAGAAAAATAATACTCAGAGGCGTACATGAACTGTGCGCCTTTTTTCATTATCATGAAGCGCCGGCTCTGAAACCGCCTTTCATAAGGGGGCTGAAATACACCATTTTTAAACGGAAAACCGTTTAATTTCAAAAAAGTTTTTTTGAATTTCGTATATATGTACAATTCAAGCCGTTTCTATTTGTGGGATGTGCACTATATTTTTTAGCAATGTTATTCTTGATTACTTATTTAAAATATGATATAATTATTTATACGCCCATGCAGATACACAAATCGGGCGATCATATCATAATGGATCAGATCATGTTTATTTAGTCTTGTTTTGCCGTTTTTCTTATTTAAAAACGGTCGTTTGAGATATAATACAAATAATTATTTTTTAACTTAGAGTTTTTATGCTCTGACAGCGTCTAACAAGTAATGAATACTAAAAATTGGCTTATATATCAAAAAGCCGCTTTCTTAGTTGTTGGGCAGACATAAAATATATCTGATATTATCACAGCACTTCATCGAAAGGACATTTTATAATGAAAAAAGTCATAATAATCGGTGCGGGACCTGCGGGTCTTACCGCCGCATATGAGCTCCTTAAGGACGGCTCGGGCGAGTACGACGTTACAGTTCTTGAGGAGACAAACGCTATCGGCGGCATCTCCAAGACCGTAAACTACAAGGGAAACCGCATGGATATGGGCGGTCACCGCTTTTTCTCAAAAATACCCGAGGTAAATCAGTGGTGGAGCGATATGCTCCCTACTCAGGGCGCTCCCTCATCTGACGATAAATACCTGAAAAGACACGTTAATGTTGAAAGCGGCGGCCCCGACCCTCAGAAAGAAAACCGCGTAATGCTCAAAAGGCGCAGGGTCTCACGCATACTCTTCAACGACAAGTTCTACGACTATCCTGTTTCACTGAAGCCCGAGACTATCAAGAATTTCGGTTTCCTTACTACAATGAAAGTAGGCTTCAGCTACCTGAAAGCGGCTCTGCACAAGCGCCCCGAGACAAATCTCGAAAACTTCTATATCAACTGCTTCGGCAAGGAGCTTTATTCCATGTTCTTCGAGTACTACACCGAGAACCTCTGGGGCAGACACCCCAGTGAGATAGACGCTTCATGGGGAGCTCAGCGTACAAAGGGTCTCTCCATAGTCGGTATAATCAAGGACTTCTTCGGAAAAGTGTTCAAGGTCAAGAACCGCAAAGTGAATACCTCCCTTATCGAGGAATTCAAGTACCCTAAGCTTGGTCCCGGACAGCTCTGGGAGGTCACTGCCGAGGAAATAAAGAAGCTTGGCGGCACTATCATTATGGAAGCTGCCGTAAAGAAGCTCCATAAGGACGAAAACAACAATCTCACGGGCGTTACCTACGTAAAGGACGGTCAGGAGATCACTCTCGGCGGCGACTGCGTTATCTCATCAATGCCTGTCAAGGATCTCGTTGCAGGCATGAACGATGTTCCCGAGGAGGCTGCCCGCATTGCAGCAGGTCTCCCCTACCGTGACTATATGACTCTCGGCGTACTTGTTCCGAAGCTCAGGCTCAAAAACAAGACAGCCATGAAAACTGTGGGAAATATTGTTCCCGACTGCTGGGTATACGTTCAGGACAGACGTGTTAAAATGGGTCGTTTCCAGATATACAACAACTGGTCGCCTTATATGGTAAAGGATCTCGGTCATACCGTATGGGTAGGTCTTGAGTACTTCGTTACCGAGGGCGATAAGTTCTGGAACATGACAGAAAAGCAGTTCTCGGACTTCTGCGTGAAGGAAATGGTAAAGCTCGGCCTTATCGGCAGTGCAGACGAGGTCATCGACACTCATATGGAAAAGGTAAAGAAGGCTTACCCTGCTTACTTTGATACCTACGAGGAAATGGACAAGCTCATCGCTTACCTCGATACTATCCCGAACCTTTACTGCGTAGGCAGAAACGGTCAGCACAGATACAACAATATCGACCACTCAATGGTTACTTCCTTTGAAGCTGTAAAGGCTATAAAGAGCGGCAGCACTGACAAGTCCGCGCTGTGGAACGTCAATACGGAAAAGGAATACCACGAGGAGAAGAAGTAATGGACGAGATAAAGCAGATACTCCGCGACAGGCAGTTCAAAAAGCTCTTCGTGGGTGACACCGACAACACGCTTATCCAGTTCTTCCGCTATCTCTTTGTGGGCGGACTTGCATTCGTCGTTGACTTCGCTTTGTCGTATATCCTTTTCAGATTTGCTTTCCATGAACAGAAGGAATTCGGCTGGATAGCCAATGCTCTCTCCTTTGTTGCGGGGCTCATCGTTAACTACGTCATAAGTACATTCTGGATATTCAAGACCTCAAGGGTCGATAACAAGCTTGTGGAGTTCATAAGCTTTGCAGCCATAGGCGTGGTCGGTCTGCTGATAACCATCGGCATAACCAAGCTGTTTGAAATATGGCTGGGAGATACTACGAGCCTTTTCCAGATAATCGCAAAGGTCGTTTCAACAGCTGTATCTTTCCTGTGGAACTTCTTCGCAAGAAAGATACTCCTGTATACCAAAAAGGAAGAAAAATAACAAAAAGAGCGCAGTTATCTGCGCTCTGCATATTATCGGAGGTATAGAATGAACAATGAAAAAGAACAAAAGGCTCCGCCCGAAAACGCGGAAGCTGTCACAGACCTTACGGAGGCTCCTTCCGTAAACACCGAGGATATCGTGGATCTTTCGGAAGTGACCGCAGAAAGCGAAGCCGTAACGGCTGCTGCCGACGAAGGAAAAACCGAAGCCGACAGTGCTCCCGAAAAAGGCGATGAAAGGTCCCACGCAGAAAGCAGTGCCGCAAGCCCGGAAGCGATAAAAAAATACAGACCCGATATAATGAGAAAAACCGCCGTATGGGTAGCTGCCATAGCAGTTTTTCTGAGCGTTTTCATTATAACAGGCTACTACGTTACGACTGCTTCAAAAACTGAATTCCACGCTGACTGCACAGATACCATAATGTGGGCAAACGCTTCGGCGGAAAGCGGTCATCTGTACGATCAGAACTTCAAATACGCCTGCTTTCTCCCTATAGGCACAAGCAATATCATGCATTTCCTGATGCATTTCTACGGACTCAGCATGACGACACACATAATCGGCATGACCTGCTTTTTCGTACTGCTCACGCTGTTCATGGTATTGATGATGCGCGAGGTAACGGGCAGTCTGCCTGCCGCTCTGACGGGTACTTCCCTGTTCCTTGCAATGACTCTTTCAACAGAGAAAATGCGCGAGATATTCTGGGGACATACTATCTATTACTCCCTCGGTCTGTTCTTCCTTGCAGCGGGCACATTCATGTACTTCCGTATACTCACTCTTGACTCTCAGGGCAGGACTCTGAGAAAAAACGGGAAGAGCTCACGCTCAAAAACCATACGGAAGATCATCGTTTTCCTGATACTCTGCATTTTTATGCTGCTTACAGGCATGGACGGAGTTACAGGTCTTACGCTCTTTACTATCCCGTTCACTGGAGCTGTTTTTGCAGAGCAGTTCATCAACAGCAAGCACAGACTGTTCAGCAGCAAATCGGGGATAATACTTTTCAGAGTCGTATCCTTCCTGATAATGGCAGTTATCGGAGTAATTATCAACAACAAGTGCGTAGGTAAGCTTGTCGCAAGCTATCAGGACGCAAATACCGAATTCTCAGGAATGGATTCATGGACAGAACATCTTCACAATCTGCCTCTGGCATGGATGAGGCTCATCGGTGTGCAAAGTCTCCCCGATGTGATGTTCACCGACGAAAAGGGTATCTACAATATCATTTATATCATGACATCAATTATAATAGCTGTTTTACCGATCATCGCCACCTGCTGCTTCAAAAAGTACGGCAATGACCGCAAAGGCAGAATGATAAGGATATGGATATGGATACACTGGGCTGTTACGGCAGTTATCCTCACAGGCTATATCTTCGGTATCCTTTCAGCCGCTGACTGGCGCATCATCCCTATGCTCGGAACTGCCATCATCGTCAGCATACTCTTTGTATTCTGGGCTGTCTCGGAAAATACGGAGTTTTCAAGATTATCCGTACTTCTCATGGTTCCCGTTATCGCAAGCGGTATCATCAGCTGCAGCATGGTTACTGAACTGGATAAGGACGGCTACAAGAAAAATACACAGTTTATCCTTGCCGATTTCCTTGAATCCGAAGGCGTGACAAAGGGCTACTCCACTTTCTGGAACGCCAACTCGATAACAGTCATCACAGGAGAAAAAGTCAAGGTCCGCGATATCTACGTGGACGAGGGCGGTGCAAGACGCCGCGCCTATCAGTCATCAAGTTTATGGTACGACGATGATCCCTCGCAGAACGAGTACTTCCTGCTTCTCGGAAGCTCCGAGCTGGAAAAGCTTTCAGCCTCAGACTTCTTCACAGTGCATGAACCTGTCCGACAGGCAGAGACCGTTGCTAACGGTATAACCTATACCCTGTTCGTTTTCGACCATAATATCATATAAAATAAAGAGGTACACTCATAATGGTGTACCTCTTTAAATTATTCAGCAAGCTTCTGATTGATAGCGTTTACAAGCTCGTCTGCATTTACGCCGTGAACCATTGCTGCCTCTTCTATTGTTTCGCCCTGCGATGCCGGACATCCGAGACAGTGCATTCCAATGCTGAAAAGTATCGGTGATACGTCTTTATCAAGCTGGAGAAGCTCTCCTATCTTTGTTTCCTTTGTAACCTGTGCCATACCTTTTCCTCCGTTTTGTTATTCACAGAGCTTGACAAATGTCAGCTCTGCTGTTATAATATTATCATAGTCTTTGACATTTGTCAATGACGTGCTTTAAACTTTTACAAAGCGAGGTGTTTTGTCCATGTACCAAGGCAGCAACAAATCTGCTCTCCTGTCTCAGAAGCTTATCTCCGACGCACTGCTAAAGCTCCTTGAAAGCACATCGTTCAGCGATATAAGCATCAGCTGCATCTGCCGCGAAGCTCAGGTCTCAAGGCAGACCTTCTATTCCCTTTTCGGTACAAAGGAAAATGTTATAATATATGAGCTCAGCAATAACTGCTGTTTTCTGCCCGAGAAAAATCCCGCTTCATGCCGTTCTGCGATCTTCCGCGGCTTCTGCGAGGGCTACAGCAGATATATCGTGGATAAAAAGAATATTATCTCTCTGCTCGTAAAAAACGACATGATACATTTTCTTTATGATGTCCAGTACCGTTCGCTCATGGACTGTAAATACTTCATCAGCGACGTTTCCGACGAGAGCCGCGTTTTTATTGTGGACTTCATCGCAAGCGGAATGAACAGTATCGCCAAGAATTATATCCTTACCAACGGAAAAGCCGATGTGAAATTTCTCGAAAAGCTCATGTTCAGCCTTTTCGGCGGGCTTTATTTCAAGAATTACGACTGATGTACATAAAAACGGCAGCAAGCTTTCGATTGCTGCCGTTTTATCATATTTTCATTATAAGTAACTGAAATCCGAGAAGCAGTATGAGAAGCGCTATATTTACTGCCGTGAATATCACCATGTACTTTCCCGCATGAGCTTCCTTTGAGCCTCTGTATATCTGAAACGCTATGAGGCTCGCCATTGAAGCTATTATCGTTCCGAAGCCGCCGATATCCACTCCGAGGAGCAGATCTGTACCCTTGCCTGTGAATTCGGCAAGCATTACCGCCGCAGGCACATTGCTTATGAGCTGTGAGAGCAGAGCTGCAACTATGAGCTCCCTGCCTGTGAGGATATGGGAAAAGAAGTCGCTTACCGCTCCGATACGTGCGATATTCCCCACAAAAACGAAAAAGCACACGAATGTGGCAAGAAGTATGTAGTCTACCTTAAGAAGCAGCTTCACATCGCATATCAATGCCGCAAGCAGTGCTGCTATCAGGCATACCCAGTCGGGAACAAGTCTGAATACAGCCGCTATGCAAAGCAGGAAAAGTCCTGTATACACCGCCGCCTTGAATACGGGCAGCTTCACGTCCCTGCGCTCGGGAGCTTTGCACCTGTCCTTCGGCAGGAACAGAGTAAGTCCAAGAACTGCCGCCAGTCCGAGAGTGCCCACGGGGAGCATTGTTTTCAGGAATGTCATTGCCGTAAGTCCGTATTTATCATACAGGAACAAATTCTGCGGATTTCCCACAGGAGTCATCATGCTTCCGAGATTTGCCGCCGCCGATTCAAGTACTATCGTAAGTATCAGGCTTTTCTCGTCCTTAATGCTGCCGTAGATCAGCAGCGTCAGCGGCACGAATGTTATCAGCGCAACATCGTTTGTAACAAGCATCGCACTGAAAAAGCATATGAGTATCATCACAGCGCCGAGCCTGCGGACAGTTCCCGCCTTCTGAAGTATTACTCTTGTGGCATTGTCAAATATACCTATGCTCCGCAGCCCCGCTACAGCTGCCATGAGTGCGAATAATTCAATAAGCACTGTCCTGTTGCAGTAGCCTATGTACTCGCTGTCAGGTGGAACTATAAACATCGTAGCCACCGCAAGCAAAAATGATATCACCATTACAGGCTGAGCCTTTATAAACTTCCGGATCTTCTCCATAAAACCGTCCTTCCAATTTTTCATGCGTAATGATTATACCATTTTTTTCACGCAGCGTCAACAGAAAATATTCTTATCCCCAAGCCATTGACAAAGAAATCATATCAATGTATAATTGTAAATATATAAATTATCAAGGAGAATACTATGGACCCTATTAAAGAAAGACGAAGCATCAGAAAATACAGCTCAAAAACAGTGGACAAAAAACTTATCGGCGAAATACTCGGTGCAGCTGTCCTTGCGCCGTCGGCAAAAAACAGACAGCCGTGGAAATTCATAGTCTACAGCGGCAGCTCAAAGGATGAGCTCCTTGCAAAAATGGAAACAGGTCTCACCAAGACAAGGGAAGAGCTCGCTCACCTGCCCGACTCGGAATATATGCTGTCAGACGCTTTCAATACGCTGAGGATAATGCGTGAAGCTCCTGTAATTATCATGGTACTGAACACAAACGGAAGCTCACCTTTCATGGATATCGGCACTTTTGCCCGTATCACCGAAATATGCGACAGCCTGTCGATAGGAGCGGCTATTGAGAATATGCTCCTGAAAGCCACAGAGCTCGGCATCGGTACACTATGGATTGCAAACACCTCTTATGCGTACAATGAGCTTGTCGATCACATTGGCACCACCGCTCAGCTTATAGGCGCAGTTGCTCTCGGCTACGCAGATGAAGCTCCTGCCGCAAGACCCCGTAAAGACTTCGGGGACGTTGTTGAATACAGATAAAAAAAGTCCGAAAGCAGTCACGTTGACCGCCTTCGGACTTCTTTTCATAAGGCTCAGAATGTGCTTATTTCTCCCATGATGAACCTTTTAAGGAGAGTAAGATCGTCGCTGTCGATAGTTTCGTCGCCGTTTATATCGGCAGCTTCAAAACGCTCAGCATCGCCCTCAAGAGCCGCCTTTCGCATTTGTGTAAGGTCATAGATATCAACAGCTCCGTCGCCGTTGAGGTCGCCGAGTATGTACTCCTCGGCAGGAGTGTTCGGCTTCCACCAGTTTATATTGAAGAGGTATCCCTCTTCACCCGTGAATACCAGATAAACATCATGCTTGCCCGTGGTCTCCGCGATATTGCAGGTCTGAGTCGACCATTTCTGCCAGTCCCCTGTGCCCTTGACGTCAATGCTGCCTATGAGCTTTCCGCCGGGAGCGTCAAGACGTACCTCCAGTGAAGCCTGTGCGCCGTTTGAAGCAAGTCGGAAGTCAGCGTCCTTTGCGTCTGTGAGGTCAACGTCCCTGAAGCCGATATAATCACCGTTTTCAATGAAAGCAGCGTTAAGTCCGCCCTCAGAACAGTTCTCGGTCTCGATGCCCGATCTGTAATCACAGTCCTCAGCCTGTATAACATTATCAGGCTCTGTACTGCCTGTGCCGCTGAGCCTCAGAAGATGCGAGGACTTGCTGAGCACCTTGCCGCCTGCGTCAAGAACATATATCCTGTACTCGCCCTCCTTTGACGGAGTTTTTATGGAACCCTTGCTGCCGCCTGCCTTTGTCATGTCAGTTCCCGCTTTGAATGTATCCGTGCCGTCGGGAGCTATCCATACTGTACCGTCGGTCTTTCTTACAGGGAGAGTGCTTCCGCAGGAAGTCTCACAGCTTGCAGGGAATACATAGTCAGCTGCGGATGTGAGCCATGCAGGCACAAGTCCGCGGTATTCATCGGATATGCCCGAGTTGAGGCAGACCTTGTACTGACGGAACGGCCATACGTTATCAGATACTACAATAGGAGTATCAATATCGCTGTATGGAGGATTTTTGCCCATTTTGTTGACTGTGGCGTATGTGCGCTTGATAGTGAGGTGGTGCTTGTCGCCGTATTCCTCGCAGTTGATTGTATAAGTAACATCGGGGCTTATTTCAAGGACGTTGTCGTTCTCCTCGATGTAGGTCGTTCCCTCATCGTTGTGAAGTCCGTATGTAGGTGCTCCGAAGCCGCCTGCGGGTATTCCCTGAACATAGTTCTCATTGATTATTGTACCCGGCATCTGACCGATAGTATAGATACCGCCGCTGTCGTGGAGACGGTTCAGGGAATTGATAACTCTGTTATAGCATATCTGATTGTCGCGGCAGGTGGTGCTGTCCTTGAAGTTGCACCAGCCCCAGCCGAGGTGTATGCCGTTGTAAGCGGTCTTTTCAATGGTATTGCTCAGTATCTTCACCGAGTCCACAAAATATGCAGTTATGGCAGCACAGCCGCCGAAACCGTGTACAACGCTGATATCGTAAAGGAGATTCTGCGTGATAAGGTCGTTTTTACATACTCCCTCAACACCGCGCGGGAACTTCTCACGGTTCGTACCGTCACCGTCACCGATGTAAATGTGCTGGGGATGTCCCAATGTTATACCGCTGGAGGTGATATCGGTAACAAAGTTTCCGCTTACCTCCGAATTTATAACGTCATTGGTCATTGAGATACCGTCTGCTCCCGTATGCTTGACAACATTACCCGTGAGCTTTATGCTGTCGCTGCTTGTGATATGTACAGCCGCAGGGAGAGTATCGACCATTTCGTAATTTTTGCTGTGCCAGTTTGAGTCTGCAAAAGCCGTATAGCACTGTGCGGCCTGACAGGTGGTCTTGCCGTGGGAGCCCGCAACATCTGTAAGCTGATAATCCGTATTCGCAAAGGTCAGACCGCTGAACGAGATATTCTCAACGCGGTCGCTGGTGGACTTTCCCGCTATCTTTATAAGACAGTCAGCAACAGGAGCTTCAACGTCTGCAGAGGTCATATCCTCACCGCTTCTCGGATAGTAATACAGCACCTTTTCGCTCTTGTCGAAGAAGAACTCGCCCTCGCTGTCAACGAAGGAGAAAGCGTTGTAGATAGTATGAGTTCCGCTCGTTGTGAATCCTGCGCCCCAGCCGGGAGTCTGAGCTATTGCGCCGTAGGGCTGCTGCATCAGAAGTATCATGCTGCCGCCGTCGTACTTTATATCACGGGAGCAGACGATGTTCTCGTTCCACGTTGTGCCGTTGACTACCTCAAGATCGTCGAAATTCGAGGTTATACGCGGCATCGAGCCTGCATCGTAAACTATTCCGTCGCTCTTTCTGCCCGAATCCCACGCCCAGTCAGCCTGTCCCGCAGTAACGTAGTAGTCTCCGCAGCCGCCTTTGGCCTGCACCTGAACACTTCCCATATCCGCGCGTCTGTCGTTGACATAAAGGTTGCGGAGCTTTATATCCCTGTCAAGGGGCGCAGACCAGAGCTTGTCGTTGAATTTAGTCCAGCCCGTGACCTTCTGTGCACCGTTGATAACAGGCGTTTCGCCGTTGAACGCCTCATACCTTACGGTATGTCCCCCTGTGCCCGAGTCACTTGTGCCGAACTCCACAGGCTCTGTGATGCGGTAATCACCGCCGCGGAGATAAACGATGATGTCGCCTGTCATGCTTCCGTTTATCTTCCTTACCTCATCACGTGCCCTTTCAAGAGTCGCAAACGGAGAGCTGACTGTACCGCTGCCGCTGTCGCTTCCGTCGGGAGATACATAGAAAACTGCCTGCACTCCGTCCTCGGCATTGGCAATGCCCGTGAGACCTCCCATATTCAGTGCCGAAACAGCCGCTGCCGCGCTTACGGCAAGAGCTGTCCCTCTTTTTCTGATGCTCATAAGTAATTCCTCCTTCTATACCTGTCCCGTTTTTTCTTCTGAGACATGATATTCGATTTTAATTCCCCTGCTATGTTATCACTTCAATCGTTCAGGATAACAGTTTTTCTTTTTATATCCTCAAGACCTTGATTTTTTTCCGAACCTGTGGTATAATAAATGCTTACTCAATAACTGCCTCAAGGCAGTTATTGCCCCGAACTTCTTTCGGGGAGCGCAAATTCTTTATAAAAAAGTGAATTTGCGCGTCACATTTCTTTATGTCATGCTCATTTTGCCCCAAAGGGCAAAACAAGGTGCAAGAAAAAGTGAAATATCATTATTTTTTCTTGCACCTTGACAATTAAAAATTGGCTTTTAAACATGGATAAAGCCAATTTTTAATTGTTGAGCAGACATTAATAAGCACTTTTCATCGGAGGTACTTATGTTAAAGGGTTTCAGAAAAAAATTCATCGGAAATAAAGGCTTTTACAAAATGGTAATGTCAATGGTCGTGCCTATGATACTGCAAATGGCAGTTACCAATCTCGTCAGTCTCATCGACAATATAATGGTTGGCAGACTCGGAACCGGACCCATGAGCGGCGTTGCCATAATAAACCAGTTCGTTTTCGTCTTCAATGTCACTATTTTCGGAGCTGTTGCGGGACCGAGCATATTCGGCGCACAGTTCTTCGGCAAGGAAGACCACGAAGGACAGAAATATACATTCAGGTTCAGACTTCTCGTCTGTGCTTTTATTATCGGTATAGCTTCTCTCATCTGCCTTGCGTTCGGAGCTCCGCTCATATCGCTGTTCATAAGCAGGGAGAGCGAAGCTGCTCAGGCTTCGGCTATACTCAAAAGCGGAACGGACTATCTGAGGATAATGATCCTCGGCTTTATACCATTCGGCATAGGACAGGCATATTCCAGCGCTGCCCGTGAGTGCGGTAACACAAAAGCTCCCATGGCTGCCGCAATGTCGGCTGTGGGTATCAACGTGCTCCTTGACTACTGCCTCATATTCGGCAGGCTCGGTATGCCCGAAATGGGCGTTAAGGGCGCTGCATGGGCAACTGTCATAGCCAAGACCTTCGAGGCGCTGGTGGTCATAGTATGGACTCACTCTCACCCCGACAAAAACAAGTATATAATCGGACTTTTCCGCGGCTTCCGCATACCTGCAAGGCTCATGGCAGACATCACCAAAAAGGGTATCCCCATGCTTGTCAACGAGTTCCTGTGGTCGCTGGGTATGTCCATAGTCATGCAGTGCTATTCCGTAAGGAGCACCGAGGTGGTGGCTGCGCGAAACATATCAAGCACCATTACGAACCTGTTCAGCTCCGTATACATACAGATGGGAGCCTGCATAGCCATAATCGTAGGCGCAAGGCTGGGAGCAAACAAACTCGGTGAAGCCCGTGACCTTGACAACAAGCTGCTTTTCTTCGCGGTCACCGCTGCGACGATTGTGGGGCTCATAACTCTGCCTCTGGCGCCGTTTTTCCCGAGGATATACAACACCGAGGTCTCTGTACGCAGTCTCGCCGCTTACATGATAATCATACAGGCTCTTGCGATGCCATTGTGGAGCTATACCAATGCCTGCTATTTCACTCTGAGGAGCGGCGGTAAAACGGGTATAACCTTCCTTTTCGACTTCGGCTTCACATGGTTCCTGATGATACCACTTGCCGCAGTCCTCTCCTACTTCACCGACCTTGATATACGGATAGTCTTTGCCGTGGTCACCTTCTCGGAGGTAGTCAAGGTTGCTATCGGCTACTTCATGGTACGCAGCAATGTGTGGGTAAAAAACATCGTAAACGATATATAAACGCAGAACACCGCAACTTTTATACGAAAGCTGCGGTGTTTCTTTTAAAGTAAGTCAAATGTCTGACAGGTATGTTTCATGCCTTGAAAACCGCACGCACAAAGTTGTAAAGGTGTGCATGAATGGAATTGTCGCCGTGGTATCCGCCGTTTACATAGTGCCATACATGAGGTACTCCGTTCTTGGTGAAGCTCTCATGATAGCCGTTCGGCGTTGAGTATACTACCTCATCATTGCTTCCTGCTGTGAGGAACACAAGATACGGTTCTTCTCCGCTCTTCCATTTGAAGTCTCCCGTAACGCCGGGGGCAGGGCAGATAGCTCCGATATAGCCGAACAGGTCGGGGCGCTGCATACCGATAAGGAGGGATTCGCGTCCGCCCATTGAGAAGCCTGTTATCGCAGTATTATCTCTGCCTGTCTTTACACTGTATGTCTTTTCGATATAAGGCATAAGATCCTTTGTAAGATCGTTTATAAAATTGTCATACGCTGCATTGTTTGCGTCGTCCATTGCCGTACAGTCAGCCTGCGTCGCACTGGAGTATATGTACGGGAACACAACTATCATATCCTCAGCTTCGCCGTCTGCTATGGCATTGCCGATTATCTGACGGGTATACATAGTGCCGTTGCCCTTGATTATCATTCTGTCCTGATTTTCCCAGTAGCCGTGCATTACATAAAGGACAGGATACTTTTTGTTCTCGTCGTAATTGGCGGGAAGAAGTATATTGTACGGCTTGCTGCGTTTGCAGGTCGTGGAGTAGTAAGTGCCGCTCTTTACAGTGCCGTACTGTACTCCACCTCTTTCCTGATGCGAGGAATCGGGCTCTTTGTTGGCGACCTTTGGTTCTATGAGCTTTGTATAAGCCTCCATAGTATATGTGGCTGTGCCATTGGTGTCGCCGTCGTCATTCTGCGAAGCTTCGGACTTCGTGAAATCGCTTGTCTTGCCGAGTATGAACTTCTGCAGCTGCACCAGATCGGCAGTCTCGAACTTGCCGTTCTTATCAACGTCGGCAGCTCTTTCAGCTCTGCTGTCGGCAAATTTCTGACTGATTACCGCCTTTCTTGCAGCTATCATATCCATGCTGTCGATCTTCCCGTCGCCGTTGATATCGCCAAGTATCGCCTTTACAGCCTTGGGGCCGTCTATGACCGTTCCCGCAACGCCGCCTATGGCTTCATCAACATAGAAGCTGTAATCGTCGGAATCCGTCTCAACGTACATCTGTAAACTTGAAGCTCCCTCGGGTATCTTGTAGCTGTCATTGGCAAGCTGTACCCACTCGCCCTTCGGAACATCCTCAACGATAGCTATCTTGTCGTACTGCACCTCTCCGTCAGCCTCATACTGGAGGGTAAGATAGAACTTCTGTGAAGCAGGGCCTTCCGTATACTTTACGACAGTACTGAAGCTGTACTCCTGTCCTGCCTTGAAAACGCTTGATGAAAGGCTCTTTGAAGCGCCGTTCCAGCTTGCCTCTCTGCCCGAGCAGTAAAGCGAGCCGCTGCCGTCATAAGCCTCATTCTTGTCTGCTGCGACCTTTGCGGAGCCTCTTCCAGCCCATGATTCTGTGCCGCTCTCGAATGTGTTATGGAAGTAATATCCGTTTTCGTCAGGCTCTATGACAACAGGTGTACCGCTGAGGACCTTGCTGCCGCTGCTGCCGTTCCATGTCTGACGGTCGTACTCGAAGAAGTCGATATCAGCATAGCCGCCGGTGTTCTTTGTGGGATAGCTGTAGATACCGCTGCGGTAGCCTGTGAAGAGCTTGAGGTCGTATGACATGGAGAGCTCCTGACCGAGCTTTGTCCAGTTCATACCGTCGTATGAATAATAAAAATTAGCCTTGTCGATGTTATTGGAGGAGCTTCCGTCAGAGCCTACATTTGCGAACTTGAAGTCCACCTTGAGGTATACCTCGTCGCCTCTCATGTTCTCCTCGGCAACTATCTTATTGGAGCTGTTTCCGATATCGTTTCCGCCGTTGACGGACATATATACCTTCTTTGAACCACTGTCGTCCACGCGGACGCCTATACAGCCGTACATGAGCTGGAATGCGGAAAGTCCCGCATAGTCTCCCGCCTTCATATTTGAAGCGTCAAGCTTTATGTAGCTGCTGCAGGCAGGTCCCTCTGTACGCATAGTAAGGGTATTCCTTGCGTTGAGGAGATTTGTGGCGATATTCTTGTTCTTCAGTCTGAGCCAGCCCTCACGCTCGGTAACTGACCATGCACTGTTGTCTGGGTTATGGTTCCACTGCCATTCCAGTGCGAGATCGTTGGACGAATAGTCAAAGCTGTCGTCGCCTGCAAGGTCGGTACCTACACCCGAACCGAGATCAAGTGTAAGCGGAGCTTTTCCGTTTACGCCCATCATCGGCCAGTCGTTCTGCCATGTAACGGGTACAAGTACAGGTATTCTTCCTACTGAGCCGTGATCCTGAAAGAGCAGACCGTACCACTTTCCATCGGGAGTATCTACGATACCGCCCTGTGCAACACCTGCGCCGTATGAGCCCAGTGACGAATCGAGAAGAGTCTTGTTCTCCCAGCTGCCTGTGAGGCTCTTTGAACGGTAGCAGAATTCAAGTCTGCCGTGACCTGACGGCCATGCGATACCGAGTATATAATAGTAACCGTTTATCTTATGGATATGCCAGCCCTCGCCCGCAAGGTTATCGAAATTCGTCTTGAAGAGCTGCTTTTCGAGTCCGCCTGACTTCCAGCCCGTCATATCGGAGTTGAACTCCTTGATGTTGCAGGTACCGCCTGCACCGTAAACGAGGTAGTTCCTGCCGTCGTCGTCGAAGAGGATAGAAGCGTCGTGATACATACCGTTGAGCTCAACACGGGACCATTCACCGTGCTCGATATCGTCCGTGGAGCATATGTAGGATTTGTTCGAGCCGTAGCTTCCGAAGAAAGCGTAATACTTCTTTTCCTTTTCGTTGTAGCGGAGACTTGTTGCCCACTGTCCGTGAGCGTAGTCATGCTTGCCGTTTTTCAGGTTCTGAACGTCGCCGTTTGCGTAGGTGTCGAATACGTAATTGCATATCTCCCACGAAACAAGGTCCTTGGACTTCATAATTGGAGCCCCGGGACTGAAAAACATAGTCGTGCTTACCATATAATATGTATCGCCTACCCTGATGACATCATCATCAGGTACGTCCGCCCATATTATAGGGTTTGAAGCCGTTGATGCCGCCGCTGCCTCTGTACGCGGAGCGCCTATTACTCCCGCAGCAGACGGCATAACGACAGCCGCAGTCAGCAATAATGCCGCAGCTGCCTTTGCTTTTTTGCCAAATCTCATTTTAATACCTCCTGAATTCTTTTTCATCATGTTTGTCTGACATATCCCCTGTTAACACAAATGAATTTTCATGCTCAATGTGTATCTTTTTGAGCATTTCGACATATTGACACCTATTTCAACACTATTCCTTGTTTATTTTACCATTACATTATGATTTGTTCAACCGATTTTTTGAAGATTAGGTGGACAAAACACATATCGTGTTACCTTTTGTATAAATTACCGCATAATATTTTTAAAATAATCATAATATTGACATTTCAGTTCATATTCTTCATCCGGAAACAAAAAAGTCCGAAAGCAGCTTTTACTGCTCTCAGACTTTAATTATCGTATTGTAACACGGCGAACGGTCAGCCGCCCGGTGCTTTTATTTCCTGTCCGAATAAATATCGTCCATATCAGCCCGACTGTCGCTGAAAACGTACTTTTCGCGCTGCTGCTGTTCCATGCTCTCACGGGCACGTTTTATTTCCTCCATATCCTCGCGGAGCTCGGTGATGTAATCAAGGGAACGATTACCGCTGATACTGCCGTAATACTGATCGTTCCTCATGGGCTCGCCCCGCTTTTCACGCCTTTCATCCGCAGCGTATCTTACAAATCCGTGTATCGCACTCACTATCAGCTCCAAGAGCCTTATTATCAGTCTGTTCATGGCTTTCCTCCCCTGTTATCTGACCTTTTCATATACATTATACCATGATTCCCGTGGTTTTGCAATATCCCCGCTGTTGACATTTGGTGCGGGATAGTGTATAATTTTTTACAGACAGGAGATGATAATATGCGCTCAAAAGGTACTAAAACTATTGCCGAAAACCGCAAGGCACGACATGATTATTTCGTGCTTGAATCCTACGAGGCAGGCATCGAGCTCGTGGGAACAGAGGTAAAATCCATCCGTCAGGGCGGCGTGAACCTCAAGGACTCATGGTGCTCTATCGACAAGGGCGAGCTCTTCGTCCGCGGTATGCATATCTCCCCTTACGAGAAAGGCAATATCTTCAACCGCGATCCCATGAGAGTCAGAAAGCTCCTCATGCACAAGCGCGAGATAAATAAATTATACGGAACACTTAAGCAGGAGGGACTTTCACTTATCCCCCTGAGCCTTTACTTCAAGGACTCAAGAGTTAAAATGCAGCTGGGACTCTGCAAGGGCAAAAAGCTCTACGACAAGCGCGCCGACATCGCAAAGCGCGACGCCAACCGCGAAATAGACCGCAATCTCAAATCACGCAATAAGTAACGAATTTCTGCGAGGCAATATTTTTTATGAGAAAATCTTTTCTAACAATATTTATCGCAACTGCTGCATTATCGGTCGGTTGCGGACAAGATATAAAGCCGTCTGCAAATAACAGCAATATTGATACTACATCTGAAATAATCGGGACAACTTCTGCTGATAAACAGGATATTGTTCTCAAAATGCTTGATAATGTTATCCTTTACGGCGAAAAGCTCTCATTACCTTCGTCATTCGACTTGCTCTCAGATGATTATACTGCGGCTGAGCCTATCCCTTATGAAGGAACTGATATAGCACTATATAAGCTATACTACAAAGAAAAGAATATAGGCTTTGCTGACCTCTCCGCAAACAACGAGCTGCACGGATTATACATTGACAATGATGTTCCAAGCAGCGATTTCAGTATCTGCGATATCGGTTATGACTCATTCAAAGATGATATTCTTCAAGCCTATGGAGAACCGACTGACCAAACAGAAGAAACATTAATTTACGGCGAAAACTCAGATAAACAGGTCGTATTCAGTTTTAACGGTGACAAAATAAGATCTATCAAGATTTTCTGCTAATGGAGGGGCTTCCCTATGATATACCCACAGCCATTGAAAAAGGGCGATAAGGTCGCTGTAATATGTCTTTCAAGCGGTATACTCGGTGAACCGTACTGCGCTCACGAAAAAGAGCTGGGCATAAAAAAGCTCCGCGAATTCGGTCTTGAACCCGTTTTCACAGAACACGCCCTCATGGGAAATGAATATATCATGTCTCACCCCGAAGCCCGCGCCGCAGACCTGAAAGCCGCTTTTCTCGACGAATCGGTAAAGGGTATCATCTGCGCTATCGGCGGTATAGAAACATTCCGCACTTTCCCGTATCTCATGGAGGACGAGGAGTTCAAAAACGCCGTAAAGGAGCACCCCAAGTTCTTCCTCGGCTTTTCGGATACCACCAATAACCACTTCATGTTCCGCAGGCTGGGCTTGCAGACCTTCTACGGTCAGGCTTTCATGTGCGACCTCGCAGAGCTTTCGGGTGATATGCTCCCATATTCAAAGGCGCAGTTTGAGAGCTGCTTTGCACCCTATCACGGCAGGAAGATAACTCCCTCCGACGTATGGTACGAGGAGAGGACAGACTTCTCCGCAGCTGCTGTTGGAACTATGCCTGTTTCTCACAGGGAAGAGCACGGCTATGAGCTTTTGCAGGGCAGGCCCGTATTTGAAGGTGAGCTTCTCGGCGGCTGTATCGACAGCATGGGAGAAATGCTCATGACGGACAATATCGAAAGCTTCGGCGATATGCTCTCCGAGGAATTCGAGAAATGCCCTCAGCTCAAAGAGGACTTCGCAAAGCAGGCAGAAATTACAAGAAGATACAGCATCTTCCCTGCTGCCGAAGAATGGAAGGGCAGGATACTATTCGCGGAGACAAGTGAAGTAATGCCGACTCCCGAAATGCTTGCGGAATACCTCGGCACTCTGAAAAAAGAGGGCGTTTTCGACAACATATGCGGAATAATAGTCGGAAAGCCAATGAATGAGAGATACTACGAGGAATACAAGTCTGTATGGCGCGATATCGTCAATAACAGTGAGCTCCCCATACTTTATAATGTGAACTTCGGCCATTCATCACCGAGAGCGATACTCCCATACGGAGCTGTGGCTCATGTTGACGCATACAAACAGGAAATCACCCTGCTATAGCAGATAACGACAATGTTTGCAGTTGACAAACGGCTGCAAACATTGTATAATATTATTCGGAGCACTTTTCAGCTCCCCACCTCACTCCCTCACAATATGGGGGCGTAAAGGTTTCGACGGGGGTCTCGAAGTGTGATAAGCGAGCGGAGAATGGCGTGATCTCCATAACCTGCGCCACGTTTAAATATAAACGCAAGAAATAACATTACAGTTTCTAGAAATAGCGAACTGGTAGCTGCTTAAGTCAGCTTCTGTCCACCGAGGGAGTACCGCGGCTCTCGCTTGGGCATCGATGAGCGGTGAACGACTGTCGGAAGTGTCCGTGTCCGTCAGTTGTATACGGACTACCTGTGACCTCAGCCCGTTTATCGGCGGCCGACACAGGGAATCATAATAGGTAAAATACGCTCGTAGAAAGTTGCATGAACGGATTTTCGGACAGGGGTTCAATTCCCCTCGCCTCCACCATATTTGGTACTCACAAATGAGACAAAACTTTGTAGTACCCGTAGAAAAGCACCGCTATTTATAGGGGTGTTTTTCTTATAGCCTTAAAAATAATAAGAATAATAATCGGACAGTATGAATATGCTGATCCGATTTTTTATTACAACAAAAAAACAAATGCACCCAATAGCACCCAAATGCACCTCAGATGCACCAAGCTTGGATTTACTTTTCGTGATAAAATTTAATTAGAACTTGTGCGGGTGTGGCCTGAGTTAAAAATATTGATAGAATTGCAAGTTGTAAGCTTGATTATTTTGGTGAAATATGGTATAATAATACTAATAGTAGCCATAGCTAAAAGACGCTATGGCATTCAAATAATCTTGTAGAAGCGCCCGATAACAAAATATGCGAATAAGAGGTAAAAATAATGGCAAAGAAAAAAGAAGAAACTATAAATCTTGAAAATATACTTTTTAAATGCCGCGATCATCTTCGTCAGGCTAGGAACTCAGGTTCATTCTTTGAAAAGCGTGATATGATGCTGACTTTAGTCTTCCTACGCTTCATCGGTGAAAAATTTGATGATGGTATAGAGAAACTGCGTCAGAAACTTATTGAAGAAGAACTTGATCCTGATGATCCTGATATCCAGGCGGCATTCTTCGAGGACGCCACTTTTACCGACGGTACATATTATCTCCCCGTAGAGGCAAGATGGTCTACTATTATAAATACCCCTGCTCCGCAGCTAAATGTTGCACTTGATACTGCTTTGAGCAGTATTGCGGCGACAAATAAGCAGCTTAAGGGCTGTTTTATTGAGGGTACGTTTACTTCAAGAAACCTTGCTCCTAACGATATTAAAAAGGTTGTTGACGAAGTTAATAAAATCAGCCATAAGGCATTCGGCGAAGAAAAAGACCTTATTGGACGAGTTTATGAATACTTTCTAAAGGAATTTGCCGTAAACGCAACCAAAGAAGAGGGCGAATACTACACGCCTCACGATGTCGTTCAGCTTATCGCAGCTATGATAGAGCCATTTGATGGTACGCTCTATGATCCCTGCTGCGGTTCCGGCGGTATGTTTATCCAGAGCGCAGATTTGATTAAGTCAAAACAAGGCGATATTAGCCGTATCAATATCTATGGTCAGGAGAAAGAGCCTGCCACTTATCGTCTTGCAAAAATGAATCTCGCCCTCCGCGGCCTTAGCCATAATCTCGGCGACGAAGCTGACTCCACATTTACGCACGACCTTCATAAGGGAATCAATTTTGACTACATAATGGCTAATCCGCCTTTCAATCTGAAGAGCTGGTATGATAGCGCACTTGAAAATGATGCTCGTTGGGCAGATTATTCAACGCCGCCGGATAGTAACGCCAACTATGCATGGATTCTTCATATTCTTTCTCATTTGAAGTCTAAAGGCGTTGCTGGCTTCCTTCTTGCCAACGGTGCCTTAAACGACGATGTTGCTCAGAATATTCGTCAAAAACTGATTGAGAACGATAAAGTTGAAGCAATTATCATTCTCCCTCGTGAGCTATTTATTACGACAGATATCAGTGTAACGCTCTGGATACTTAATCAGGATAAAAAAGGTGGAAACTATCATGGCCGCGAGCTCCGCAACCGTTCCGGCGAAGTTTTGTTTATGGATTTGCGAACTTGGACTGAAAATGCCGTAAAGGGCGAACAGAAAAAGAAAGTTCGTCTCGACGAAGAACAGATTAAGAAGGCTGCTGAAATTTACCACACTTGGCAGAATGTTGGTACTGACGGGGCAAATTATGCTGTTCCTGAGCTGTACCGCTCTGTTAAGGTTTGGAACAAAGATCTTTCTCCCGAGGAAAAGCAGAACAATGTTAATACGATAGAATCATGTAATTTCGCACTTACGCCGAGCAAGTACATTGAGTTTATTGACCATGATCTGGAAATTGACTATGAAGCAGAAATGAGGCGAATTCAGGACGAAATGCGTGCTGTGATGATTGAGGAAAAGAAGTCTCAGCAGATGCTGGCAGAGGCATTCAGGGGGATTGGTTATGGCATTGATTAAGGAAAAGCTCGGAAAGTATATTGAACTTCTTGAAATCAGAAATAGTGATCTTCGGTACGGTGTAGATGAAGTTAGAGGTGTCAACACATCAAAACAGATGATGCCAACAAAAGCGGATCTGAACAATCGTGACCTCAGTAAATTTCAAATTGTTGAGCCGGGAGTTTTCTTTTTCAATCACCGTACTTCACGAAATGGCAGCAAATTCAGTGTAACTTATAACGACACGGATTCTACTATTATATGCACAGAGGATTATGTTGTATTCCGAATCAGCGAATATGGAAAAAAGTACATTCTTCCGGAATGGCTATATATGTTTTTCAATCGTCCGGAGTTTGATAGATATGTCATCACAAACTCATGGGGCAGTTCCACAGAGTTCTATAATTGGGATGACTTATGTGATGTCGATATGGAACTCCCGCCACTCTCTGTTCAGCAAAAATATGTAGCTATTTATAATGCAATGATTGCTAATCAGCAGAGCTATGAACGCGGGCTGGAGGATTTGAAGCTCGTTTGTGATGCTTATATCGAGGATTTGCGGAGAAAAATGCCATGCTCCAAAATCGGAGCCTACATATCCGAATCTAATAAACGAAATACTAATCTCGAAGTCGGCTTAGTACAAGGCGTCAACAGCACAAGTACATTTGATGAAACAAAAGCTAATATGACAGGCATTGATCTTCATAATTATAAGATTGTAAGGACAGGACAATTTGCATATAATCCTTCAAGAATCAATCTTGGCTCAATAGCCTTATTGCGAGATAAAGACTGTATTATATCTCCAATGTATACAGTATTTGAAGTAAAAGATAAAGATCAACTGATTCCAGATTATCTTATGATGTGGTTTAGTCGAAAAGAATTTCAGCGTAGTACTTTATTTTATGCTTCAGGTTCTGTAAGGGACACATTTGATTTTTATGAGATGCAAGAAGTCAAAATTCCTATTCCTGACATATCTATACAGAAAGCAATTGCTGAAATATTCACCGTATATAATATGCGTAAGCAAATAAATGAACGTCTCAAATCACAGATAAAAGATATTTGCCCGATTCTTATTAAAGGCTCTTTGGAGGAGTGTGAAGAATAATGACTTACGACGAGCTTAATAGCTTTTTACTCAATTATCTAAAAAATGATATTACCGGTAGAGCTATTATGCTTTCCGGCGAATGGGGATCAGGAAAAAGCCACTATGTAAAAAACGAGTTAAAACCTTATCTTGTAAAGAAAAATAAGAAATGCGTAATCGTTTCCTTATACGGCCTTTCTGATACGACTGAAATAAGCAAAGCTATTTTCCTTGAACTTCACCCAGTTATAAAAAAACTATCTCCTGCCAAAAACACAGCAAAAGTAATTGGTAAAACTCTTCTAAATGCAGCAGCAAGCAAAATAGGTTTCGATATTGAGAATCCTAGTGAAGAAACATTGAAACAGCTATATGAGTCCATAAATCTTTCAGATACGCTCATTATTCTTGAAGATATTGAAAGAACTCAAATTGAGATTACTAAGCTGCTTGGATACATTAATAATCTTTGCGAAAATGATCATGCCAAAGTTCTACTTATCACAAATGAAGATGAACTACTAACAACATACGACGGAACTAATAGCGAAGGAAAAGCTGTAAAATATTATACCGAATCCGCAATTGCATACAAACGAGTCAAAGAAAAGACTGTTGGAGATACAATATGCTTTGTCTGCGACTTTAAAACCGCTATACAAACCATTATTGGAAACTTCGGTATTTATCTTAGTAAATTCAATACTGAAACACAAGCGGATGATATAGTCAATGTCTTCACGAGATTGAATTCATATAATTTGAGAGCTTTTATTTATGGCTGCCAAAAGTGCAAAGATATCTTTGAATTTATTTCCGATCATGGCATCACCGTTAATGAGAAAATAGAGGAAATGATTTTTTATGGTGTCATCGCATTTACGCAAAGGCAGAGTAAGAGTTCAGATCTCAGATTTGATACAAAAGCCTATTTGTCTGGGAGCTTAGGAGTAAATGACAGTTTACCTTTATTCCGCTTTTGCTATGACTACATAGCCTATCAGATCATTTCAGAAGAAGAGATCAAGAAATCGGTTTCATATTACACGGATTATATGAAAAAAGGAAAATGGAATTCAGGAAGAGACAAGGATCTTCAGGCTATACGAGAGTATCATGTTAGCACGGAAGAAAAAACAAAGAAAGCTCTTGCTAATATCCCTGATAAGATAAAGAACGGCTCTATTCCGTATTATGATTATGGAATTCTTGCTAATTATATCGTCGCTATTAAATACGATGCCGAAATAGAATTTGATATTGAAAACATAACTAACCCGATGATTGATAGTCTAAAAACGATAGACGAAAACATTGACTTCGAGTCTCTATTCAGTTCGGGTTATACACTTTTCAATAAAGATGGTATTGAATACTTCGAACAGATTAAACGTAGGATGCAGGAAGCACTAACAGGAGTGCATGAGCAGGAAGATTTCCCTTACTCTCCTATTGCAATAAAAGAATACTGCAAAAATCTAACTAGTGCTGCCAAACAAATGCTTAGAAAAAATGGTTTTGCTAATAACATAGATGTGAATCGTTTTATATCTATGCTTAAGAAATGCTCTTCAGAAACTATAAGTCGAATTCGCTCCCTATTTATGGATTTGTATAGGGATGTACACTATTCTCAAATAGTAGAAGAAGACCTAACGGCACTCAAGACAATCCATGAAGCCGTTAGTGGCCTTAAAGAATATAATAAATATGATAAAATACAGAAAATGCAAATCAAGTGGTTCATTAAGAACCTTTCTGATATGATAACCGCTTTCGAGAACCAAAAAGCCAAATAGAGTACTATAAATTATATAGAAGGAATGTGATAATATGGCCAAACTACAAAACTTTAACGGAAGATTTTGTGAATCCGATTACGAATATGCCTTCATTTCATTCCTTGAACAAGAAGGTTGGACATATCTCCCGGGTGACCAGATTAATCGTGTATATGGACGTGACGTCTTAAATACTGACGACTTAGAGGCGTTTATTAGGAATACTAACCCTGAGCTAACTGAAGACGAAATCAAAAAGATCTCTGATACGATAAAACTTGTTGGCGCCGAAAGCGACTTTGCAACCTTGCATAAGGTATATAACTGGCTTGTTAATGGCATACAGTTTACACCTCAAAATGGCCAGCCAAAAATGATTCCACTTATAGATTTTGAGGAACCTAGTAACAATATCTTCAAGGTCATAAACCAACTTAGTATCGACTATACAAACAATGGACAAATATATAATCGCCGTCCAGATGTAATGCTTTACATTAATGGCATTCCTGTTTGTATTATAGAATTAAAGAATCCTACTGACGCAAAAGCAACCATCTTTGAGGCATGGAAACAAATCAACATTCGCTACTGGCGAGATATTCCGCATTTGTTGCATTATTGTCCCCTTGCTTGTATTTCAGATGGCGTTCAGACAAGACTAGGAACGGTTCGTACTCCGTATGAGCATTTTTATGCATGGAGACGTGTTAATGATGGAGATAAGGTTTCCACTTTGCCATTCGAAGAAACCGAGACAATGATTAAGGGCGTGTACGAGCCTGAGCGTTTCCTCGAAATCTTTAGAGATTATATCTATTTCCAGGACGAAATATATGATAACGAAGAAAGAGAAATCGTTTGCCGTTACCCTCAGTTTTTTGCTTCTCGTCTTCTAAAGAGAAGCATTGTAGAATCCGTTCAAACAAAAAGTGGTAAGGGCGGAACATACTTTGGAGCCACAGGCTGCGGCAAAACATATACGATGGCATTCCTTGCACGTCAGCTCTCTATGCGTTGTGGAGATATTGCGGAAATGGGCTCACCAACCATTGTTCTTATTGTTGACCGTGAAGATCTGCAAAAACAAGGAGCAAAACTGTTCACTAAAAGTAAGGAATTCCTTAATATAGGCGAAGTTAGTGTAGTTCCAAGTCGCGCAGTATTGAGAGAGGAACTGGGAAGACGCGAAAGCGGCGGCTTTTACATCTGCACCATCCAGAAATTCTGCGACAGGAAAGACGATATTATTGGCTTAATCAATAATAGATCCAATATCATCTGCTTCTCAGATGAAGCACACAGAACGCAATTGGCTCATTCAAAGAAAATCCAATTTAGTAAAGATGCCGACGAAAATATGAAGGCGCTCATATCAAAGCCTTATGCAAAGGTTTTGAGAGAAGCATTCCCAAATGCGACATTTGTTGGATTCACTGGTACACCGATAGCAGAAACATATCAGACATTTGGCGACGAAATTGATCGTTACACAATGGATCAGGCCGTATCTGATGGCCTAACTGTATCCATTAAATACCATCCGAGAATAGCCAAAGTCCTTCTCGATGAGGCGAAGGTTAAACTCATCGAAGAATACTATAGTCTATGCGCAGACGAAGGAGCTTCCAAGGAAGACATAGAGGCAAGTAAAAAGGCCATGAGCTCATTGGAGATCATTATCGGTGAGCATTCTAGGCTTGAGCGTCTGGCTGTCGATATTCACGATCACTATACTTCCGCTTGCGCTAACGATCCAGAGCGTATCCAGAAGGCAATGATCGTATGCTCGAAACGCGAAATCGCATATGACTTATTATCGATTTTCAAAGATAAGTATCCTGAGTGGTTCATAGAAAAGAAAGTACCAGATAACTCAAATGCAACCCCAGAAGAAATCAAGAAGCTTAAAAAGGTTCCGTTCATGGCAATGGTTGCAAGTGTCGGGAAAAATGACAAAAAAGAGATGTACGACTATCTCGGTGGAACACAGAATAGTAAACGCTCAGACGAATTGGACGCTGCATTTAAGGCTGAAAAATCTAATCTTAGCATCGTTATCGTAGTTGATATGTGGATTACCGGCTTTGACGTACCATGCCTTACCTATATGTACAATGATAAGCCACTACAAAAACATCAGCTCATTCAGACCATTAGCCGCGTAAATAGAAAATACGAAGGCAAGGATTTCGGCCTTATTATCGACTATATCGGTATTAGAGATAATATGCGCCAGGCATTAAAGGTGTATGGCGGCGATACAACTGTAGCACCTACTGTTGACGATATTGATCAGGCTACAGAAATATTCCATGATAACCTATCTTTGCTAATAGATCAGTTTACCAACTTTGATCTTGCGCCATTTATGGATCCAAATGGCAGCCCATTCGAAAGATATAAGTTACTTTCGAGTGCGGCTGAATATGTCTTTTATTCTACCGAAGAGCTAAATGTAGAGGGTAAATATAGAACCAATAAGGTTTCTTTCAAAACATATTTCCTAAAGACAGTAAAGCGAATGAGGAAGGCTTACGATATTTGCCAACCATCAGGTAACTTAACAGAGGAAGAATCTGCGTTAGCTCAATGCTTTATGGCCATTGCCGGATTTGTAAGAAAAATGAGCGGCACCAATGAAGTTGATACGGAATCCATGAACAAAGCCGTGTCGCAAATGGTGGAAGAAGCACTTAAATACAATAAAGTCGAAAGCATTCTCGAAGAAGGCGAAGAAGAAGATATTTTCAGCCCAGAATACTTCGAAAAGCTTTCAGATATAAAGATGCCAGCCTCTAAACTTGAAATCCTCGTTAAACTCCTCCGTAAACAGATAGCAGAGTACATGAAAACAAATCAGGCTGCAGCTAAGAAATATCAAGATATGCTTGAGGATACCATTCGTATTTATCACGAAAGAAGAAAGCATTTATCTGCTGAAGAAGCCGGAGAAGCGCAAGAGCATACCTCTGAAGAAATCATTAAAAACGCGACTGAGCAGGCATTGAAAATCCTAAAGGATATGCAAGCTGATCGCGAGAGCTTCAGAAAAATGGGACTTACATTTGAAGAAAAGGCTTTCTATGATATTTTGATGATGCTCAGAGACAAGTTTAACTTTGAATACGGTGAAGATAAAGAAGTTGACGGCATCATTGTAAATGAGCGTTGTAAGACGCTAGCAAAAAAAATTAAAGAACTCATCGATACACAATCGTCATTCGCGGACTGGTTAAATAACAGAAACGTTCGCAATAAGCTCAAGTTGGACATCAAAATATGCCTTGTAAAAAATGGCTACCCTCCGAAGTATAGCCCAGAGGTCTTTAATAAAGTAATGGAACAGGTTGAAGGCTTCAAAGAAAACAACTAAATATAACACAAATACCCTAGCGTAACGCTAGGGTATTTTTTAATATGTAAAATAGTTTGGATAATAGTTGTCTGGACATGAAAAGAATAAAAAATTATCAGAATTATCTACGAAATTGATATTATCGTATTTCATTCCTGCTGCCGCAAATGCTTTCTTTATTTCCGAAATAGTAAAATCATCAAGCACGCAAACTATTCCAAAACTAGGAGCCTGAATTCGGCTGACATTCGTGGAATTCTCATATAGCTGATTTAATACATCATAAATAAAGTCCCTAAATTCCGCTGCCTTATTGTATGCAAATAGTCCTACCAATTCTTCCCAATCTGAATCGGCGATATTGCCATACCAAAACAGTAGCGCGTCTTTTAATGCATTTATAGAATCGTGGTAGTAATTTGGCGCAAAAAGAGCACAGTATTCTAGCTTTCGTATATACAAAAAGGCCTCATTCTCGAATTGTAGTGTATTGTCTATAATATAATTCCATATCCATTTTTGCTCAGGAACGATATATTTATTAGTATAGTCTTGTATATAGTGATTGGTAGTAATCTGAATCAGAGTGCTCGTAAACAGTAGGCATCTTCTAAAAAGAAATCTTGTATTATCATTAAATTTGTCTCTATACTTTTTTAAGCGTTTCACTGTCATATAGTAAATTGGAGTTAAGTTAAGTATTTCGCCATAATTAGAAAGGCATTTATTTGCATTTGAAGCTAGATCTAAAAATGTTATAACGGTGTAAAGTGTCGTGTCGAGAAGGTCCTCGAATTCTTTTTGAGTAACAACACGTTCCCGAATAATTTCTAATACAAGAGCATGAGATCTTACGTAAGATATATCATTAAAGTAGTAATACGGGCAAAATCCCTCTTCATGGATGGCCTCACATAATGCAAAATCAGATAAAAGCTCAATTATTTCATAGAACTCTTTTTTATCATAGAGAGGTAATAATACCTTATCGAAAATTCTTTTTGCATTAGCATCAATAGCTAGAGGTCCAGCTTTAGAATAAAAATATGGAGAAATATATCCGTCTATCAAATCATAGTTATCACCGCTAAAAACGTATGGCCTATAAAAGCATCTATTCAACAATAAACCCGTTATGCCAAAATCTGGGAAGAACGAAAGAACAAACATGAAGAAAAAAGCATAATCGCCGATAGTGCCATAGTGTTCTCCAATTAGTTTCAGAGATAGGAATAATGAAGAATATACGGCTTCCTCATGGGAACTAATTCCGGACTTTCTATGAAACGAAAGTCCTTGCTCATTAAGTAAGGCGATATATTGTTCGATATTTAAATCCTTATTCTTATTAATATAAGCAACTGCTTGTGCCAAAGCTAGAGGATGGTTAGCCATTCGTAAAGATAATAATGAGCAATCCTCGCTAGAAATAGGTCTACGGAGAAGAGTATTTAGAAATTTAGCTGATTCCTCATCCGTAAAGGCCGAAATTTTAATGTTTTCGGTTTCGAGGCTATCCTCATACTTTAGTGATGTTGATAAGATTCTTCCGTCATTTCCGTCTGGAATTAAGGCTTCGAAGTTTAAAGTATTTCCAAATGAATAGCTTATATAGTTATCAAATATAAAAAGCCAGTTTTTAACTTCTTTACACCAATTCTTAACAAGCAAAACGATTCTATATGCGCTCATTTTTTCTTCACCACGTCCAACGGAGTGAAGGAAAGATGTGTATGACTGTAATAAAGTGCTTTCGCTTGAGGCATTGCACCAAACTACAACATATTGTTTTTCCTCAAATAATGAGGCAATTTTAAGTGCAATTTGAGTTTTTCCGCAGCCGGAAGTGCCATACAGGTTTACTCGATTACCTTTATTAAAAGCAGCCTGAATATCACTAACTATTTCTTCGCGTCCGATGAAATGTCGCTTATTAAAAATAGGCGCATTTATAATCGCGCAATGTTTAGTTGTTTCTTCAATTTTTTGATATTCATCGGACCAGGAAATGGGTTCTTGCTCCACTACGCAATAAATATAACACAAGGAGATTAGCTTTATAGCCTGTTTCCTACTCTCATCCTCGTCATTACATATATGGTTTTTGAGATAATCGAGGTATTTTCTTCCAAGTACGGAGAACGTATCAATAGGCATAATCGAATAAACGTCATCCCTCAGTTCGAATAGCTTTTTTAAGTCTGAGGGTAAAAAACTACTAAATCGCTTGATGCAATGCTCTATGGCGCTACTTTTTCTATATTCATCAATTATGTTCTTATTGATACGAACGCCGCCAAATTTTCGAAATTTATAGATGCGGTTCGGATCTAGACGGTAAGGTTCTATTATGTCGTATCCATCTACATTTATCGACTCTAAGCCGGCAGGCAACAATACTTCGAGTATTAGCTTAACCATGCTACTGCTCGTATTGCAATATTTATATATCAAATCCGAAAAGAGTCCATATAGCGATAATGGCCCAGTCATAGTGTCCCCCCTTGAATACTGACAAAAATTGTCAGTATTTCTGACATTTTTTATCTTAGACAAAACTGATATGATATAAGCACGGAAAGAAAAACGCCTAAAACAGGCTGGTAAGAGTATTATATCATATTTCTACCACATAATCAATAGGCGTTATTCTTCTAGTCTTGTATGAAAGGAGTAGAAGTCATGAAAAGATTTACTTACTGGCTTCCGAACGGCACTTTCTGCGGCGGACGTCAGGGAGAGCTGCCCCCTGGCACATTCAGAGGCGGCAGACAGGGCGAGCTGCCTCCTGGAACTTTCAGATAATAGGGAGCTCAAAAAATAGCCAAGGAGGACGTCTTCTTGGCGTCCTCCGAAAGGAGGATTCCGCATGGAACAGCAATTCATCCCTATGGAGTATCTGAGCAGTGACGGAAGAATGAGATATGAATTTCTATTCTGCTATTACCCAGATCTCCGAACATGGCGAATATATATTATTAATCATATTCGCTACGGTTTTCGTCTCAGAAGAAATTTTCATGCCACTCATCGTCTACATGATGCCGGTGAGGATTACGACTATATCTGTTGGGGCGGATTAATCAACACATTCGAACAAGCCAAAGCTGTAGCTTCGTTGTGGGCAGATACCACTTCGATAATGTTAAATACGGGACGGCCCTTCGACGAAGTTTGCAGAGAACTGCGAGACAAGGAGGGATTCTAATGTTTAACCGCAGAGCTAAGGCAAAAACCAAAATACGAATAAAAAAGGAAGTCTTCGAGAAGATGATTGCGACGCTCGGTTCCCAGATTCCAGAACAAGGCGGATACACAATATCTAATATCGAAGGCGACAAAGTAATCATCAACGACTTCATATACGACTTCAGCGCAAACACTTCAGCTGCTGCTTACTCACCCGATACAGCAATAATGAGCCCTAAAATCGGTAGAGCCATTGCAAGCGATAAGTATGTTACAGGAATCGTACACTCGCACCCGGATGGTTGCCCTTATTATTCGGACGCAGATGAGGAATATGCGAAAAGAATCATTGATGCATATTACATTCCGTTTTTCGATGTTGGCGTAGGACAAAGAAGAAAAGGCAACTCTCTCGATATGCGCTTTTTCAGAGTATATCCAAGAAAATCGCACAAGAAAACTGAAGAGGTCCTGTATGAAGTAGTAGAAGACTACGAGACGGAGCTTAAGCCTAAACTAAAGTCAGACCACGAACGCATTACTAGCCATAAATACGACAGAATCGAACAAGCTATCGATATGGACGTAATGAAGAATAAGACTATTGTTGCGTTAGGTTGCGGCGGAGCTCAGCTATATTACGTAGACATGGCTCGATGTGGCGTATCGAAATATGTAGTATTCGATCACGATTACTATCAGGACACCAATATCGCTAACCAGTACGCAGAGATATCCAATTTAGGTAAAGGTAAAGTCGAAGTAGCCAAGGAGAAGATCCTTGATGTCAATCCATCGGCAAGCGTTAAGGCTATTCAGCGTCGCCTTAATGATAGTATTTCCGACGAGGAGTTTGTTTCTTTGGTTGGCAAGGGTATATTGAAACACCCGGAGGACTACCTAATCGCTGCTTTTACTGATGATTTCTATGCTCAGGCAAGAGCCGCAGCACTTGCAGTAAAGTTCGGCACTCCCTTCATATCGGCACAGATGTATAAAAATGGCGATGCCGCCGAAGTATTCTTTTCGTACCCAGGCGTAACGGCAAGCTGTCATAGATGTGCTACAGAATCTCGATATCAGGCCTACAGACATGGCTTTAATAATAATGTAACCAGCTCATGCTCAACAATCTTCTCTACCGGTCGCGTAAACGCTATATGCGGACAGATAAGCTTAATGCTTCTCCAGTATGGCTGCGAAAGAGGCCGATACGGCAAGATACTTGAGCGCGTAGCAGATCGCAACTTCATTCAGATCAATATAACGCCATTCGATAACGTAATTAAGAACGACATTTTTGATGACGCTTTTGATAAGGAGTTTGCGTTCTGCGACAGTACAGTATGGATTCCGCAGGAGCCCAACAATAACTGCCCGTTATGCGGCGGCGAGGGCAACCTTCTGAAAAGCAAGGACAGAATCAAAGATACCAGGAGGGGTCTGATATGAAGATTACGGATTTTTCTATAGCGCCCAAGGAAGACTTTGACGACCTCAAGACGGCAGTCGACTCTGCTAGTCCAGGCGTTTATACTTTTGATGACTGTGAGTTACCGGAAGTATGCACACCCAATACAGCAACAATAAGCATTGGAACAGATGGTGATAGCTATATTATCTACTGCCATGAAGACATAAGATATCGCGGACATAACCCGTCACTCTATAAGCTATTCAAGTACAACCAGATCACAAGTAAGGATTGGGCTTCATTCGTGAGGCTCTGTCGAAAATTCAAGGAGGATTCTCCGGAGCCGGAAGGCTCTGGGGAATCTAACGAAGAATCAGAAGTCGCGGATTGGTCCAACATAACGATTCCGCCCGAACAGGCCATTGAGCAAACATTGTCCTTCGGCAGTCTACGCAAGGAAATGAAGAAGTCTATTATAGGCCAAGACGACGCCGTAGATACGGTCTGCTTCCAAACAGCCGCATTTACTAAGAAGAAAAGACCTAAGAAACCATTGTCGCTACTAGCATATGGTCCGCCCGGAATAGGTAAATCTGAAACTGCCAAGTGTTTAGCGAGCATATTATCGAAGCAAAGCGGCCATACATATGCAACGGTATGGACAGACCTGAATACTTTCACGGAAGCCCATACGGTATATAGACTGATTGGTTCTCCGCCCGGATATGTCGGCTACGAAGATAAGCCCGTATTCGAGGCCGTCCTCGATAATCCCTACACTGTATTTATTTTTGATGAGCTAGATAAGGCTCACCCACAAGTCCTAAAGACTTTCATGGCTATACTCGATGAAGGCAGATGCGCGTCACGCTCAAGACTTCCTGACGGAAGCCGCGAGTTCGACTTTAAGCACTGCATATTCTTCTTCACTAGCAACTATATATTATCCGGCGATAATCAGGATACCCCAAAGAACCCCATCGGTTTCTCAATTTCTAATGACGTAGAGGATATTTCCTTTGATGACGGAGCTGTTAAGGTTGCTTATATGAAAGAAGAAGCGCCGGTCGATATAGAAGAAAGTATTACTCAGCGCATCTATAAACAAACCGAACAAGCTCGCCGCGAGTTTATTAAATATGGCACCCTCGCAGAAATTGCCAGTAGATTTCATGGTTTTGTTGAGTATAAGCCCCTGAGCAACGAGGCTAAGGCAAAAATACTTGCAAAGCAAATAATTGAAACTGGATTCGAATATGGCGTCCGTATCGGCTATATATCAAAGGGCGTAATGCAAGGCATCATAGATGAAGTATCTTCAGAGAACAGCCTCACCGTAAGATCGTTCAAGGCAGTAATTGAAGGTCGGCTTATTGAAGCCTTTGCAAACATCGATGCTAGCGACGACGATATATATAAAATTGAAGGTTCTATCGAAGAGCCAACACTGATAAAAATGTAAAATCAATATCTTTGCGGCAGAAAAACAACACCGTTTTTCGATAGCCATTAAACAGCGGCCTATATCTGTTAACCCCTGTTGTATCGCTCAAAATTCCGCAATAAAAAGTCCTTTATGTCAAGCAAAAAGTGTGGTTTACTCTGCCGCAAAGCAACTTAAACGAAAGGAAGATGGATATTGAATAAAGAAAAGCCCAAATACTCAACCATCATGGCAGATCCGCCGTGGAACATAAATCAGCAAGGCAAACGCGGCGCTGCCAGTCATTACGACCTAATGACACTTGATGACATTAAAAATATGCCGGTAGCTGACTTCTGCACAGAAGACGCACATTTATGGCTCTGGGTTACCAATGGCCTCCTCAAGGAAGGTATCGAGGTAATGGAAGCATGGGGATTTACATATAGGTCGCCGTTCTTCTGGATCAAGCCTCGTCTTGGACTCGGAAACTACCTAAGAAATGCAAGCGAAACCGTATTATTCGGCACTCGCGGCAAAGCACCTATAAAATTCAAGGCTCAGCCAAACTGGCTGTTCGCACCGTTACAAGATCACTCTCATAAACCCGAGGAACAGTATGCCATTATTGAGCGCTGTTCGCCTGGCCCATATCTTGAACTGTTCGCAAGACGTCATCAAGCCGGATGGGACGCCTGGGGTAATCAAATTGATTCCGATATCGAGATCCCAGGCTATCCTGTTCCAAAGTATAGCGAAAAGGCTGGTGTTGACAATGAGGAGGTTTGATATGCATGGACAAGCAGCCGAAGAGTTTAATAACGAGATTCCTGGAAATTGCGATAATATTCGCGATAGCGTCGTATCTCATAAGATTAGGCGTTTGCTACATTGTACAGGTTTGGCCTGTGCTCGTCATAATTGCTACGCTTATACTGACAGGTATCTTAATTTACCGAATTTGGAAGAAGCACAACGAAACCAAATGGTAGGAGGCGAAGTAGATGGCGAAGCATAGCATAGACAACATTGAATGGCGAGAAGTAGCATGGCAAAGGCCGTTCAATGAAGATAATGTTTACGAAATGCTCACTCATCTTGCGACTATCGAAGGTCGCGGCCCCATCATATGGGAATCTCGCAGCCACAAAGGATACGTTAAAAATATCATTGGCGCTGACAGAAAATATATGAATAAAATCGCCGAGGCAATCAAGATTCACGGGGATATAGCAATATATCCCCTCCCGGCGCATACACGCGTTCCAATGCGAGTAGCTCGCAAAGTGAGCATAACCAAACCATCTCTGGCGCTAAACACAAATGTTATGACGTCTACTGTTCGCGCAGGACTAGCAGCGCTTGCTAATGTACGAGGCGAAGATAGCGCCGTACTCCAAATCGTGCTCGGAGGTTCTTATGCTCCGACGATCGTACCTAAGACTTTTCCCGATCCTCACGCTTCTTGGCTTCAGACTATTTTCGGTAGCACCGAGCAAATAACCAATGAAGCCAGAAAGTCAATCAAGGAGAAATCTGAACAACATTGCTTTCAGGCATTGATTCGCATTGGCGCAAGCGGCGAATATGCCAGAGGCAACATTAACGGCGTATTGAGCGCCTTAAGAACTCTAGAGTCTGCCGGCGTAAGAATCTATACCGACAGCGAAAAGAATCAAAACCTTAACATGGCTCATGTTCCGTGGCATTTTCCATTACGGCTATCAGTTAAAGAAGTCGCAAGTTTTCTCATGCTGCCAGTCGGAGACGAAGAACTGCCGGGAACAAATGGGCTTCATCCGAAAACTACATTACCGCCGTCATGGTATCGCGAGCCTACAAATCGCATGAATGATAGAACATTCGCTATGAGCAAAGACGGCATTAATAGTAAGAAACTAAGCATATCACCAAAAGACGGACTCGAGCACACGATTCTGCTCGGACCGACAGGCTCCGGTAAATCTACAGCAATGCAAAATCTGATCCTTTCAGATATTTATGCCGGACGAAGCGTATTAGTTATTGATCCGAAAGCAGATCTTGTTAATAGCATTCTGGAACGCATACCCGAGAGCAGATATAACGACGTAGTGGTTATTGATCCGTCGGATCCGTGTCCGGTTGGCTTCAATCCATTATCGCTGCCGGGTAATCCTGTTCTTATTGCAGACGCAATACTTGCAGTATTTAAGGAGATATTTGCGGAAAACTGGGGTATTCGTAGTCAAGACGTACTGAGCGCAGCTCTATTGACGCTGGCGGAGGTAAAAGAATCCTCGCTGCTCTGGCTGCCGCAGCTACTCACAGACGAAAACTTCAGGCATAGCCTTACGGATAAGATAAAAGATCAGATTGCTTTAAAGCCATTCTGGAACTCCTACGACAATATGCGCGATAGTGAGCGCAAGCAAGAAATAGCACCCGTACTTAACAAGATCAGGCAATTCCTATATCGTCCGGGCTTAAGAGCTATTCTCGGACAGAGTGAACCTAAGTTTCAGCTCACCGATTTATTCTACAAACGAAAAATAGTCCTAGTACCGCTCAACAAGGGCACAGTCGGCGCAGAAAGCGCCAAACTACTCGGTTCCCTTATAGTTGGCCTAACCTGGACACTAACCCTTTCTCGCGCGAATATACCGGCTGAGAAGCGGCATATCATTTCGCTATATATTGACGAGCTTCAAGATTACTTAAGTCTACCGACAGATCTAGCAGATGCATTAGCTCAAGCTCGTGGACTTGGCGTAAGTATTACGATGGCGCATCAGTATAGAGCGCAGCTTCCACCTGAGCTTAAAGCCGGTATCGATGCGAACGCAAGAAACAAAATCATATTCGGACTGAATTCATCAGACGCAAAAGAAGTTGCAGCTATGGCCCCTAATCTTGAAGCGCTGGATTTCATGACGCTGCCAAGATATGAAGTATATGCAAATGTCATGTCTGATGGTAAGAGTACTGGATGGATTCATGGTAAAACTTTACCGCCTCCGGCAAGCCTCAAAAATCCGGCTGAGCTGAGAGCGTTAAGTCAGACCACCTACGGTCGACCTATTGAAGAGGTTGAGGAAGAATTCCTCGAATTGCTCAGGCGCAGCGATGAGACTCCTGCCCCAGAGGCCACTCAAGCACCAATAGGACGCCGTAAAATATGATGAAGCTTCGACCGAATATTCGAGACCAATCAAATATTCCCACAATGGCCGCAAAAACGGCAAATTCAGACAACAACGGAAGCGACTACTACCGTATTCCAACGGTAATTAAAACAAGTGAGGCGAGGCATATGACCATCAGGCTCAGTCAATCAAGACTGGAGATGCTCAGGGACTCACTTACCTCAAAAGACAAGGATATACTTGCAAGCCTATCAAGCTGCCGGTATCTAATGACCAATCAGATTCAGCGACTTCATTTCTATAAATCCGCGTCTCAGAAGGCTGCTATGTCTGCAACTACCAGAGCTATGAAGAAGCTCAGATTAAACGGCTTAGTATCTTCGTTTGAACGTAGGATTGGTGGAGTTCGAGCAGGATCCGCATCATACGTCTGGCACCTTACCGAGGGTGGAATGAGATTCGTGAATATGAACGTTCCGGGAGACACTTCCAGGAAACGCTTCGTGGAACCATCATATTCTTTTATGAGACACACACTATCAGTAGCGGAGTGCTATACGAGGATAGTTGAGCTCTGCAGAAATACCGACAAGCTATTTCTAAAAGAAGTTGAATTTGAGCCTGAGTGCTGGCGTCAGTATATGTACGCTGGCAAGCGAATATCCCTGAACCCGGATCTGTTCATAGTTACTCATTCCGATGGATTCGAAGACAGATGGTTTATTGAGGTGGATTTAAGCACGGAATCTCCGGCAACTATCATATTCAAATGCGAGCGCTACCATAGCTACTATAATACTTCGCTCGAACAGCGTAATAATGCAGTATTCCCTATAACGCTATGGATAGTGCCGGACATTAGCCGGAAAGATAAGCTTGAAGAAAAGATAAAAAGTGAGTTTTCAAACAAACCCAAACTATTTCGCGTAATAACAATGGACGAGCTCGGCGATATTATCATCAACGGCTGCGATCCAAGTACGCTTTATTAAGTAAAATCCCGAAGACTTGGCGCATACAAGCCATAGCATTCCGCAGGCGCGGGTAAGGTTTTTGCGCCCAATACAAACTTTAATCCGAAAGGATCTTATGAATAAAAAGAAAGCTGATAGTACAAAGCCTATCACAGATAAAATCAAAGAACAAATCATCGCTATCCGCGATTCGGGTGAAACTAACATGTTTGATACCCGTACCGTTCAGGAAATTGCTAACCGCGAGGAGTATTACGAACTCGTGATGCTGATTGAGGAAGACAGACTTGCATATCTAAACTTCATCCTAAACGGCGACAATAATAATGACAAATGAAGAAATCTTCATTCTTGAGCTATATGACGAATATAACTCTACATTAGAAATGTTACGTGAAGATTGCGAAAATGCGAGACGCGTCTTAGCAGTACTTGATGAATATGGAGAAGATGTTAGCGAATTGCTTGCACCTGTCATGGTCGAAACAAATGACTTACTTAGGTTCTGTAATCGAATGAGATGCTTTATGAATATAAAGCCTAGCAATAGTGCGGAAAGGCCTGATTGAGCCTAGGCGATGTTATGGGCTTGTATGCCCCAAGTCTTCGGGTAGAAAGGAAAAAGCATGACAAATGAAATGGAGCTCCTAATTACTAAAGGAGCAACGGATAGAGAAATAGCCGATATACTCGGCATCTCAATAAATACTGTCAAATCTCGACGTCGCCGTCGCAAACAAAAATATTCCGACGGCAAGAATTACTGCTTGTACTGCGGTAAAGAATTTCAAAGGAATAACAGGGGTATGAAAAGAGGTTTTTGTTCCTATCACTGCCGCGTCAGCTACTGGAACAAGCAGAAAATGGAGCAGGAGTATGAATTAATCTGCGAAAACTGCGGCAAGACATTCATTAGCAAAGGCAACCCAAATAAAAGATATTGCAGTAGGAAATGCTACTGCCAGAAGGTAAAGAAATATGAAGAATAAAGAGTACGATCACGAACTTGGATATGTTATCGAAAAGGCACTCGCCAAGCAGCTTCTCGCTATGGAGCTGATTACTCCGGAACAATATGCCGAGGTCAAAAAAATGCTGATCGAGGAATATAAACCACTAATCGGCTCCTTGTGCGAAGCTGATAATTCGGCAACGCACGATAACAATCCAACGGAAAGCCCACGAAAGGAGGAATAGGGGCTTTCAAATAGGTATCGGACAAGATCCGAAGCACATTAAAATCAATAGTCACACGACGTGCGTAGCGAGAAATCTGCGCACGTCGCAGGTCTCTTTTTCGGGTATAAACGCACGATCAAGGTTCTCGAATGGAGGCGAGAGAAATGTTGTCAAACAAGTTTGGCGTAGAAATCGAGTTCACTGGTATAACCAGGAACAGAGCTGCGACAGTAGTCGCAAAGGTCGTCAACGGCACGACGGAACGCGTGAGTGACGGCTACGATTCTTATGTAATCAAAGCCGCTGATGGACGTAAATGGAAAATCATGAATGACTCAAGCATCGAATGTATGCATACGGTAAATGGGCATAGAACTTCCGCTTCGTCTTTACACGCCGTTGAGCTTGTGACACCAATACTTACTTATCGTGAAGATATTGATACTTTGCAGAATATGGTAAGGCTTCTCAGAAAAGCTGGCGGTTTTACTAATGGCACTTGCGGCATACATATCCATCTTGATGGCGAGCCGCACACTCCACGCAGTATCGTAAACTTTATCAATTTAGTTGCAAGCCGTAACGATTTATTCTATAAGGCTCTGCAAATAAAGCCCGCTAGAGCGAGATACTGCAAGAAAATGGACGAGTATCTGGTTGAACAGATCAACCAAAAGAAGCCTAAAACTATGACAGAAATTGAAGATATCTGGTACTCCAGGTATTCCGAGAGCAGATGGCACCACTATCACGATAGTAGATATCATTTCCTCAATCTTCATAGTTTCTTCAACGGTAACCATACAGTTGAACTTAGGGGCTTCAACAGCGATCTTCATGCCGGAAAGGTCCGCGCATACATAGTATTTGCTCTCGCTCTCGACCATCAGGCTCTCTCTCAAAAGAGCGCCAGATACAAGAAGGTTCAGGAGGAAAACGAAAAGTTTGCTATGCGCGTATATCTCAACAGGATTGGCTTTATAGGCGAAGAATTCAAAAGCTGCCGCGCTCATCTCTATGAGCATCTCAGCGGCAATGCCGCCTGGAGATATGGCTCAAAAGATAACTGCAGGAGCCACCGACCACCTAAAAACGAAAACAACGAGGAGGGGTAAATATGCCTAATCATGTAACGAATATACTGACTTTCGTCGGAGATAAAGACGAAATAGAGGCTATGCATGAAGCTGTTAAGAACAAGAAATACGGCTTAGGAACTATAGACTTTAACAAGATAATTCCTATGCCGCGCAATATCTTTCGCGGCAATCTCGGGGTTAAGGAACGCCGTAAATTTGGCAAAAACAATTGGTATGACTGGAGCGTCGACAACTGGGGAACTAAATGGAACGCCTATGGATATGACGGTACGGAATACGGTTCGTATATGCCGGGCACTATGAGTTTTCTTACGGCTTGGGCCGCTCCGCATCCCGTTATTCGAAAACTGTCCACTCTGTATCCCGAACTTGAGATAACGCACGAGTGGGCCAATGAAGACTATGGTTCAGATTGCGGAAGAATAGTATATCGTGGCGGCGAACAGTACGAAGAATATTATCCTGAATATGTTGAAGACATATTGGATTTCGTTAGTAATATTTTTGGCGTTGAAAAGGAGGAATTGCGTAATGACTACTAAGCCGAATTGTCCGTTAATTGGTGCGGACGGTAATATCTTTAATCTCGTAGGCATCGCCTCGAGAACACTCAAAAAGCACGGACTAAATGCGCAGGCTAAGGAAATGAGGAATAGAGTATTCTCATCTAGTAGCTATGAAGAAGCGCTTTGTATTATTAGCGAATATGTAAATATCGTGTCCGTTGATGACGAAGATGACGAATAATCGGAGGTACTGATATGAAAAACGAGAAGCTTTATGTTGCCTATGGTTCAAACATGAATGTTACGCAGATGAGGCATCGTTGCAGAACAGCAGTTGCCGTTGCGGTTGGCGAGATAAAAGATTATCGCCTACGCTTTTATGGCAGATATGGCTCCGCCGTCGCAACTATAGAAAAAGCTAATGGAGGCAGCGTTCCGGTACTGGTATGGAAAATACGCCCCAAAGACGAGAAATCACTCGATATTTACGAGGGGTACCCGCATCTTTATCGCAAGGAAACAATCGAAATAAATATAAACGGCGAGCTGTATAGTGGCATGGCCTATATCATGAACGATAATCCTGCTTTCTCATACAATCATCCGTCACCTTATTATGCGCGTGTAATTGCCGAAGGATATAAAGATTGCGGACTTGATGTTCAGAGGCTTTATGATGCTATTTCTAGTAACCAAAAATAATACAAAGAAGACTTGCTTTCTCCTCTGAAAAGAGTGATAGATATGATGATCAAAAGGAGGTGAAACCTATGCGAGATAGAAATATCAGCGAAAGCGCGCTCAAGCGTCTGAAAGAAACTTATCCAGCAGGAACTAGAGTTGAACTTGTATATATGGACGATCCGTATACAAAGCTGACTCCTGGACTCAAAGGAACAGTAAAAATTATCGATGACATGGGCACAATCTTTGTTGCTTGGGATAACGGCTCTGGACTCGGTGTGGCTTACGGCGTGGATAGTATTCGTAAAGTCAACGAATAAGTACATTAGTGGCGGTCTCTAAGGAGGCCGCCACACTACAAGGAGGGATATGATATGTCAAAGATAAAAGTTATAGAATCTAGAATTATACCAACGATAGCGAAAAAGAAAGTTGCAGCATATACGCGTGTCTCTACCGGTAAGGATTCTATGATTCATTCCTTGTCGGCGCAGATAAGCTACTACAACGAGTATATATCTATGCATCCCAACTGGGAGCTTGTCGAGATATATGCAGACGAAGGTATTTCGGGAACAAAAGAAGAGCGTCCTGATTTCCAGCGAATGCTGCAGGATAGCCGTGACGGAAAAATAGACATGATACTCACAAAGTCTATAACCCGTTTCGCGCGTAACACTGTGACGCTCCTGAATGCCATTAGGGAGTTAAGGCTCCTAAACATAGACGTTTATTTTGAAAAAGAAAATATCCATACTTTAAGCTCTGAGGGCGAGTTTATGATTACGCTCCTAGCTTCGTATGCGCAGGAAGAAGCGCGATCTGCGAGCGAAAATCAGCTATGGCGCATTAGGAGAATGTTCGAAAATGGACAACCCAACACTTGCCATCATTACGGATACAGGCTTAAAAATGGAAAATTTGAGATTTTTCCGGCAGAAGCAGAGGTCGTAAAGCGCATATTTGAAATGTACTTATCCGGACTTGGCGTAACTAAGATTGCTAAAATCCTGCGCGACGAAGGCGTTCCGACTCGCTTTGATAAGAAATGGCAACCGGCTGTAATATATGAAATGCTCAAGAATAAGGCCTATACTGGATACTTGCTGCTCCAAAAGACCTATCATAAGGACTATATTTCTAAGAAATCCGTAATGAACAACGGAGAAAAGCCTATGTATGAGGTTATCGATGCCCATGAGGCGATTATTGATGAAAAGACATTCGAAGAGGTTCAGGCGGAAATAGGTCGACGCAGCTGCACTCATAAGAAACATATGGCACCTCATGATAATTACGAATTCTCTGGGATTCTGTATTGTGGTGTCTGTGGCGAAAAGCTGCGCAGACGAAAGAATAGCGGCAAATATATCTGGATATGCAAGACGTATAACGACTTTGGCAGGGGGTATTGCGATTCAAAGCAGATTCGAGAGGATATGCTTACATCTTTGGTAGCCGAACAGCTGAAAGATGAGTCTCTTGTAACTATGAAAGAACGGCTTGAAAAGATAGTTGTAAATAATAATCAAACCATAGAGTTACGTTATAAAGACGGACGCAAAGATATTATCCCCTGGCGTTATCGATCTAGGAGCTGCTCGTGGACTGAAGAAATGCGCGAGGCAGCTAGGCAGAAAGCCATAGAAAATAGGCAAAAGAAAAAGGAGGTCTAAGTATGGCTACCGTTAGAAAGATTGAAGCGAAACCGTCATTGCTACTATCGGAAAAGGACGGTACTGTGCGTAAAAGACGTGTTGCTGCATATGCCCGTGTCTCCACTGAGCAGGAAGAGCAACAGTCTAGCTACGAGACACAGGTCAATTTCTATACTAATTACATTCAGAGCAACCCAGAATGGGAATTTGCTGGTATATATGCGGATGAAGGCATTTCTGGCACTAATACTAAACATCGTGAAGGCTTTAAGCGCATGGTTGATGATGCTCTTGCCGGTAAGATCGATCTCATACTAACTAAGTCTATCTCTCGCTTTGCCCGTAATACCGTAGATTCACTCGTAACTATTAGGAAATTGAAGGAAAAAGGTGTCGAGGTATATTTTGAGAAAGAGAACATTTATTCTATGGACTCTAAAGGCGAGCTCATGCTTACGATAATGTCATCAATAGCACAGGAGGAAAGCCGTTCCATTAGCGAGAATGTAACCTGGGGCAAGCGTAAAAGTATGGCAGACGGTAAGGTATACATGGCTTATAGAGGCTTTCTTGGATATGAACGCGGCGAAGACGGTAAACCTAGAATCAACGAAGAAGAGGCTATAATTGTTCGAAGAATATATTCCATGTTCCTAAAGGGAATGGGATATCGCGAAATAGCCAACACTCTTGATAGAGAAGGTATTCCTACGCCAATGAACGGTAAGTGCTGGCGCGTAAGGACAATACTAAGTATTCTATCGAATGAAAAATATAAAGGCGATGCACTACTTCAGAAGACATATGCAGTCGACTGGCTTAATAAAAAGCGCGGAAAGAATACCGGACAATTACCACAGTATTATATAGAAGGCTCACACCCAGCGATTATAAGTCCTGCCGTATTTGATTTAGTGCAGAATGAAATCGCTAAACGGAAAGATCAGCACAAAAGGAATACCGGGCCATTCTCGAACAAAATCATCTGCGGGGACTGTGGCGCTTATTATGGTCGCAAAGTTTGGCATTCAAAAACGAAATATAAAAGCCATATATGGTTTTGTAATTCAAAGTATAAAGGCCAACATATATGCAAAACTCCAAATATTCGCGATGAACAGCTAAAGGTTGCTTTTATAGAAGTATTCAATTGCTTAATAGAAGACAAAGAAGCATATATAAGTAAGGCGCAAAAGCGTATTAATAGCTTAATCGATACATCGGTTTTGGAGAAAAAGCTAGAATTCAAAGAAGCCGAATACGACGAAGCATATAAAGCTCTCAAGGATTTGGTTGATTCAAATGCTAGCAGACTACAAAACCAAGATGATTATACCCAAAGGTTTAATGAAGCCGAGCTACGCTTTCAAGCCATCGAAAAGGAAATCTCAGAACTCAATACCGAAATAGCCGCAATAAAAGCGCAACAAGAAAAAATAGCTATTTATCTCGACGCGTTAAAAGCAGACGATAGAATAATTGAAGAGTTCAACGAAGATCTTTGGTATGCTTTTGTAGACAAAATAACCATTTACGCCGATAACCAGCTAAGTTTTCAATTCAAGGATGGCTCAGATATGAGTATTTCTATTGATGAAAAAACTGACAAATAATCGACTATTGATGCCATAATAAGGCTCCGTTTCTTTGCGGAGCCTTTTTACTTAATGAACTTTTCGCTTATTAAATCATCAATACTTGAGGTATCAATCTCGTTCAATGCCTTAAGTGTCGCCGTCGCAAAAGAAGTCCTTAATGCACTTTCAAGATTATGATATTTATTAAGATCTTTTGCGTTTAATCCTAAAAATGAAACAGCTATTTTTATTTCGTATTTGGACTTTTCATTTGATTCGCCTAATGAGTTTAATTCAGATACATACAGTAAACATCGGTTAAAACTCTTAGTAGCATATTCATTACATTCACCTAAAAATACTTTATTTGATAAAAATGAAATTGCCTTTTTTCTATTAATTCCGCAGCGCTTCACCGTAGAATTCTTTACTAGTAAAAGCCCAAATATAAACCCGTAGATTCGAGCCGAATATTTATAACGATACTTGCTATTTTTATGTTCATATACCTTTACACCAAAATTATTAAAATATCGTTTCAAGGCTGAAGGCATTCCCATAATGCTATCGCCATAAATCTCAACTAGGGAAGAATAAAAACAATCAACAAAAGTAGTATAAGCTTTAATAATATGAAAAAGAGGCGTATTACACCTACTATCAGTCATAGCAAAAAACAGACGAGCATCTTCTCTAATTATTAAGCATACTTTGTCGAGCCCTTTACTATATCGAATGGCTCGTTGTTTATGATTAAAATCCGCACGAGAAGAAATAGCCTTCTTTATAGGCTTATAGATGAGCACAGGAATAAAAAGTGCCCAGAATACAATCCATTTAGTATCCATAACTAAAAACTAGCATATTGGGATACATTTTCAAGCATGAGCTAAAATAGTAAAACCTTAATTCTTTTCTGTCATGATAGAATTATATAAAGTGCTAGCGTAATTGAGAGGTAAATATTATCCATGGATCAGCTATCAGAAGAAAGAATTAGGGCATTGAGGAACGAGCAAAGCTTTTTTATTCCTATTATTAAAATCTTGCAGGAAAACGGCGGAGAACTAGAAGGCGTTTCGCAAATAGATAAATTAATACCGTCATATACGGACTTCACCGAAAACGAAATTAACTTCACGAAAATAACAGAAAAAGGCAACAAGTATACTCCGTACTGGTTTGGGCGCAATTTTGCACTTAAAAACCTTTCCCTTGCTGGAATCTTAACTTATGGGCGCAATATGCCCATTAAGCTAACTACAGACGGACTTAACATAGACGCTAACGCCATAAATTTCGAGCAGGATATCTACGCCAAGTCACGACCTTATTGGGAAAAGAAGGCCGAAGAGAGGAAAAACAGAAAAGCAGACGAAAGCACGATTGAAGATCTTGGAGAACAAGACGTTAGCGACCTCGAAAAAGAAGTTGGCCAGGGGTGGCGCAATGATATCCTCGAAGCTATTCTAAATCTCAATCCATATAGGTTCGAGCAATTCTCGCGAGGCTTATTAAAAAGAATGGGGTTCGACATAGATCTCGTGAAAGGCATAAACAAATCAGGAGACGGAGGAATAGACGGTTTCGCTTATTGTCTAGATGAGCAAAGTCTAAAAACTACTCGCGTTGCGATTCAATGCAAAAAATACAGAGATAATCCAGTCGGCTCTGCAGATATAAACAACTTACGCGGCGCAGTAGATACTCATAGAGCAGACTATGGAATCTTCATAACGACGTCGTATTACTCTAAAGACGCGATCGAAAGTTCTCGTGCGGGTGGAACGCCGGTTACGCTAATTGATGGCAATAAACTCATTGATCTAATGATAAAGTACAACTTCAAGGTTAAAGAAGTAGTTTCATATATTGCCGATACAGACTATTTCGAAGCTTGATTCCAAAAGAGTACCAAATAATGAAATCTCATATGGAAAGTATCGTAAAACTTGAAAACGACCGAATTGTCGGCCTTAGTAGCGATTATCGTGTCATGGAATATATTGATGGCAAATGGGTTAAACCAACTGCTCCAGTTTATGGAGCGGACTTTTACGAGGGAAAACCAGTAAAAGAAGAGGAACTACAAACTATTCAACTCAAGAATACAAAGTCGTCAGAAGATAGTATTGATCAAGACCAAGACATTATGCGTGTAAAATGAGTATAATGAGTTAAACGAGTACAGCGACTAAATTGTCTCATTTTTGAGTACCTCTTACAGTTTTAAGCTGTGGGAATGGCTATATATAGCCATTCCCGTGATTTCACATTTTGCTCTTATGCAATTTGTTCTTTGTTTGTTCTTTACTAAATAATCGAACAATATACCGTTTCAGAGCCAATAGGTCAAGCACCTTGTGGCTCTGTTTTTTTGTCCGAAAAATCCAGTGATGCAGTGATAGCTTCGGTGATCTTCGCCCTTGCTTCATCAAGCATATGACAGTAGATATTGCTCGTTGTTGAAACTACTGAATGTCCTAACGCTCCTGATACCGTAACAATATCCACTCCCTGATTGACAAGGAGCGAAGCGAAGGTGTGCCTGAATGAATGGATCCCGTGGAACGGTATATCATTCCGGTCACAGAATCTCTTGAACCACGAATACGGTATTCCGTTATACATAGGTTCGCCGTTCCATTTTACAAACAGCCTGTCGTTGTCGATCCACTTATCACCGAACTTCAACGCCTGCATATCCTGCTCTTCTTTGTAAAGTTTCAGAAGTTCAATGATCTGTTCGGGAAATTTCAGCGTTCTCTGTGAGCGCTTTGTTTTTGTCGTATCGGTGTATGTTCCGATGGGTTTAAGATAGTTGCTTGTGCGTCTTATACTGATGATGTTGTTCTCGAAATCCACATCTTTCCACTCCAGACCAAGCATTTCGCCGCGGCGGAAGCCACTGTATATCATCAGTGTGAAAAATACTCTGAACTGAAGCGGCTCTTTTTCAAGCAATACCAGTATTCTTTGTATGTCCTCTGATGTGTATATCTGCTTTTCAGTGTATTGTATCTTTGGCAGGATCACTTTCTCGCACGGATTTTCGCTGACTACTCCCATTCTTTCACCATACGTAAAAACTTCCGATATAAAGCTGTGATAGTGTCTGATCGTTTTAGGTGAGAGCGGCTCTCCGTTAAGCATATTGGCGCCTTTCTCGGAAAGCGAATTGATAAACGCCTGAATATGTCGCGGCGTTATCTTATCCATGCGGAGATGACCTATTGCAGAATACACTCTCGGACACAAACGGCGCATTCTCTCTTCCGTAGTTTTTCTGAGATTTATCCTTGCATAGTTTTTAAACCACTCTTCTCCCATCACTTCAAACTTTACTGCCGAACTCTGATACCCCTGATTGCAGGCTTCTTCAAATAATACAGCCTGCCTGTTGACCTCCTTTTCTATTTGTTTAGCTGACATTCCTGGTTCAGGTTTCCAAGTAATAGTCTGAACCATCTGCTTGCCTTTGCAATTATAGCCGCAGCTTACCTTGATAAGATAACTGCCGCCTCGTTTTGTGATACTGGCCATAATAATTACCTCCTCGATAATATTACAGCGTACCTTTCCACGCTGATTATACCACTTTTACACTTTAAAGTCAATACTTGCAGTTGGTGAATTACATGGAAAGGACAACTGCCAGTTTTTGTCGATCAACAATGTCTGCTTGCTCAGAGAAGTTTTGAAAGTATCTTTTTCAATAACTTCCATATATTCTCCTGAGTCTGTTCTATCTGCTGCATATCCTCTGCATAAATGTTATCGGTAGCATTGATACGTTTTGCTATCTGATTAATGTTTCTTGATACGCCGGAAATGGAACTTGCGATATCATTGAAAACGGAATAGTCCACTTTTATGATACGACCTTCAAGAGCCATTTTTCTCATATACAGCGATTGATTGGTCATATTCATTTTGCTCATTTTCAGCCTGATAGCTGCAAGTTCATCGTCATCAACATAGAAATTAATCATGTGTTTCCTTACACGGTTTGCCATATCTTCCCTCCTTGAAAAATATCATAAACATCATCGAAAAGGGTCTGGGAATCTCCCAGTAATGTCTGCTGCCTTTGATGAGATTTTTCTTGTAAAATCGAAAGTGTAATGACACAGGCGTTGCTTGCTCTCCTTCAAAAGAGCAAGTACAGTTTCTTCAGAAACCGCCGAAGTGTCTTTACAAAGGCTATGCTTGCTCCCTTCCAAAATGCACTTCAGTGCCTGATAACTTTTTCGGAAATTTTGATTTTTCCCTTTCCGAAAAAACTGAAATGGATTTCAAAATCGGTGTGTTTGCTGTGTATGCTGTGTAAAAGGCTATATATCGCGGAGCTTTTTACACACCTGCTGTTCCGTTGCTGTGTAAGCGCTGTGTATTGCTGTGTATTGCTGTGTAAAATAACCAACGCAGAATCGGCAAATACACACCTTACACAGCAAACACAGCATTTTTCA